>NZ_JBHSQO010000064.1:0-40701 GCF_042658445.1 Saccharothrix lopnurensis | reverse complement strand
GAGAGTAGGACGCCGCCGAACATTCTTTCCCTCAGGGGCACCCGTGATCACGGGTGCCCCTGAGGGCTTTTTGCGTTCAACACCACCAACCCTCAGGACAGCCGAGCGGCGATGGCCTCGCCCAGCGCGGTCCCCGAGAGCCACGCCGTCTGGACCCTCGGCACGCCCCACGCGTCACCGGCGATGCCCACCATCCCGTCATCGAGGTGGAACGGCGCCTGCCCCTCCTCGCTCGGCCGGGCGAACGTCCACCGGTGCACGTGAACCCCCACAGCGGCAGGCAGCCCCAGCAATTCCCGCACCGCCGCCTCGATCTCCTCACCAGCGGCCAGGGCATCGGCCACGTACCGCTCCGCAAAGGCGTCCCGGGTGTGCGCGACGAGCACCGGAGCACCGTCCCCGCGCCGACTGCCGTCGTCGAACAGGGTGGTCAGGACCGGGTGGTCGTTGACGAACGCCCCGTGGAACTCCGTCCAGGTCCGCTCCTCGTACACCAGCGTGGCGACCAGCGAGGGCAACCACACCTGCCCGTCGGCCACCGCCCAGGTCTCACGCAGGCGCGGATCGAGCAGGCGCGCCGCCTGGGGACCCGGCATGGCCAGGGCGACGGCGTCCACCGCCGTGCCGTCCACGCGCGGTCCGGGTTCGATCCACTCGACGGCACGGGACGTCACCACGTCCAGTCCTGAAGCCAGCTCCTCGACCAGCGACCGGAGCCCACCCGGAGCCGACCACCGCACGGGCCCGGTGGTCCGCGAGACCTCGCCCCCGGAGTGCACGGTGAAGGTGTCCGTCCACTCCCGGGCCAACCCGGCCTCCCGCCACCGCCGCGCGACGGCGGCGAACCGGGGGTCCGACACGGTGAAGTACCCGGCACCGATATCGGCCCGACGTCCGTCGTAGCGCTTGGTCGCCATCCGGCCGCCGACGACGCGGGACCGTTCGACGACGCCGACGTCCAGACCCGCGTCGAGCAGCGCACGCGCGCACGCCAGGCCCGCGATTCCCGCGCCCACCACCACAACCCGCACCGCCGGGCCCCCTGAAGAGTCGTCACGTTCTGGTGGGCAGGACCGCTGACCGGGCGACGTGCCCGAGGCGAGCGGGTGACGGGACGCCCCCGCCCGGAATCCGTCCCTACGGTAACCGCACGAGCACCGATCCGTGGACGGGGAGGTCTCCAGTGCCGTGGCGATCGCAGGGACGACGGGGCAGGCACTCACGTGCCCCGCGAGGTTCACCGCCACCGATGTGGACGCCGGCGGTGCTCGCCCTGGTGCTGCTGGTCGCGCTGGTCCTGCTCCTGCTCACCTACGTGTGACCGTGTGACCGTGTGACCGGCGTGATTCGGTGAGCCCCGCCTTTTTCACCGGCCCGCCGTCACTCCACCGGCTCCAGCGACCCGTTGCCCGCCGGGAACCGGCGCTCGTTGCGCTCGATCTTGGCGAACGCGGCCTCCACCAGGTCCACGTCGAGCTTGTCGGCCAGGCGCACCAGGTAGTGCACGACGTCGGCCAGCTCGTCCCGCACGTTCCAGGCCAGCTCGGGGTCCTCCATGGCGCGGGCGGCCTCCTCGGGGGTGAGCCACTGGAACAGGTCGGTCAGCTCGCCCACCTCCCCGGACAGGGCCATCACGAGGTTCTTCGGCGTGTGGTACCGGTCCCAGTCGCGCGCGGCGGCGAACCGGCGCAGGGCGTCCCGCAGGTCTTCCAGGTTGTTCATGCCCGCAGAGCTACCACACGGTGGTCGCTGGGCCGCACACCGCGCACCCACTTGAACGCCATGCCGAACGCGGGCCCCACGACGTCGTCGCCCAGCTCCCGGCACCAGCGGCGGCCGTGAACGCCGGCGACCACGGCGCGTGGACACCGAGCGGCATGGACGACACCGAGTCGTCGACGGGGGCAGGGCGCCCGACTGCGCCGAGCTGTTGACCGGCTCGTTGACCGCGATCCGCGACGGGCACGACGCGCACCTGTCCGACGGGGTGCCCGCCGTCCTGGGCCACGGCGGGCGGTCGTTCGCGGACTACGCCAGGGGCGCGTCCGCGGCCTGGGCCTGAACCCGGGCCTGGGCGAGCACCAGCAGGTGCTCCTCGTCGGGCTGGCCCTCGCGGTCGGGGGAGAAGGCGGTGGTGCGGGACTCGACGACCACCAGCCCGGCGCGTTCGACGCGGCGCAGGAGGTCGGGAGCGGCGAAGCTGGTCAGGCGCACGGTGTGGCCGAGGAACGGGACCTCCACCTCCTCGACGTCCATCGGGACGGTGACCAGGGCCAGCAGCCCGCCCGGCTCCAGCCAGCGGGCGATCCGGCCCAGCACGGCCTCGACCTCGTCGCGTGTCATCTGGAGGAAGGGGAAGAACGCGCAGACGGCGTCCCACCGGTGCGGCGGTTCCCAGTCGCGGACGTCGGCCTGGACGAACTCGGCGCCGGGCACCTGCTCGGTGGCGATCTCGACCATGGTGCCCGACACGTCGATGCCGAGCACCCGGTGCCCGGCGGCGGCGAGGTCCTCGGCGGCGGGACGGCCGGTGCCGCTGCCGATGTCGAGGACGCGGGCCCGCTCGGGCAGGCGTTCGAGCAGGAGGCGGACCGCCTCGTCCACGGCGGGCGGGCGCCCGAACGCGTCCTCGTACCCGCGTCCGACGGCGTCGAACAGCTGGGCGGCGGTGAGCGGCTGGTTCACGATGGTCCTCCGTCCGGGCGCGGTCGGGCCGCGCCCCGTGGAATTCTGCTGGTCGCGGGTCGGAACGCCTAGCGCCGAGTGGGAACCCTGGCGCCTGCCCGGAACCCTGGCGCCGGGTCGGGACCCCGGCGCCGGGCGAAACACCTGGCGCCTGCCCGGACCTCGCCGTCGGTCCGGCCCCTGGTCCCGAGTTGGCAAGTCCGCCGCCTGCCCCGGAACGCCTAGTCCCCGGTCGGAACCCCCGGCGCCGGTCCGGGCACCCCGCCCGCACCCGAGCCCGCACCCGACCCCGCTCCCCGGACCAGGGCGAGGCGCGGCCGGGGGTGGTCCGCGCCGGCGCCCTCACCGGGCAGGGCGGTGAGCACGAGGCCGAACACCAGACCGTTCAGCTCCTCCACGTCGAGCAGCAGGTCACGGGCCACGCGGTGCGGTGTCGTGCCCTGCTCGCGCAACGCGCGGAACACCTTGGCCAGCAGCTGGGACGTCTCGCGGCGGGGCGCGTCGGCCGGGCGGCGGGCCAGGTGCCGGCACACGGCCGCGTACTGGACGGGGGTGAGCAGCCCGAGGTCGCGCAGGCGGTGGACCAGGGTGAGCGGGTCGACGTGCCAGGTGGCGGCGTGGGCGACGACCTGTTCGGTCAGCGCGCCCCTGGGCACCGCGGCCAGGACGCCGGCGCGGGGCAGCAGGAAGGCGGTGGCGAACGCGTCCACGTCGTCGGCGCCGACGAGCCTGCCCAGCTCGCGCGCGGCGTCGACGCGGGTCCGCGCGGGCGCGGCGGTCGGGTCGAGGAAGACGTACGGGGTGCCGTCGTGGCGGCAGGAGAACGGACCCGCCGCGGTGCAGTCCGGGGGCAGCGAGAACACCCGCACCCCGTGCGCCTCCAGCAGGTGGACCATGTTCGGCGCCGGGCGGTGGGGGATGCCCCAGCGGGCGCGCAGCATCCCGGCCGCGGTCTCCGGGTCGGGCTGCTCCCACGTCGGCACGTCCGGGTCCGGCAGGGTGAACGCGCCGGCAAGCCAGCCGGCGAAGCCGATCGCCAGGCGTGCCGCGCCGGTCGCCGCGTCCCGCTGCCGCCGCGCGGCCGGTCGGCTGAACGCGACCTCGACCTCGGGCACGTCCCCGGCCTCCAGGAAGGCGGGCGGGAAGCCGAGGGCGGCGGCCAGCCGGGCGGTGGTCCCGGGTCGGGGTCGGCGGCGGCCGTGCTCGTAGTCGCCGATGCTCGCCGGGCTCGTGCCGGCCTTGTGCGCCAGCTCCGCCGCGGTGAGACCGCGCCGGGTGCGGGCCAGGGCGAGGCGCGACGGCGTGAGCATGATCGCGCCATTCTCGCACTACCGCTTCAGCGTGACGCTTACCTCCACGTCGTCGGGCCCGTCGGCGCCCCGCGGTGTCGGCAGCGGCCCGAACACCAGCGGCGGCAGCGTGATGCGGCTGGCCCAGCGGTCGACGACCTGGCCCTGCGGGGTGGGTTCCGGCTGGGCGACCTCGCGGAGCACGACCAGCCGGTCGCCCCGCTGGTGCGGGTAGGTGACCAGGAACCACAGCTTCTGCTCGTGGGTGTGCAGCGAGTCGAACAGCGTGAACTGGTCGCGGTCGTTGCCGCGCATCATCGCCGCGATCGCCGGGCCCTTGGCGTAGTCGCTGCGCAGCGGGGCGCCGTCCGTGCCGGTGTGCCGGTTGCCCTGGAGGGTGCCCAGCACGACCGGTTTGGTCGGGTGCTGCACCAGGCCCGCGTTCCACTTGTCGACCCTGGTCCAGCCCTCGTCGACGAGGATCTCCCGCAGCTTGCCGACGCGGTGGATCCAGTCGAGCAGCCCGGCGCCGTTGGTCGGGCCGAGGGGAGGCGCGGAGGCCCGCGCGTCCACGCCCGCCCAGATCGCCTCGTCCAGGTGGTCGACGCGCAGGCCGAGTTCGGCGAGCCGCGCGTGGTGGTCCGCGGTCAGCTCGGCGGCGTTCGACATCTGCATGACTTGCACGGTAGCCGCGGGCACCGACAATTTCCGGGTGGGCGGGCTCGTGGTCCCGCCGGGTCGCGGTCCGGGTGAGAAGATGGGTCCATGGACGCGCGCGACGGCGACGACGTGGTCGTGACCGGCACGGCTCCCGCGACGTGCCGCGCGGGCTCCGTGGTGGTCACGGCGTGATCTGCGGTGCCGGGAGCCACCCGGACCACGACCACGCGGCTTTCTCGGCCCTCCTGGAGGACGACGCGGAAGACCTCTACGACAACGCGCCGTGCGGTTACCTGTCCACGATGCTGGACGGGCGGATCGCGAAGGTGAACGACACCCTGCTGCGCTGGCTCGGTTACGAGCGGGAGGAGCTGGTGGGGCGGCGGCGGTTCGCGGACCTGCTCAACGTCGGCGGCCGGCTCTACCACGAGACCCACTTCGCGCCGCTGCTGCGGATGCACGGCGAGGTGCGGGGCGTGGCGCTGGAGATGGTCGCCGCCGACGGCACCCGGCTGCCGGTCCTGGTCAGCTCCACGGTCCGGACGGGTGCCGGGGGACAGCCGGTGCTGATCCGCACCACGGTGTTCGACGCCGGTGACCGCCGGGCGTACGAGAAGGAGCTGCTGCGCGCCCGGCGGCAGGCCGAGAAGGAGCGCGACGAGGTCCGGGAGCTCGCGACGACCCTCCAGCGCACCCTGCTGCCGCCGGTCCTGCCGGACATCCCGGGCATCGAGCTGGCCGCCCACTACCACCACGCGTCCCACTACCAGGTCGGCGGCGACTTCTACGACGTGTTCCCCCTGGCCGACGGCCGGTGGGGGCTGTTCCTGGGCGACGTGTGCGGCAAGGGCGCCAAGGCGGCGGCGGTGACGTCCCTGACCCGCTACGCGCTGCGGTCGGCGGCCGTGTACGACCCGGACCCGGTCACCGTGCTGGACAACCTCAACACCGTGCTCAACCAGGAGCAGGACCAGGCGGTCTCGCGCTTCTGCACGGTCACCTTCGGCGTGCTGGCGGTCGAACCGGGAGGCGGGGTGCTCACCCTGGCCACCGGCGGCCACCCGCCGGGCCTGCTGCTGAGGGCCGACGGCGGCGCCGGGTACGTGGACATGCCGGGTGGCCAGCTGGTCGGCGCCCTGCCCGACGCGGTGATGGCGGAGACCGAGGTGCGCCTGGGTGAGGGCGACACGTTCGTCCTGTACTCGGACGGCCTCACCGAGGCCAGGACCGGGCCGGACACCCGCTACGAGGAGGAGGCGCTGCTGGAGTTCGCGGCCGACCTCGCCCCCACCACGGCGGCGGGTGCGGTGGAGGCGATCCGGGGTCTGCTCGCGCGGCTCGGCGAGGGCGTCGACGACGACACGGCGGTGCTGGCGGTGGGGGTGCCGCGCCGGGGGTGAGGGTCGGGATCGGTGCTCGTGGGGCGTGCCACACCGGGCGCGGTGGAGAGTCGGTCCCCCACCGCGCCACCGCCGTTCAGGGCGGGAGCATCACGACTCCCACACCTGCACGGCTCTCACCACGAAAGGCGCGTCCGGCACGTACGTGCCCTTGCCCGGGTAGGTCGTGAACTCCGCCTCCGTCGAACACCCCGCCCCCTGGTACACCGACGTGTCCCGGGTCAGGTGGTTGACGAACGACCTGGCCACGAACCCGTCGGGCAGGGGTATGCACTCGCCGGGGTTGGCTGTCTCCAGGTCGAGGCGGTGCGCCTGACCCGCGTAGTCGGCCCCGGACCACGCGCAGAACTCGCCGCGGTCGCACTCGGGGACGGCCCGCGTGATCTGCGCGGACGCGGTGCCGCTGGTCAGGAGGGTGGTGGCGATGAGGGCCGTGATCGTCTTCATGGCTCCAGGTTCCACAAACCCGGGCACCTTGTCGCGATCTTGGGCGCCGGTTCACCGGTTCGTGTCGTTTTCAGGCGGCGCGGCGCCTCAACCTGCGCAGTTGCCCCTCCAGGTACGGCCTCGCCCGGCGTTGGCCGCCCCGGACGGTGATGGCCCCGGCCAGCGCGGTCAGGACCCGGGTCACGCGGTCGGTGTCCGGGTGCCAGCCGCGCCGCTCGCACTCGGCCAGCCAGTCGGAGGGCGACAGGTGGCCCCGCGCGCGGTTGCAGCGCCGGCAGGCCGCCACCTCGTTCTCCAGCCACGACGGGCCGCCCTTGACGCGGGGGACCAGGTGGTCGGTGGTGGGGGTGACCTGGCCGGTGAACGGGCGGCGGCACCAGGCGCAGTCGTCGCCGTCGCGGGCGATGGCCAGCGTCAGGCGGGCGGCGCGGTCCAGCAGCGGGTCAGCCATCGGCCAGGCGGGCGGCGAGCCTGATGGCGTCGTGCGGGGCGGCCGCGTCCGTGTCGTTGTCGAAGTACGCGTACACGTCGTGGTCCGCCGACCACCCGCGCACCTTCCGCGCCCACGCGTCCAGCCCGGCGTCGGTGTAGCTGCCGTGGTAGAGCGCCTGGTTGCCGTGCAGGCGCAGGTAGGCGAAGTCGGCCGTCACGTCCTCCAGGTACGGGTAGGTGCCCGCCGAGTGGGACACGACCAGGCCGATGCCGTGCGCGCGGAGCAGGTCGAGGAACTCCGGGCGCGCGAACGAGGGGTGCCGGACCTCCAGGGCGTGCCGCAGCGGCCGGTCCGCCTCGGTGGTGGTCCACGACCGCTCCTCCGGCAGGCGCTCGTCGTGGTGCTCGGCCAGCTTGGCGGCCTCCCGCGTGGTGCGGGGGAGCAGGTCGAAGAACGTCGCCAGGCGGTCCGGGTCGTGGGCCGTCCGAGGGGGCAGCTGCCACAGGAACGGCCCCAGCTTCTCCTCCAGGGCCAGGATCCCGGACGCGAAGAAGTTCGCCAGGGGCGTCTCCACGTCGCGCAGTTGCTTGAGGTGCGTGATGAAGCGCCCGCCCTTGACCGCGAACACGAAGTCGGCCGGGGTCTGCGCCGCCCACGCCAGGTAGCTGGACGGCCGTTGCAGCGAGTAGAACGAGCCGTTCAGCTCGACCGAGCCCACCAGTCGCGAGAGGTGCTCCAGCTCCCGGCGCCGCACCAGCCCCTCCGGGTAGAACGCGCCACGCCGCCAGTGGGGGTACACCCACCCCGACGTCCCGATCCGCACCTGTCCGGCCATGGCACGCGGGTACCCCGCCCGGCCCCCACCGCACCCGGTGTCGGAGGTCGGCCGCGCGACCGACGCCCGCGCCGGGCACCCCGTACGTCGAGCCGGACCCCGGGCTCAGCCGACCCGTTCCGCCAACGCCTGGGCGTCGTGCGGCGCGGCGCCGCGCATCGTGTTGTCGAAGTACACGTACACGTCGCGGTCCCGCGCCCACTCCCGCACCCGCCGCGCCCACCGGTCCAGCGCCGAGTCGGTGTAGGCGCTGGCGTACAGCTCCTGGTCGCCGTGCAGCCGCACGTACACGAAGTCCGCCGCGCCCACCTCCACCGGCTGCGGGAACCGGCCCGCCGACTCGGCCACGCACAGCGCCACACCGCGCTCGGTCAGCATCCGGACCAGCTCGGGGTGGTCCCAGCCGGGGTGCCTGATCTCCAGCGCGTGCCGCACGGGCGGGCCGGGCAGCAGGTCGAGGAACGCGGCCAGCCGCTCGGCCCGCCACGGCAGGGTCGGCGGCAGCTGCCACAGCACCGGCCCGAGCTTGGTCCCCAGGTCGAGCACCCCGGACTCGTAGAACTCCGCGACGTCCCGGTCGATGTCCTCCAGGCGCTTGTGGTGGGTCACCTCGCGGTGGCCCTTGACCGCGAACACGAAGTCCTCCGGCACGCGCTCGAACCACGACTTGTAGTCGGCGGGCTTGCGCAGGCCGTAGAACGTGCCGTTGATCTCCACGGTGTCGAGCCGGTTCGCCAGGAACTGGAGCTCGGTGCGCTGCGGCAGGCCGCGCGGGTAGAAGTCGCCGCGCCACTCGGGGAAGTGCCAGCCCGACGTGCCCACCCTGATCGTGCCCACGCGGACCGAGGTGCCCGAATCCCGCGCGGGCGAAACACCCCGGACCGGCCGCCGGGAACCAACCGTCAGAACCCGGCCCCGTCCAGCGCCCCCGTCACCACCCGGTCCACCCGCGCCTGCCGCGGGTCCCGGGCCAGCGCCTCGGCGCACGGGCACCCCGCCAGGTCGCTGCCGCACAGGTACACCCCCAGCACCCGCAGGCTCCGGGCCGTCTGCCGCAACCGCGCCGCGCCACGCAACCGCACCTGCCCGTACACGGCCTTCGCCAGCTGGTACGGCGCGCCGGGCCCCAGGTCGACGCACGCCTGGCTGTCCAGCTCCTCGGCCACGTGTGCGAGGGGGCGGCACCCGCCGGCCCGCGCCGAGCGCACGAGCCGCTGGTCCAGCTTGGCGACGAGCCGCCGGGCCACCTCGTCGCGCCACCCGCGGTCCGAGCGCAGGAAGGCGACCAGCTCCTCCACCCGCACGGGGTCGGGGCGCGGGCGGCGGGCACGTGACCTGAGGCGGTGGGGGCTCATGCCACCCAACATCGGGGCGGGTACAGGGCCCCGCGAGGGCTTCACCCGCCTGCGCGCCCGGCTCCAGCCGGACGCACCAGCGGACGGACACCGGGTGTCAGGGCGCCGGGTGTCAGGGCGCCGGGTGTCAGGGCGCCGGCGCTGCCGAGGACCGGGCGCCCCGACACGCGCCGTCGACGCCGCCGAGCCCGGCCGCGAGGTGCGCCCGGGCTCGGCGGTGGGGTCCGCTACGCCGGGACGGAGGCGACGCCGGGGGCGAGGAACCGCTTGCCCGTCACCTTCTCCGAGATGCCCGAGCGGTCCAGGTACGGGGTGATGCCGCCCAGCCAGAACGGCCAGCCCGCGCCGAGGATCATGCACAGGTCGATGTCCTGCGCCTCGGCCACCACGCCCTCGTCGAGCATGACGCGGATCTCCTCGGCCATGGCCTCCAGCGCCCGGGAGAAGACCTCCTCGCCGGTGGCGGGCTGGTCGCCGAACTGCCACAGCGCCTGCACCTCGGGGTCGACGGTCTGCCGGCCCGTCGAGTCCCACTGCCACACCGCGGCCTTGCCGGCCTCGACGAACCGCGCCATGTTCGCCGACACGCCGAAGCGGTCGGGGAACGCGCGGTGCATCGTCTCGGCCACGTGCAGGGCCACGGGCGGGCCGACGAGCTGGAGCAGCACCAGCGGGGACATCGGCAGGCCCAGCGGCTCGGTGGCCCGGTCCGCCACCTCGAACGGCGTGCCCTCGTCGATGGACTTGACGACCTCGCCCATGAACCGGGTCAGCAGCCGGTTCACCACGAACGCGGGCGCGTCCTTGACCAGCACCGAGGACTTCTTCAGCTGCTTGCCGACCGCGAACGCGGTGGCCAGGGTGGCGTCGTCGGTCCGGTCGGCGCGCACGATCTCCAGCAGCGGCATGACCGCCACCGGGTTGAAGAAGTGGAACCCGACGACCCGCTCCGGGTGCTTGAGGCCCGAGGCCATCTCGGTGATCGACAGCGACGAGGTGTTGGTGGCCAGCACGGTCTCGGGCGAGACGTGCTCCTCGACCTCGGCGAACACCTGCCGCTTGACGCCCAGGTCCTCGAACACGGCCTCGATGACGAAGTCCGCGTCGGCGAACGCGGCCTTGTCCAGCGAGCCGGTCACCAGCGCCTTGAGGCGGTTGGCCTGGTCGGGGGACACGCGCTTCTTGCCCAGCAGCTTGTCGACCTCGCCGTGCACGTACCCGACGCCCTTGTCCACGCGCGCCTGGTCGACGTCCGTCAGCACGACGGGCACCTCCAGCCGCCGCGCGAACAGCAGCGCCATCTGCGAGGCCATCAGGCCCGCGCCGACGATGCCGACCTTGGTCACCTTGCGCGCCAGCGACCGGTCCGGCGCGCCCGCGGGCCGCTTGGCCCGCTTCTGCACCAGGTTGAACGAGTACAGCCCGGCCCGCAGCTCGTCGCTCATCACGACGTCGGCCAGCGCCTCGGTCTCGGCCGCGTAACCGCGGTCGAGGTCGTTCTCGCGCGCCAGCTCCAGCAGCTCCAGGGCCTTGAGCGCGCCCGGCGACGCGCCCTTGGTCCGGCCCTCGACGATGGCGCGGGCGCGGGCCACGGCCGCGTCCCAGCCCTCGCCGCGGTCGATCTCCCGGCGGGCGGGGGTGGTCTCGCCGCGCACCACGGAGGCCAGCCACAGCAGCGACTGCTCCAGGTAGTCCGCGGAGTCGAACAGCACGTCGGCGATGCCCAGCTCCAGCGCCTGCTCGGGCCGCAGCACCTTGTTCTGGTTCAACGCGTTCTCGAAGATCACGGTGACCGCGTCGTTCGGGCCGATCAGGTTGGGCAGCAGCTGCGTGCCGCCCCAGCCCGGGAACAGGCCCAGGAACACCTCGGGCAGCGCGATGGCCGCCGCGTTGGACGCCAGGGTCCGGTAGTGGCAGGACAGCGCCAGCTCCAGGCCGCCGCCCATGACCGCGCCGTTGACGAAGGCGAAGGTGGGGATCTCCGACTCGGTGAACCTGCGGAACACGTCGTGCCCGAGCCGGCCGGTGGTCAGCGCCTGCTCGCGCTCCGACGCGCCCTCGACGGCGGTCAGGTCCGCGCCGACGGCGAAGACGAACGGCTTGCCGGTCACCGCGATGGCCACCGGGTTCGCCGCGGCGGCCTCGTCGAACGCCTGGCCGAGGCTCACCAGGGACTGCGGGCCGAACGTGGACGGCCGGGTGTGGTCGTGGCCGTTGTCGATGGTGATGAGGGCGACCTGGCCGGTCAGTCCCGGCACGGTCAGCAACCGGGTCCGGGCGGTGGTGACGACCTCGTCGGGGAACAGGGCCCTGGCCTCGTCGGCGGTCAACGCGGTCACTTGGCTTCTCCGTTCCAGTGCGGGTTCTCCCAGATCACGGTGCCGCCCATGCCGATGCCGATGCACATCGTGGTGATGCCGTAGCGCACGTCCGGGCGCTCGGCGAACTGCCGCGACAGCTGCGTCATCAGGCGCACGCCCGAGGAGGCGAGCGGGTGGCCCACGGCGATCGCGCCGCCCCACTGGTTGACCCGCGGGTCGTCCTCG
This sequence comes from Saccharothrix lopnurensis, assembly GCF_042658445.1. Lineage (NCBI taxonomy): Bacteria > Bacillati > Actinomycetota > Actinomycetes > Pseudonocardiales > Pseudonocardiaceae > Saccharothrix > Saccharothrix lopnurensis. The sequence continues at coordinate 29,051 of NZ_JBHSQO010000064.1, read as the reverse complement.
GCGATGCCGAAGTGGTCGAGGAAGGCGAGCACCTGCACGGCGAACGCCTCGTTGATCTCGAACAGGCCGATGTCCTCGATGGACAGGCCGGCGCGCCGGAGGGCCTTCTCGGTGGCGGGCACCGGGCCGACGCCCATGACCTCGGGCTCGACGCCCAGGAACGAGTAGCCGACCAGGCGCATCCCGACCGGCAGGCCCAGCTCCCGCGCGGTCTCCTCCTCGGCCAGGATGCAGCCGGTGGCGCCGTCGTTGAGGCCCGCCGCGTTGCCCGCGGTGACGCGGCCGTGCGGGCGGAACGGGGTCTTGAGCCGGGCCAGGTCCTCGACCGTGGTGCCGGGGCGCGGCGGCTCGTCGGCGGTGGCCAGGCCCCAGCCGTGCTCGGCGGAGCGGGTGGCGACCGGGACGAGCTCGGGGCCGATCTTGCCGTTCTTCACCGCGTCGGCGTACTTGGCCTGGGAGGCGGCGGCGTAGGCGTCGGCGCGCTCCTTGGTGATGGCGGGGAACCGGTCGTGCAGGTTCTCCGCGGTGGAGCCCATCACCAGGGCCGAGGGGTCGACGATCTTGTCGGACAGGAACCGCGGGTTGGGGTCGACGCCCTCGCCCATCGGGTGGCGGCCCATGTGCTCGACGCCGCCCGCGATCACCACGTCGTAGGCGCCGAACGCGATGCCGCTGGCCGAGGTGGTCACGGCGGTCATGGCGCCCGCGCACATGCGGTCGATCGCGTACCCGGGCACGGACTTCGGCAGGCCCGCGAGCAGCGCCGCGGTGCGGCCGATGGTCAGGCCCTGGTCGCCGGTCTGCGTGGTGGCGGCGATGGCCACCTCGTCGACCCGCTCCGGGGGCAGCTCGGGGTGGCGGCGCAGCAGCTCGCGGATCACCTTGACGACCAGGTCGTCGGCACGGGTCTCCGCGAAGATCCCCTTGGGTCCGGCCTTGCCGAACGGCGTGCGCACACCGTCCACGAAGACCACGTTGCGAACGCGTGCCGGCGCTACTGGTGCGGCCACGGCGTCTCCTCTCCTACCGATCGGTAACACAACTCTAGCCCCAGTTACTCATGGGTAACCACACTGGTGGCCCTGTCGGGTGTGTCACAGAGGCGCCGGACGACGAGGAAGACCGCGAAACCGAGCGGCGCGACGAGGATCGTGGCCACCAGGAGGGGGCCCATGAGCAGCGGGTGCACGCCCAGCCTGCGGCCCTCCCGGTACATCCACGCGCCGACCAGCAGGTCCCAGGCGATCACGTGCGCCCAGAACGCCGACGTGCCCCACGCCGAGGCCGCCAGTTCCCGCATCGAGCCCAGTTCCGGGCTGCTCACCGCCGTCAGCAGCTCGGGCACGTGCCCGGCGACCAGGACCGCGTAGATCGCCACCGGCGGTACCGCGATCAGCGGCGAGGACACGATCCGCGCGGTCCACGACCACGTCGGGGCGAAGATCATCAGGGCCCAGAACGGGGCGGTGAGCCAGAACGTGAGCTGGAACAGGAACCCGGTCACACCGACACCGCCTCTCGCTCGACCCGGACCCGCTCCGGCTGCCGCGCCCGCAGCGCCAGCGCCGAGGCGCCGACGGTCCAGGTCGCCACGACCAGCGCGCCCAGGGCGGTGAACAGGTCCGGCCGCAGCAGCGGCTGGCCGCGCAGCGCCTGCCAGGTCACCAGGGCCATCAGGCCCGCGTAGCCGATCGCGACCGCCCAGGCGAACGAGACCGTCGCGCGGCGGCGGAACAGGATCACGGCCAGCGGGAGCACCTGGAGGGCGTGGATGCCGACGAAGTGGGGGACGCGCAGGTCGCCGCCCGTGGTGTTCCAGCCGGTCAGCGGCATCTGCTCGCCGCCGGAGGGCACGCCGACGCTGTGCGAGCCGACGATGCCCGCGGCGACCTCCGCGGAATCCACGTTGGCGGTCATCAGCAGACCCAGGGCCAGGCCGACCAGGGCCAGCGCCAGGCCGAGTCGGATCGCGGCGCCCGCCGCGCGGTCGGTGAAGCGGGTGCGGGCCAGCACCGCCGAGATCACCGCGTGCATGATCCACATGGTGAGGATGGTGACCGTCATGACGTTCCACATGAGCTGGTCGAACGGGGTGGCGGTGTTGAAGTGGCTCCGCTCGCCCCGCAGCACCTGGACGATGATGACCGCCATCTCGGCGGTGAGGGCGACGGCGATGACGGTGCCCGCCCACCGGGCGGTGCGGCGGAAGCGGGTGACGAAGGTGAGCATCCAGGCCAGCGTGACCCCGTACAGGGCGAGGGACACGCTGAACTTGAACGGCTTGAACCAGATGGGTGACCCGACCAGGACCCGGTCGTCCACCACCATGCCGATCGACGAGACGAGCACCAGGGCGGTCATGAGCAGGGAGAACAGGATCAACGGCGGGTGCCACCGGAGTAAGCGGACCATCTCGTACTCCTAAAACAGATAGTGATACTGTCCATTAGTGGATAGCACCAGTATCCATATCGGAAGTCCTCAGGGGAAGGGACGCGGGCCCATGCGCATCGCGGAGTTGAGCCGGCGCAGCGGTGTGCCCGTGCCGACGATCAAGTACTACCTGCGGGAGGGGTTGCTCCCGGCCGGGGAGCTGACCAGTCCCAACCAGGCGCGCTACGCCGACGCCCACCTGCACCGGCTGCGGCTCGTGCGGGCGATGGTCGAGATGGGCGGGCTGTCGATCGCGGCGGTCCGCGACGTGCTCGGGACGCTGGACGACCCCGAGATGTCGCTGCACAAGGCCATGGGCACGGTCACGGCCGCGGTGGCGTCACCGGACCCCGACGTGACCGACGAGGTGGCGCACGAGCAGGCGCTGGCGTTCGTCGAGCGGCAGGGCTGGGAGTGCGCGCAGGACTCGTTCGCGTTCACGGCGCTGGTCGACGTGCTGGCCACGGCGCGCGAGGTCGGGCAGCGCCGGTTCGTCGACCTGCTGGACGACTACGCGCGGGCCTGCCTCCAGCTCGCCGAGGTCGACCTGGACTACGTGCTGCGGATGGACTCGAAGGACGAGGCGCTGGAGGGCGTCGTCGTGGGCACCGTCCTGGGTGACGCGGCCGTGGCCGCCCTGCGCGCGATGGCCCGCCACGAGGTCTCCGAGCGCCGGCAGGACCCCGAGGCCGATCCTGAAGGCTGAACTCGGGGGTCGCGAACGTTGAACTCGGGGGTCGCGAACGTACGACTCGCCCGGCCGGAACGTACGACTCGCCGGGCTTGGGGGGAAGCTTCGGCGAGTCGTACGTTCGTGACCGGTGAGTCGTACGTCCAGGACCCCCGAGTTCAGCGTTCGGGGGGTGTCGGGGTGTTCAGGGCTTCCGAGAGGGCCGTGGCGGTCAGGTCGACCTGCCAGGTGCGGGCGCCGGCCTCGCGCAGGGTCTCGGCCACGCCGGCGGGCGTGGCGTCGGCCGGCGGTTGCCAGCAGGTGCGCCGCACCAGGTCCGGGAGCAGCAGGTTCTCCACGGGCAGGGTGTTGGCCTCCGCGATGGCGGTCAGCGCCGCGCGGGCGGCGGCCAGGCGGGCCGCGGCGGCCGGGTCCTTGTCCGCCCACCGGTTGGGCGGGGGAGGGCCGTCGTGCTGCTGGGACGCCTCGGGGAGTTCGGTCCGGGGCAGGGCCGCGGCGCGCTGGAGCGCCCCCATCCACACCCCGGCCATGCGTCGTTGCGCCCGGCCCCGGAAGACGGGCAGGGCGAGGAGGGCCGGCTCGTCCGCGGGGTTGCGGGAGGCGGCCTCGACCAGCGCCGAGTCCGGCAGCACCCGGCCCGGCGCGATGTCGCGCTCCCGGGCGAGGGCGTCGCGGGCCTCCCAGAGGGAGCGCACCGCGGCCAGCTGCCTCGGGCTGCGGATCCGGTGGATGCCCGACGTGCGGCGCCACGGCTCCGCGCGCGGGCGCGGCAGGGGAGCCGTGCGGGCGGCCTCGAACTCCTCGAGCGCCCACCCGAGCTTCCCCTGCCGCTTGAGCTCCTGTTCGAGCACATCACGCAGCTCGACCAGCAGTTCGACGTCGAGTGCGGCGTAGTTGAGCCAGTCGGCGGGCAGGGGCCGGCGCGACCAGTCGGCCGCACCGTGCCCCTTCTCCAACCGAAAGCCCAACAGCCGCTCGACGAGCGTGCCCAGCGCCACCCGCTCGAAACCGGCCAGCCTGCCCGCCAGCTCGGTGTCGAACAACGCGCTCGGACGCAACCCGAGTTCGGCGAGGCACGGCAGGTCCTGGGACGCCGCGTGCAACACCCACTCCGTCCCGTCCAGCGCCTCGACCAGCGGGTCGAGCCGACCGCCCAGGGCGATCGGGTCGACCAGCACGGTCCCGGCGCCTGCCCGGCGCAACTGCACCAGGTAGGCCCGTTGCGAGTAGCGGTAGCCCGAGGCTCGCTCGGTGTCCACCGCGACCGGACCCGTCGCTCCGGCGAGCGCCTCAGCGGCACGCCGGAGCGACGGAGCGTCGGCGACCACCGGTGGCACCCCGTCAGCGGGTTCCACCAGCGGCACCGGATCAGCCCCGGTTGGTTCGGTTGGCTCGTCGGAGGGTACGTCCACGGCGGAAGACCCTACGACGAACGCACCACTCGCGGGTGTGTTCGGCCGGTTCAGTGCGGTAACCCGCCTCAGCGGATCACGCCGGCACGCATGGCCAGCGCGACCATCTGAGCCCGATCCCCGGTGCCCAGCTTGCGCCCGATCCGCGACAGGTGGGACTTCACCGTCAGCGCGGAAAGGCTGAGTGCTTCGCCGATCTCCTTGTTGCTCTGGCCATCGGCGACCAGCTGGAGGACCTCGACCTCACGCGCGGAGAGTTCCCGCGGCGTGTTGTCGGTGCCCGGCACCCTCGTGCCCGCGGCGAGCACGGGCGCGACGCTCGGGTCTGCGTAGACGCCGCCGTCGAGGACCCTGCGCACCCCGTCGGTGACCACCATCGGCGAGGCGGACTTCAGCAGGTACGCCTGGGCGCCCGCCTGGAAGGCCGACCTGACCGCGTAGGGGTCGTCGGAGGACGCGAGGACCACGATGCGGGGCCAGCCCTGGGCACGGAGTTCCGTGACCAGGTCGATGCCGGTGCCGTCCGGCAGACCCAGATCGAGGATCGCGAGATCACACGGTCCGGTTGCGAGTGCCCGCGCCCGAGCCTCCGCGACCGAAGCCGCCTCATGCACTGTCCCGGCTCCCATCTGGGTGAGCCGGGCGCTTATCGCCTCCCTCAGCAGCGGGTGGTCGTCGACCACCAACACCGAAAAAAGCTCCTCCCGCGGGTGCGGGACCATGTTCGCCGGCAACGAGCCGGCTGGCGTGGTACGAACGGCCTGACCTAAGCCGACGGCAGCCACGTCACTACCTCCCTGGAGTCGGTCGTGCCCCCCGACCGGCACCGGGACTTTCGTCCAATCAGCCGCGCCACTGATCGACCGAAAGTGGTGTCGTCTGGGGCAGCGTAGCCGCCCAAGCGGGTCTACGGGACGATCAATCGGGTATCTATCCCGAATGAGTTGTCACTGATGGCTCTCGTTGTCACACGATCGGTGGACAACTCGAACGGTCGCGTAACGCGAACCGTTCTCACGACGACATCAAGGAGTTGGGCGTGCCGAGCAGCGCGGGTCGGGGCCGGGCCGAGGAACTGCTGGCCCGGGTGCCCCTCGTCGACGGCCACAACGACCTCCCGTGGGCGCTGCGCGAGCTCGCCGCCGCGGGGTCGTTGAGTGAAAAGTCAACGCCCGGTGATCCCACCACGAACGCCTCGGTCGTCGACCTGACGACGCGTCAGCCGGCGTTGCAGACCGACCTGGTCCGGGCCCGCGAGGGCCGGTTGGGGATGCAGTTCTGGTCCGTCTGGGTCCCCTGCCGACCGGCGGGCGACGCAGCGGTCACCGCCGTGCTGGAGCAGGTGGAACTGGTCCACGAGCTCGTCGCCCGCTACCCCGACCACCTCCGCCTGGCCACGACCGCCGACGAGGCCGAACGGGCGTTCGCGGACGGGCGGACGGCCTCGCTGATCGGCGCGGAGGGCGGGCACTCCATCAACGGCTCCCCGGGCGTGCTGCGGGCGTTGCGCAGGCTCGGCGTGCGCTACCTGACCCTCACCCACAACGAGAACACCCCGTGGGCCGACTCGGCCACCGACGAGCCCGTCCACGGCGGCCTGACCGCCTTCGGGCGCGAGGTGGTGCGGGAGATGAACCGCCTCGGGATGCTGGTCGACCTGTCCCACGTCGCCGCGACCACCATGCGCGACGCGCTGGACACCACCTCGCGGCCGGTCGTGTTCAGCCACTCGTCCTGCCGGGCCGTGGCCGACCACCCCCGCAACGTCCCCGACGACGTCCTGGCGCGGCTGGCGGCCAACGGCGGCGTCTGCATGATCACCTTCGTCCCGCAGTTCGTCTCCCCCGCCTACGCGGCCTGGGACGCCCGCCTCAAGGAGGCCATGGACGCGGCCGGGGAGCGCCACAACGACCTGGTCGCCCGCAACCGGTTCGCCGCGGGGTGGCCCGAGCCCACGCCCCGCGTGACGATCGACGACGTGGTGGCGCACCTGGAGCACGCCCGCGAGGTGGCGGGCGTCGACCACATCGGGCTCGGCGGCGACTACGACGGCGTGCCCGCGCAGCCCGAGGGCCTGGCGGACGTCTCCGGCTACCCCGACCTGTTCGCGGCGCTGCTCGACCGGGGGTGGAGCGAGGACGACTGCGCCGGGCTCGCCGGCCGCAACGCCCTGCGGGTGCTGCGCGACAACGAGTGAGGCGGCCGGGCTACCGCAGCGAGGTCACGCCGATCGGCGGGAGGCCGACGGCGGTGGCCATCAGGTCGTAGAACGCCGTGCCGTGCGCCGACAGGTCCTCCGTGCGGGCCGTCCACGACGCCCGCAGCTCCAGGTCGTCGGTGCGCGCCGGGCCCGCGATGTCGCCGAACCGGGCCGAGGACGTCTGGGTCACCGTGCCGCCCAGCGCCAGGAACCCCGCGCCCGCCACCTCCAGCGCCTCGGCCAGCCACGACCAGCCGACCTCCGGCAGCAGCGGGTCGGCGGCCAGCTCGGCGTCCAGCTCCACCCGCACGTAGGCGACCAGCCGGAACACCCCCGACCACGCCTCGACGCCCTCCGGGTCGTGCAGCAGCACCAGCCGCCCGGTGGACAGCTCGTCGCCGGGCCCGGTCACCTCCGCGGTGAGCGCGAAGGCCCAGGGCGCCAGCCGCTGCGGCGGGCGCACCTCGGTCAGCTCCAGCTCCGGCCGGGTCCGCACCGACCTGAGCGTCGCCACCGCACGCCGGAACAGTTCGGGCTCCGTCACACCACGGACTGTAGGCCCCGCGCGGCGCCGCGCGGGCGCGGCACGCCGGACCCCGGCCGGCCCGCCGACCAACCCGTGGGACGATGTCGGGCGAGATGAACGACATCACCGAAGCCCCGTTGCTCGTGGCCGCGCGCGGCGGCCGGCCGTCCCGGACGCCGGTCTGGTTCATGCGCCAGGCGGGCCGCTCACTGCCCGAGTACCGCAAGCTGCGCGAGGGCACCGCGATGCTGGACGCCTGCCTGGACCCGGAGCTGGTCTGCGAGATCACCCTCCAGCCCGTGCGCAGGCACGACGTGGACGGCGCGATCCTGTTCTCCGACATCGTCGTGCCGCTCAAGGCCGCCGGCGTCGACCTCGACATCGTGCCGGGCACCGGCCCCGTGGTCGCCGAGCCGGTGGCCACCCGCGCCGACGTCGACCGGCTGCCCGAGCTGCACGAGGAGCAGGTGCGGCCGGTGGTCGAGGCGATCCGGCTGCTCAACGCCGAGCTGGGCGACGTGCCGCTGATCGGCTTCGCGGGCGCCCCGTTCACCCTCGCCTCCTACCTGGTCGAGGGCGGGCCCAGCAAGCACCACGAGCGCACCAAGGCGCTCATGCACGGCGACCCGGGGCTGTGGCACGCGCTGCTGGACAAGCTCGCCGGCATCACCGCCGAGTTCCTGCGGGTGCAGGTCGCGGCGGGCGTCAAGGTGGTGCAGCTGTTCGACTCGTGGGCGGGCGCGCTGTCCGAGCGCGACTACCGCGAGTTCGTCCTCCCGCACTCCACCCGGGTGCTGGGCGGGATCACCGGCGTGCCGCGCATCCACTTCGGCGTCGGCACCTCCGAGCTGCTGCCCGCGATGCGCGAGGCCGGCGCGGACGTCGTCGGCGTCGACTGGCGCACCCCGCTGGACGTGGCGGTCGGGCGGCTGGAGGCCGCCGCGCCGCACCTGCCCAAGCCGGTGGTCCAGGGCAACCTCGACCCGGCGCTGCTGTTCGCGGGCCTGCCCGCGCTGGAGCGCGAGGTCGAGCGGATCAAGCGCGAGGGTGAGGCCGCGGCCGGCCACATCTTCAACCTCGGCCACGGCGTGCTGCCCGACACCGACCCGGACGTGATCACCCGGGCCGTCGAGCTGGTGCACCGGACGGGGTGAGGGCGTTGCGCGTCGCGGTGGTCGGCGGCGGGGTCTCGGGCCTGGCCGCGGCGCACCGCCTGCGCCACCTGCTCGGTCCCGCCGTGGAGATCACCGTGGTCGAGCAGGCCCACCGGCTGGGCGGCAAGCTGCGCACCGCCGAGGTCGGCGGGCGCGCCTACGACGTGGGCGCGGAGGCGTTCCTGCACCGCCGCCCCGAGGCCGCCGAGCTGGTGGCCGAGCTGGGCCTGGGCGACCGGCTGGTGCACCCGGGCCGCGCGGCGGCGAGCATCCACGCGGGCGGCGCCACCCGGTCCGTGCCCGCCCACACCCTGATGGGTGTCCCCGCGTCGGTGGAGGCCGTGCGGCACGTGCTGTCGCCGGAGGGCGTGCGGCGCGTCGCGGCCGAGCCGACCCTGCCGCCGATCCGACTCGACGGCGGTGACGTCGCGGTGGGCACGCTGCTGACCGAGCGCTTCGGCCCCGAGGTGGGCGAACGCCTGGTCGGGCCGCTGCTGGGCGGCGTGTACGCGGGCCGCACCGAGCACCTGGGCCTGCGCGCCACCATGCCGCAGCTGGCCTCCGCGCTGGACTCGGGCGTCGGCTCGCTGCTGGCGGCCGCCGCCACCGCGATCCCCGCGCCACCCCGGTCGGGGGTCCCCCGGCCGCCGGTCTTCGGCACGCTGCGCGACGGCCTGTCGACCCTGGTCGACCGGCTGGCCGAGGTGTCCGGCGCGCGGCTGCGGCTGGGCCTGCCGGTGCGCGCCCTGGCCCGCGCCGGGCACGGCTGGCGGCTGGAGATCGGTTCGGCCGCCGCCCCCGAGCACCTGGACGTCGACGGCGTGGTGCTGGCCGTGCCCGCGCCCGCCGCGCGCCGGCTGCTCGCCGACGTCGCGCCCGCCGCGTCCCGCCGCTACGGCGAGGTCGAGCTGGCGTCCATGGCGGTGGTGGCGCTGGCCCTGCCGCCCGGCACCGGGCTGCCCGAGCGCTCCGGCGTGCTGCTGGCCGAGGGCGAGCGCGACGCGGACGGCGTCCCGTTCACCGCCAAGGCGTTCACCTTCTCCGGCCGCAAGTGGGACCACCTGGCGGGCGAGCCGGTGCTGGTGCGCGGCAGCGTCGGCCGGCACGGCGAGGCCCACCTGCTCCAGCGCGACGACGACGAGCTGGTCGCGGCGGTCCGGCACGACCTGGCGCGGCTGACCGGCGTGGAGGCGCGGCCGGTCGACGTGGTCGTCACCCGGTGGGGCGGCGGCCTGCCCCAGTACGGGGTGGGCCACCTGGACCTGGTGCGCGACATCGAGGACGCGGTGGCCGCGGTGCCCGGCCTGGCCGTGGCGGGCGCGACGCTGCACGGCGTCGGCATCCCCGCCTGCATCGCCACCGGCGACGCCGCGGCCGCCCGTGTCGCCTCTCACGTGCTGGGCCGGATCCGGTGAACACCCCGAGTGGGAGGATGGGGCCATGGCCCGCCTGAACTACAACGAGCTCAACGACACCATCCGCTACACCATGTGGTCCGTCTTCCGGGTCGAGCCCGGCCGGCTGCCCGACGACCGCGGCCCGGCCGCCGCGGAGGCCCAGGAGTACCTGGACGGCCTGGCCGCCAAGGGCGTGGTGGTGCGCGGGGTGTACGACGTGGCGGGCCTGCGCGCGGACGCCGACTTCATGATCTGGTGGCACGCCGAGGAGGTCGAGCAGGTCCAGCACGCCTACACCGGGTTCCGCCGCACCGCGGTGGGCCGCGCCTCGACGCCGGTGTGGAGCCAGGTCGCGCTGCACCGGCCCGCGGAGTTCAACCGCAGCCACATCCCGGCGTTCCTGGCCGGCGAGGAGGCGCGCAAGTACATCTGCGTGTACCCGTTCGTGCGGTCCTACGAGTGGTACCTGCTGCCCGACGAGGACCGCCGCAAGATGCTCGCCGACCACGGCAAGGAGGCGCGGGACTACCCGGACGTGCGGGCGAACACGGTCGCGTCGTTCGCGCTGGGCGACTACGAGTGGATCCTCGCGTTCGAGGCCGACGAGCTGCACCGGATCGTGGACCTGATGCGGCACCTGCGCGGCACCGAGGCGCGCCGCCACGTGCGCGAGGAGATCCCGTTCTACACGGGCACGCGGGTGCCGGCCGCCGAGCTGGTCACGAACCTGCCGTAGGGCGGGCTGGGCCGCGGTGCCGAGCGCGGCCGGATCACGCGGCCCGAGCGTGGCAGGCTACGTGGCCCCGCCGAGCGCGGCAGGCTACGCGGCCCCGCCGAGCGCGACCGGCTACGCGGCCCCGCCGAGCGCGGCGACGACCCTCCGGGCGTGGGCGCTGCCGACGTGCGCGCCGAACGTGCCGAGCACCAGCCACGAGCCGTCCCGGAAGACCAGGCCGAACCGCCCCCGCGCGAGCAGCCGGGGGCGGCGCTCGGCGGCCACCACGTCCCCGCGCGGCGCGCTCCACACCTCCCGCAGCCGCTCGTCGTCCTTGACCAGCACCACCACCCGCCGCGCGGTCACGGCCAGGAAGCTGTGCCCGGTGGCGGCGGCCTCGACCCGCCTGGCCAGGGACCCGGCGGGCCCGAAGCAGGTGCGCCCGCCGATCCAGCGCTCCGGGAAGTCGGCGGGCAGGTCCAGCGACGGCGCGGCGAAGGCCACGCCGCCGATGCCGGACACTGCCTTGCCGACCCAGCCCTCGGTGGGCACCGCGCGGGCCAGCCGGTCGGTCGCCCGGCCCACCGGGGTGGTCCAGAAGTCCGGCTCGGCCCCGCCTCGCGCCCCGTAGGCCACGCCGACCGAGGCGAGGGCGAGCAGGGCCTCGCCGGGCGGCAGCGCCGCCCGCGCGTCCTCGCCCCACACCTCCAGGTCGTCGACCAACGGCATCAGTTGTCGTCCGTGGCGTAGTCGTAGACTTCCTTGCCCATGTTGAGCAGGCCGCCCGCGGGGCCGCCGGGCACGGGCTCGCCGATCGCCTGGCCGAGCGGGATGCGCACCGGCGCGGTGTAGACCGACTTCATCACGCCGAGGGCGATGCCCTCCTTGCTGAAGGTGCCCGCGGCCTTCTTCAGGGCCTTGATCGCCTTCAGGCCCTCCTTGTACGCCTTGGCGGCGTCGGCGAGCTTGCGCAGCAGGTTCGACAGCTTCATCAGCAGGTCGGCCAGCTTCTTCACGATCTTCATGACCTTGCCCAGCGTGGCGGCGGCCTTCGCGGCGGCCGCGGCGGCGCCGGCGGCCAGCGAGGCGCCGAAGCTGATCACCGACAGCGAGAGGCTGACCAGCAGGTCGGTCACCAGCATCATGATCAGGTCGATCACCAGGTCGATGATCAGGTTGGCCGCGTCGACGCAGCCCTTGGCGGCCTCCACCAGCATCCCGGACGTGTCCTGCACGTTCTGGGCGAGCTGGTCGACCTGCTCCTCGATCTCGGTGAGCCTGGTGTTGAAGCTGTCCGCCGCCGGGCCCTGCCACACACCGGTGACGGCCTGCCGGGCGCTCGCCTCGTCGGACACGATCGCGCGGATGTCGGTGGCGGCCTTCTCCCACGCGTCCGCGGCGCGGATCAGGTCGTCCGGGTCGCCGGCGACCCAGTCGATCGCCTCCAGGAACGGCGTGAGCAGCGGCCGGATGATGCCCTGGACGGGGCCGGGGCAGCCGTTGAGGAAGGTCTCGATCTTGTTGTTGACCTCGACGGTCGTGCTGGGGCTCATCAACCCACCTTCGGGACGGTGATGCCGGACAGGCCCTGCGCGACCTGGTCCATGAGCGCGCCCAGGCCGGTGTCGTGGTTGACGTACTCCTGGTGGGTGTCGCGCACCGACTCGGCGATGTCGCGCATCGCCTCGGCGCACTCCCTGAGGTCGGCCAGCGTGGAGTTCACCCGCTCCTCGTAGGTCGCGTAGATCTCGCCGCTGGACGGCATCTTCCCGAACGACTCGCGCCCCACCCGGGCCGCCTCCAGCGCGGCCACGACCTGGTCGAACCGGTCCCCGCGCTGGTCCGACGTGCCCGCGAAATCGAGGATGCCCTCAAGCCTGACGTCGAACTTCGCCGTCATCACGCCCCCTTTCGGCTGCGGTTGCTCCGACGGCGGGAGGCCCGCGCCGGTTCCACCGGATCCGGAAATCATCCACCGTTCGGTGCACTAGCCTGCCACCCGACACCGACCACGGAGCGAGGGTGCGATGCGGGAAGACCTGGAGCAGAAGCTGGACCGGCTGACCCGGCTCGCCGCGCAGAAGCAGCAGCAGGCCGACGACCTGCGGGGGCAGCTGGCCGACCTGCGGGTCACCCGGCAGTCGCCCGACGGGACGCTGACCGCGACCGTGACCGCCAACGGCCAGCTCGTCGACCTGCGCATCGACGACCGGGCGCTGCGCGCCGGCGGCCGCCAGCTCGCCTCGACCCTGCTGAACCTGGTCTTCCAGGCGTCGTCGGCGGCGGCCCAGCAGGTCCAGGGCCTGGCCGCGCCGCTGCTGGAGGACAGCTCGATCGACCCGTCGCAGCTGGGCGTCTCCGCCACGCCGCCGGTGCAGGCCCCGCCGCCGGGGTTCCCGCCGCCGCAGCAGCCGCAACAGCAGGGCCAGTTCCTCCAGTCGGCCTCGCCGCAGCAGGCCGCCTACCCGCCGCCCGCCCAGCCCCCGGTGCAGCAGCCGCCCGCCCCGCAGCCCCCGGCCCCGCAGGCGCGGCCCGCGCGGCGGCCGGCGGAGGAGGACCCGGACGAGGGCACCGGTTCGATCTTCCGCCGGGACACGTGGTGATCCCCCGGGGCACGTGGTGACGCCTCCCGGCGGCTGATCCGGCGGGCGCGGACCGCGGTGTGCCCGGAGGTGTCGCCGAGCCGGCAGACCGGCCAACCGCCGCGCCGCCGGGCACGGTGGTCCGCGCGGGGAGGCGGTGACCGGCACGCCGTTCCCGGGGTGGGGGCGCCCACCGTGCGGCGAGCGCCCCCGTGCCGGTCAGCCGATCCGGTAGGCGCGGATCACGGTGTGCTCGAAGGTGTTGCCGTCGCTGTCGGAGCCACTGGCGCGCAACGAGGCGTAGCCGGCCCGGTGCGGGTGCCGGACCAGGGCGGCGTCGCCCACCACGGGCACCGTCGACCAGCTCCCGCCGTCGTCGAAGGACACCTCGACCCGGACCCGGCGCACCTCGCCGTTGTCCGCGCCGTCCTGCTGCTCCACGGTCAGCAGCACCCGCAGCACGCGCCCGGCGGGCGCGCCGCCGGTGTCGTCCAGCTCCGGGGTGAACCTGACCACCGACAGCGGCAGCCTGCGGCCCTGGCCGTCGGGCAGCACGTCCGTGCGGAACGTCCACGCGCCGTCGACCCGCGTGCTCAGCTCGAACGCCGCGGGGTCCCGGGTGATCTCGTGCTCCACCCGGTAGCGGGCCTCGCCCGCCGGCACGCTGAACTCGGCCACCGGGGCCTTGGCCAGCCCGACCAGCCGCCCGTCCCGGTACAGGGCGGTGCGCGCCGAGGTGCCGTTGGCGCGGCCCAGGTTGCCGTCGCGGTCGTTGAACAGCGGCACCTGCGAGGTGATGCGGTCCTCGTGCAGGCCCAGGTAGGTGGCCGGGAACGCGGACAGGCCGGGGCCGAGCACCGGGTGCAGGAACCGCTCCGCGTAGTCGCCGCCCGCCCGGTAGGCGCGGTTCGGCCCGGAGTAGTCGGCCTCGGTCCGGTAGTCGGGGGCCTGCCTCAGGTAGGACCAGCCCCACGTCAGCCCCTCCGGCGTGACGCGGTCGACCACCTCGCCGCCCGCGGGCACGGGCAGCAGCGCCGACCAGCCGCCCGAGCCGTCCAGGGGACCGGCGCTGCCGCTGTGCAGGTGCAGGCGGTCGGCGGGGGCGGGCGCGAAGTCGGTGCGCACCTCGACCAGCTCGTCCTCGGTGGGCGTGCGGGTGTAGCCGGTGGGCACCGCGCCCTGCTCGACCCAGCGGAACCGGTAGTGCACCGGCGTGCCGTCGACCGGCGGGGTGCTGAACTGCGCGCCGACCGAGACGGTCAGCTCGTCCGGGGGCAGCGTTTGACCGACGTGGCCCAGCGACATGCCGTCGAAGCCGGACAGGAACGCGGTGTTGAGGGTGACGCGCCGGCCCCGGTACACCCGGGAGAGGTTGATGTCGCTGATCGCCGCCACCGCCCCCGGCGCGGGCGGCGCGACGTGGATCGGCCGCGCCACGCCCGCGTCGAAGCCGAACGAGGTGTGCCCGCCGTCGACGGTCAGCACCGGCCGGCCGAGCACCGCGACCCGGTCCCCGGTGCGCACGACCGAACGCGCCAGGTACTCGCCCTTGGGCACGCGCACGGTGGGCGTGCCGTCGAAGTCGTACAGGGTCTCGTAGACGTCGTTGTCCATGCCGACGATCGCGGTCGTGTGGTCCACCGCGGGGTTGCCTTCGGCGTCGACGTGCGAGATCGACACGTCGTAGCTCTCGACCTCCCGGGCCAGGCTCACCGGGGTGCGGGTGGGCCCGCCGACCACGACGCCGGAGAACACGCCGTCGACCGCGCCCACGCGGGTGTCCGCGGTGACGGTCGTGGCGGCCTCGCCGCCGGCGGGCACGGTGAGCGTGGTCGGGCTGACGGTCAGCAGGCCCTCGGGCGCGGGCCGGCCGTCGGGGCCGCGCAGGTCGACCGAGAGGTCGAGGGTGACCGGCCGGTCACCGCTGTTGCGGTAGGTGACGGTCCTGGTGGCGGGTGCGTCGTCGTGGTGCGGCCACTGCTGCTCGGGGAAGGTGACGCCGACCGGCGCGGCGCCGACGGTGGCGGAGATGGCGCGGGTCAGGTCGACCCGGCCGGTGCCCTGGTCGAACACGGTCAGGTCCGGGTGGGGCTTGGCGGAGGACATCAGCACGGACTTGAGCTGCGCGCCGGTCCAGTCGGGGTGCTGCTGGGCCAGCAGCGCGGCCGCGCCCGCGACGTGCGGGGTGGCCATCGAGGTGCCGGACAGGGACAGGTGCCGCCGGCCGACCGGGGTGCCGATGGTGGCCCCGGCGGCGCGGGCGGCGACGATGTTCAGGCCGGGCGCGGTGAGGTCGGGCTTGACCGCGCCGTCGCCGTTGCGGGGGCCGCGGCTGGAGAAGTGGGCCAGGTCGTCGTCGTGTCGGACCGCGCCGACGGTGAGGGCGGCGTCCGCGCTGCCCGGCGAGTTGATCGAGCCGCGCCGGCCGGAGTTGCCCGCCGCGACGACGAACAGCGTCCCGGTCTCCTCGCTCAGGCGGTTGACCGCCTCCTCCAGCGGGTCCACGCCGGGCGAGTCGTAGCCGCCGAGGCTGAGGTTCACGATGTCCGCGCCCTGCTCGACGGCCCACTGCATCCCGGCCAGCACCCAGGACTCGGGGCAGCCGTTGTCGACGCAGACCTTGCCGTCCAGGATGCGCGCGTCGGGGGCCACGCCCCGGTACCGGCGGTCACGACTGGCGATGGTGGCCGCGACGTGCGTGCCGTGGCCGTCGAGGTCGGCGCTGTCCGGGTGGTCGGTGAAGTTCCGCTGGGCGACCTCCCGGCCCCGGAGGTCGGGGTGGTCGCCGTCCACGCCGCCGTCGAGCACGGCGACCTTCACGCCCTCGCCGGTCAGGCCGGCCCGCCACGCGGTGGGCGCGCCGATCTGGGCGGTGGAGCGGTCCAGGGTGGGGCGCAGCACGCCGTCCAGCCAGATCTTGCGCACGCCCGGGTCGTCGAGCAGGTCCCGGAACACCGCGCTGGTCTTGGCCACCTGCACGGCCACCGCGTCGGCGGCGGGCAGCGCCAGGGCGGCGGGGGAGCCGGCGGCGGTCGCGGCGAGGGGACCGGCGGCGTCGCCGGTGACGATCAGCGGCACGGTGTCGCGCCGGGAGTCGTCGTAGCCGGCCTCGACCAGGCCGGTGACGTCGAACAGCCGCGGGTCGAGCCTGCCCCGGGCGAGGTCCTTCGCGACGTCGTCCGGGACGACGTGCAACCGGCCGTCGCGGTGCAGCGAGTGGAAGCCGACCGAGCCGCGGCCGGGGCCCGGCCGGAACGCGCCGATCGCCTCGCCGGTCACCACGACCCGGTCGCCGGTGACCAGGGTGACGGTGTGCTGCTGCGGCGGCGCCCCCGACGGTTGCGCGCCGGGAGCGGCCCCGGTGCCGGTCGCGGTCGCGGTCGTGGCGGTGGCGGCGCCGGCGGCGAGCACGGCCGCCAGGACGGCCGCGCAGGGGGCTTTACCGCGCTTTCGTGGTCTGAACACAGGTGTCTCCCGAATCCGGTGGTGCGCTGGTGATCGCGCGATCGGGAGGCGCCGCAGACCCGCGGTGGCGGTGTACCGGAAGTGGCGGAGCCCCCCAACGGCCCTCGACGCTATCCACCCGTCAGGGTGAGGTCAGCGTCTCTTGGAGGGGTGTTCGGTCACCCGAACGCACCACCGGTGGTCGCGTTGCGTGGTGGGCGGCGTGCCGGGAGGACCCCCGCCCTCCCGGCACGCCCCTCCCCGCCGGCCGAATCCGGTGGGCGCGGACCACGGTGTGCTCCAGGGTGTTCCCGGCGCTGTCGGTCGCCTTCACCCGCACCGACCCGTACCCGGCCGCGTCCGGGGTTGGCGACCTGCGCCACCCCGCCCGACACCGGCGCCGCGGTCCACGCCCGGCCGCCGACGCCCTCCGGGGTCATCGGGTCGCCTGCCGCCCGCCCCGCCTGCGCACGCCGTCCAGCCACACCTTGCGCACGCCCGTCCCCGACGCGAGCGTTCGCCAGCTGCCGGAAGGGCCGGCCGGTTCAGCGCGGCAACCGGTTACCTACCGCTCGGTGACTGAGCCGTCGGGCCCGAGGGAGATACGTGCCTGTGGCCCACCTGCTGGGCAGTTCGGACCGTTGGGGTAGGCCATTTCGGGCGTCACCACGATCTCGCGCGCCGGCAGCGGAGAACCGGATCGGTCCGTCAGCGACAGGCGGACGCGCACCGGCTCGGCGGGCAGGTCGGGCACCTGCGCGAAACCGCTCCGCTCACCGGTGGGCTCCGACCGCGCGCCGCACGTGTCGTCCGGGGCGGTGCCGGAGCACGTCGTCTCGCCGACCCGGTCGGACGGGTGCAGCACCACGACCGGGGTAGCGCACGAGCCGTCCCGGCAGACCTCGATGGCCACGTCCCCCACACCGGGGTGGCGGACGTCGATCGCGATGCCCACCGCCGTGCCGATCAACGTGCAGTCGTGGGCGGCTTCCCCGCCGCACCCCGAGGCGAGCGCCAGCGCCAGCGCCGTCACCGCGACCGGCTTCGGCAGGCGGTTTCCCGTGCGCCCCGGCACCTGGCCCGCCTTACGTCCCGAGCTTCGCTTGGACACACCCGCAGGACGGAACGCGGCCTCGCCCAGGTTGCGCGGTCTCGCCCAGGTGGCCCGGCTTCAGGTGGCCCGGCTCCCGATCCGCCACCACCGCTTCCTCGGAGGGGGCGACAGCTCACCCCGTGCGGCGGCCCACTCGGCGAACGCGGCGGCGTCCTCCCGGAACCGGGTGCCCACCCGCCTGGGGTGTAGTCCCGCGTACTCGTCGAACAGCGGCCGGAACCGGTTCCCCAGCTCCGCGGCCACCTCGGGCCGCAACGAGGCCACGATGCCGCGGCGCTTGTTGAGCAGCGCCCGCCGCTCGACCTCGACGCGGTCGGCGGCGAACCCCGGCGGGGCGGAACCACCCGCCAGCAGGGCTCGGAGCAACTCGGCCTGGGCGGCGGCCAGCCGGTCGCGCTGGGGCCGGGTCACCCCAGCACCGCCCGGATCGCGGCGAGCTCGCCGGCCAGCTCCGCGTCGGACGGGTAGTCGTCGTCGCGCTCCAGCAGCACACCCGGCGGGTCGACGCGGGCGCGGAGGCGGGCGAGCACGTCCAGGACCTCCGGCGGGACCGCGTGGGCGTGGGTGTCGTGGTAGAGCCCGGCGTGCTCCGCACCGCCCGCGACGTGGACGTAGGCGAGGCGCTCCAGCGGGATCTCGTCGAGGAAGCGGTCCACGTCGGTGCCCAGGTTGCGGGCGTTGGCGTAGAGGTTCGCCACGTCGATCAGGAGGTGGCACCCGGTCCGCTCGACCAGGTCGGCGAGGAACTGGCCCTCGGTCAGCTCCCCGTCGGGCCACTCAAGGAGGGCGGCCACGTTCTCCAGGGCGAGCGGGACGGGCAGGTCGCGCTGGACCGCGGTGACGTTCGCGACCAGGACGTCGAGGGCGTCGCGGGTGCGGGGGAGGGGCATGAGGTGGCCGGAGTCCAGGCCGCCCGCGCGCACGAAGCAGACGTGGTCGCTGACCAGCGGGGCGTCCAGGGCCTCGGCGAGGGAGGCGAGGTGGGCGACCCGGTCGGCGTCCACGGGGTCGGCCCCGCCCAGCGAGAGGGAGACCGCGTGGGGGAGGACGGGGAGGCCGCGCTCGCGCAGGAGCAGGACGGACTCGGGGAGGTGGCCGACGTGGAGGTTCTCGGCGACCACCTCGACGAAATCCACGCCGGGGAGGCGCTCAACGGTCAGGTCGATCTCGGGCCGCCACCCGATGCCCACACCCAGCCTCTGCACGGTTGCCTCCCTGACCTGCTGTTATGTGCTTCTTGCTACACGATCGAGTGATCGATGTACGGAAACGGGGGTCAAGCCACTCGGTTAAATATGAAGGAACCCCCGCCAACCACCGCACCACCCGACCCGACCCGACCCGCACGCGACCTGGACCCGACCCGCACGCGATCAATCACCCCACCCCGACCGCCCGCTCCGCCGACCCACCCTCGCCGCCGACCGACCGCCTTGCCAATCGACCACACCCGGCCGGCCGACCACCCCGCCAACTGCCAAGCCCCGCCGGCCGGCCATCTCACCACCCGCCGACCGGCCACCGGCCAGCCGAACCCCAACCGACCAACCCGCCGCCAGCTGCCAAGCCCTGCCGCCAAGCCCCGCCGCCCAGCCAGCCCGGCCCGGCCGGATCAGTCGCCCCCACCACCGCCACCACAGCCCCCACCGCCGCCGCAGGACGACCCACCACTGCTCGACCCGCTGTCACCCCCACCACCACAACCGCCGCCACTGCTACCACCCGAACAACTGCCGCACCCACCACCGCACGAGGATCCCCCGCCGTCACCGCCCTGCCCCCGCCGTCGCCGGCGCAGCGTCGCGGCCGCCCTCGCCTCGATGCGCAGCACCTGCCACACGTACCGCGACCCGATCCGACCCAGCAGCCCGTGGCAGGCCACCAGCACCAGCCGGTCGGCCGCGGTCCACTCCGGGGACGCCATCCAGTCCGGAGCCGACTTCGGCCGCCCGGGTGACCCCACCTGCCGGTCCGCCGCTGCCGCCGCCGCCAGCCGCAGCCGGCGCGCCACCTCCTGCCCCGCCCCCGTCAGCGGCCGCCCGGACCGGCCGACCACGATCGAGGCGATCAGCGCGCCCACCAGCCCCGCCGCGACCACGACGAACGGCACGTCCAGCACGAAGTTGAGCACCAGCAGCACGATCGCCGCCAGCAGCAGCGACCGCCGCAGCCACCGCACCGCAGCCCGTCGCCCCGGCGGGGTCAGGTAGCCGCGGGCCACGAGGCCCTGCCACATGACCCGGGCCTCCTCGCCGGCCGCCACCGCGGCGACGGTCGCGCCCATCGACTGCGGCAGCGTCCGCAGCACCCGCGCCTGCAACGGGCTCCACGCCCGACCGGGCACGTGCACCGCGCTGACCTTGCCGTCGCGCGAGATCCGCGCCGCGCCCGCCTCGACCAGCGACACCAGCGCGACCTCCGCCGCGCGTCCCGGGCCGGCCATCAGGAGCGCCTGCTCCTCCACCCCCGGCTCAGGCGCCGAACCCCCCACCCCCGTCGAACCCGCCGGAGCCGGGATCCACGAATCCACCACCGTCGCCGCCCTCCCACCCATCACCCGTCAGGTACTCGCCGGCCAACCACCCGCCCGCGAACCACCCACCCGCGACCAACCACCCGTTGCGGCGGCTCCAGCGCCGCGGTTCCACCGCCGACGCACGTCCGCGCCGCGGACGCGGTGCGTCAGACGCGTCCGGACGGGTGATCGGTTCCGCCCGTTCCCCGTCGAACACCACGTCGTGACCCACCGTCCCCGTCCGTGCCGACCCCCTGTGCGGCACGGACGGGGCGGTGGTTCGCGGCAGGCCGTAACGGGCCGTCACCTCGGCCGGGTCGACCGGGGCCAGACCTGCCGTGGCCTGGGCGAACGCCCGCGCTCCGTGCCTGGTCAGCACGGGTGGCGGGCCCAACAGCAGCACGACCGCCAGCACACCGGTGACGGACAGCGCGGTCACCGTCGGCCAACCGCCGGGACCGGCGAGCACCTCCACCACCGCCACCAGCCCGAGCGGCAGCACGGCCGACACCGCCCGGACCAGGCGGCGACGGGGCGCCACCAGCAGGCCCTCCGCGACCAGGCGCGCGCCGATCCGCCGCGCCGGGCCGCTGGTGGCCGCACCGACCACCAGGTCGTCCAGGTCCCGCGGCAGCCGGGCCAGCACCGCCGCCTGCAACGCCGTCGTCGGACCGCTCCCGTCACCGGCCACGGCCGGGACCGCGGTCACCACCGAGCCCGAGACCCGCGCCCGGTTGTCGGCGACCAACCCCGCCACGGCCACCTCGACCGCCCGCACCGGCCCGCCCCCGAGGTACCCGACCTCCTCGAACCCGAGCACCCGGCCGGGCGCGGCACCGGTGACCCGCTTGAGCCGCAGCCCGACCACCAGCGCGACGGCCAACGCCGCGCCGTACCACCACGGGAAGCCCACGGCCTACCCTCTCAGCAGCCGCCGCCACCGCCACCACAGCCGCCCCCACCGCCGCAGCTGCTACCACCGCCGCCGCAACTGCTGCCGCCCCCACCGCAACCGCTGGTGCCCAGCACCGCCGAACCGGACGCCGACGACCGCGACCGCCCCGGGCGCGAGCCCACCGACACCCGGGCCGCGGCGAACGGGTGCGTGCGGGCCGCGACGCGCAGCACGACGTTGGGGTGGGCGTCGAAACCCTTGAGGGCGACCACCTCGGCCTCCCCCGCCGAGTCCCACCCCCCGCCGACCTCCCCCGCGCGAGCCCTCGACACCGCGGCACCACCGCGCGCGGTGCGCATCGGCACCCGGACCCTCGCCACCAGGAGCACCAGCAACCCGCCCACCGGCAGCGACAACGTCAACCCCCACACCGCCAGGCCCGCGGCCAGCTCGGTCGACCAGCGCACCACGCCGACCGCGAAGACCAGCACCGCGGGCACCGCCCCCAGGCGCACCGCCCACCTGGCCCGACCCGGCTCCACCAGGAATCCCTCGTGGACCAGCCGGCTCCCCACCGCCCGCGCCGCCGCGAGCTCCGACGCCGACTCGAACAGCAGGTGCAGCGTCCTCTTGCGGTAGTGCGCCACGTCCGCCAGCACGGCCCGGTCGACCGGGTGCCCGGCCCCCGGCGCACCCGCGATCCGCACGGCCCCGCTCCGGGCCGGCACCAGCGCGCCCGACGCGATCAGCCGCGCCACCGACGCCTCCACCACCCGGCGCGGACCGCCGGTCAGGTAGGCGATGTCGAGCAGGTCGGGCACGTGCGCGGAGAAGCCTCCCCGCGTCCCCCTCAGGAACACCCGCACGAGGACCGCGAACGCCGACGACACCGCCAGCGCGATCCAGTACCACTCCAGGAACTCCGGGCCGGACAAGCCCCACGGTCGCTCCACGGTCCACCCCCTGTGGGCCTTGGTGGAACCAGGGGTCCACCAGCCAGGAGGTAATGGTGTGCTCAAGACCACACGCCATCAAGAGTGCTTGAGCAAGCCTTAGGGTTGACAGCCCGACCCGCGAGAAGGCCCCGGGACCGGGGACGCCGCGGGGCGTCCGGGTCCCGGGGCCTCGATCGATCTCAGGAGGACGAAGCGCCGTCCACGCCGCCGGAGCCCTCGCCGTCCGTGCCCTTGAAGATGAGCATGTTTCCTCCCAGTGTGGCTTCCGCCATCGTTCCGAGCAGGACCATCAGTCTGCTGGATCGGCGGGGTGCTCGACCAGACGCAAACTGACCGAGTTGATGCAGTAGCGCTGGTCGGTCGGCGTGGCGTAGCCCTCGCCCTCGAAGACGTGCCCGAGGTGGCTGTGGCAGTGGGCGCACAGGACCTCGGTGCGGACCATCCCGTGGGCCCGGTCCTCCCGCAGGATCACCGCGTCACCGGCCTGCGGCGAGTAGAACGACGGCCAGCCGCAGTGCGAGTCGAACTTGGTCTCGCTGCGGAACAGCTCGGTCCCGCAGCCGCGGCAGGCGTAGACGCCCTCGGCCTTGGTGTCGGTGTACTCACCGGTCCACGCGGGCTCGGTGCCCGCCTCGCGCAGCACCGCGTACTCCTTGGGGGACAGGATCTCCCGCCACTCCAGTTCGGAGCGAACCACCTTCGGGGTGGCGCCGACGACAGGTTCCATACCTCCACATTAATCGATGTCAGCCGAACAGGACGGCGAGCAGGTCGCCGAGGTAGTACCAGACGCTCACACCCACCCCGAGCAGCATCAGGCCGACCACGACCACGGCGATCAGCCGCCGGAGCCCACCGGCCCGGTTGGCGGAGTCCGCGAAGTCCGAGACGCCCGCGAGGGAGCCCTCCACGGTGAAGTTGGGCTGCACGCGCTGCATCCGGCCCAGGTGGTCGGCGAACGCCCTGGTTTCCGGGTCGTCGGGGTCCAAGCCGATCAGCTCGTCGTCCAACCGGTCCTCGGACGGGTCGCGCGGCCGGTCGTCGGGGAAGTCGGCGGCTCGGGCACTGGCCATGCAGCCAGGGTAGCCGGCGTTTCAACCCGTGCCGGGTCAGCCGGTGAGGACGGGTGACGGCCGCACCGCGCCGACCACGCGGCCGTGGCCGAGCACCGGGGACGTGGCCAGCCCGTCCGGCGCGTCCACGGCCAGCCTGCGCAGCGCGGCCACCACGACCACGGCCCGCGCGCGGCTGGAGCCGTCGGCGATCTTGCAGGCCACGGCCTCCCCGGTGGGCAGGCCCACCGCGTACACGCCCTCGGCGCCGTCCTTGGCCACCGCGCCCGGGACGGCCCGCATGAGCTCGGTGACGTCGCGGCCCGTGCCGCCGACCCACTCCGGGTAACGGCTCATGGCTCGGGCGACGCGGTGCTCGTGGCTGCCCTCGGCGGCGCCGGCGATCGTGCTGAACGCCCTGGCCAGGCCCTTGAGGCTGATGCCGAGCAGCGGCGCGCCGCAGCCGTCCACGCCCTCGGCGCCGATGGGTTCGCCGGCCAGTTCCGCCAGGGTGTCGCGGACGGCGCGCTGGAGCGGGTGGCCCGGGTCGAGGTAGTCGCGCGTGGACCAGCCGTTGACCACGCAGGTGGCGAGCATGGCGGCGTGCTTGCCCGAGCAGTTCATGTAGAGGGGGGCGGCGCCGCGCCCGGCGGCGAGGTGGGCCCGCAGCGCCTCCTCGCCGATGGGCAGGCCGGGGGTGCACTGGAGCGCGTCCTCGTCGAGGCCGTGCGCGTGCAGCACCCGGCGCACGCCGGCCACGTGGAAGTCCTCGCCCGAGTGGCTCGCGCACGCCAGGGCCAGCAGCTCGCCGTCGAGGTCGAGGCCGTGGCGGAGCATGGCGAGCGCCTGGACCGGCTTGTTGGACGAGCGCGGGTAGGCGGTGTCGTGGGGCTGGCCCACGACCAGCGCCTCGCGGCCGTCCCGGTCCAGCGCGATGACCGAGCCGTGGTGCACGGACTCCAGGAACCCGTTCCGCCAGACCTCGGCGACCAGATCGTGTGCCATGCGTCCCTCCACAGCGCCGCTGCCAACTGTCGACAGTTAACATGGGGGTGGTCCGTCGGCGCTAGGAGACGTACGTGACACCACCCCTGCACCTGAGCCTGGCCGGCCAGGCCGTGGAAGTGCTCCGCGAGCTGGTGCTGACCGGCGAGATCCCGGCCGGGACGCGGGTCAACGAGGTCGAGCTGGCCCAGCGCCTGGGCATCTCGCGCGGGCCGTTGCGCGAGGCGATCCGCCACCTGGCGTCGGAGGGGCTGCTGGTGCTGGTGCCCCACCGGGGCGCGTCCGTGCCGACCGCCGACGCGGACGAGGTGCGGGCGCTGTTCGAGCTGCGCACGGCGCTGGAGTGCGCGGCGGCCGGGCTCGCGGCGTCGCGGCGGACCGAGGCGGACGTGGTGCGGCTGCGGGCGGTGTGCGAGGAGTCGCGCCGGGCCTACTCGGCGGGGGAGCGCTTCCCCTACCGGCTGGACCTGGCGTTCCACCAGTCGTTGCTGGACGCGGCCCGCAGCCCCCGGATCGCCGAGCAGGTGCGGTTGGTGCAGCAGCGGGTGGTGCTGCTGCGCAGCGGGCTCCGCGACGACCCGCCGCACCAGCACGCCTCCCTCGACGACCACGACGCGCTGGTGGCCGCCGTGGCGGCGGGGGAGCCGGGGCCCGCCTCGGACGCGATGCGCCGGCACCTGGCGCGGGTGTGCGCGCAGATGCTCACCAGCCTGGGCTGACGGCGTCCCGGCGGGTTCACCGGCGGTTCACGCGGCGGGCTCGGGCGGGCCGTTGAGGCCGGTCCTCGTCCGGACCGGTGAGGAGCCACCACGAACACCGACCACACCGGACCCGCGACGACCGGTCCGTCCACTCCGGACCGGTCCGACCGGGACCTGTCCACCTCGGACCAGTCCACCCGGACCCGCTCGACCCGGACCCGTGCGGGGTTCGCCGACCTGGACCCGGGCGCCGGCGGTGAGTCGTCCACGTGACCGCCGTCGCGGTGCCCGGCGCGGGGGAGACCACCCGCGCCGGGCACCCGCGGCTCAACCCAGGCTGCCGGTCACCTTCGCGTGCCCCTTGAGCAGGTTGCGCGCGATCGTGCGCCGCTGGATCTCGTCCGTGCCCTCGTAGATCCGCAGCAGCCGCAGTTCCCGGTACCAGCGCTCGACCGGCAGCTCCCGCGTGTACCCCATGCCGCCGTGGATCTGGAGCACCCGGTCGACGATCTCGTTGGCCTTGATGCCGCCGTAGAGCTTGGCCATGCTCTGCGCGTGCCGGGAGTCGGCGCCCTGGTCCACCAGCCACGCCGCGTGCAGCACGAGCCACCGCAGCGCCTCGATCTCCACCGCCGAGTCGGCCAGCATCCACTGGATCGCCTGGTAGGAGGCGATGGGCTGGCCGAACGTCATCCGGTTGTTGGCCTGCTCGACCGCCATCTCCACCAGCCGCTCGCACGAGCCCAGCGCCCGCGCGGGCAGCAGGTAGCGGCCCTGGCCGATCCACTGCATGGCCAGGTCGAAGCCCCTGCCGACCTCGCCGAGCACGTTCTCCTCGGGCACGCGCACCTCGTCGAACACCAGCGCCGCCGGACCCCACTGGCCCATGGTCTGGATCGGCTCGGACTTCCACCCCATGTCCCGGTCGACCAGGAAGCAGGTGACGCCGCCGTCCGCGCCCTTCTCCCGGTCGGTCACCGCGAACACCATCACGAAGTCGGCCTCGTTGCCCTGGGTGATGAACGTCTTCTCGCCGTTGATCACCCAGTCGCCGCCCTCCCGGCGGGCGGAGGTGCGGATGGCCTTGGCGTCCGAGCCCGCGCCCGGCTCGGTGATCGCGAAGCACGACACCCGCTCGCCGGAGATCGTGGGCAGCAGGTAGCGCCGCTTCTGCTCCTCGTTGCCGTGGAACAGGATGTTGTCCGCGTAACCCCCGAACCGGAACGGCACGAAGGTGCGCCCCAGCTCGGCCTCCACCAGCGCGGTCATCACCGCGCCCAGTTCCATGCCGCCGTACTCCTGGGGCGTGAGCAGGCCGAAGAAGCCCGCGGCCTTGGCCCTGTCCTGGAGCTCCTTCAGCTCGTCCCGGGTCAGGCCGGGCTGCCCCGCGCGCTCCCGGCGCAGCACCTCCGGTTCCAGGGGCGCCACCTCCCGGCGCACGAAGGTCCGCACCCACTCCCGGATCTCCCGCTGCTCCTCGTCGAGCCCGAAATCCATGCCGTCCTCCTAGGCGAACGCGTTGATGCCGGTCAGCGCCCGGCCGATGAGCAGTTTCTGGATCTGGCTGGTGCCCTCGTAGAGGGTCGTGACCCGGGTGTCCCGCAGGTACTTGCCCACCGGGTACTCGTCGGTGTAGCCGTAGCCGCCGAAGACCTGGACCGCCCGGTCGGCCACCCGCACGGAGGCTTCGCTGGCGTAGAGCTTGGCCATGGACGCCTCGGTGCCGAACGGCTCGCCCCGGTCGGCCAGGTCGGCGCAGCGCCAGGTGAGCAGGCGGGCCGCGTCGGTCTCCACGGCCATGTCGGCGAGCAGCTCCTGCACGAGCTGGAAGCTCGCGATGGGCTTGCCGAACTGCTCGCGCTGCTTGGCGTAGCCCACGGCGGCCTCCAGCGCGCCGCGCGCCGCGCCGACGCAGCCCGCGGCCACGGACATCCGGCCGCGGTCCAGCGCCGCCATGGCGATCCGGAAGCCCCGGCCCTCCTCGCCGAGCCGGTGCCCGTCGGGGACCCGGACGCCGTCGAGGGCCAGCTCGGCGGTGGCCTGGCCGCGCATCCCGAGCTTGCCGCGGATCTCGGTGGCGGTGAAGCCGGGCGAGTCGGTCGGCACGAGGAAGGCGGTGATGCCCCGCGCGCCGGGACCACCCGTCCGGGCGAAGACGAGCGCCACGTCGGCCCAGGTGCCGTTGGTGATGAACACCTTGCGGCCGGTGACGACCCAGTCGTCGCCGTCCCGCACGGCCCTGGTGGTCAGGGAGGCCGCGTCGGAGCCCGTGCCGGGTTCGGTGAGGCCGAAGCAGCCCAGGGCGCGGCCCGCGCACAGGTCGGGCAGCCAGCGTTGCCGCTGGGCGTCGGTGCCGTACCCGGCGATGGACTTGGCGACCAGGCCGAGGGAGACCGAGACGATGCCGCGCACGGCCGAGTCGCCGCGCGCGATCTCCTCCAGGACCAGGCAGTACGCCAGGTGGTCGCCGCCCGAGCCGCCGAGCTCCTCGGGCACGCCCAGGCCCAGGAAGCCCACCTCGCCGAGCGCCGGCACCAGGTCGCGGTCGATCGCCTCGTCGCGGTCCCAGCGGGCGGCGTGCGGGACGACGCGCTCCTCGGTGAACCGGTGCGCCAGCTCCCGCAGCTGCCGGTGCTCGTCGGAGATGCGCAGATCCACCCCGGTGTCCTCCTAAACGAACGGTGTTAGGTTATCTAACCTAGGCGCGGACCAGACCCGTGGGCAAGGGGAGCGACATGCCGAGGAACCCGATCCTGAGCGCCTCGCGCATCCGGACCGCCGCCCTGCACATCATCGACCGTGACGGGCTGGACGGCCTGTCGATGCGGAAACTGGCCGGCGAGCTGGGCGTCCAGGCGGCGTCCCTGTACGGGCACGTGAGCACGAAGGACGACCTGCTGCACGAGGTCGCGGCGGAGATCCTGGAGAAGGTCGACGTGTCCGGCTTCGACGGCGGCGACTGGCGCGGTGGCCTGCGCAGCGCCGCGTGGTCCTACCGGTCGGCGCTGGCCCGGCACCCCAACATCGTCCCGTTCCTCGCCTACGGACCCGCGCACCGCGAGGCGTCCCTGCGGCGCCTGGACCTCGTGCACGGCGGGCTGGTGGCGGCCGGCTGGTCGCGGCGGGAGGCCACCATGATCGCCGCCGGGCTGATGTACCTGGTGTTCGGCGCGGCGCTGAGCACGTTCTCCAGCGGTTTCTCCGAGGACCAGACCCTCTACCGGGGCCGGTACCCGAACCTGGACAAGGCCCACCTGCTGCCGGGCGTGGCGCAGGAGTTGGACCACGACAGCTTCGAGCTGGCGCTGGAGTCGTTCGTCACCGGGCTGTCGGCGCGAGCGCCTGGCTGAGCCTGCGCACGAGCCCCCCGTGGTCGGCCGGCGCGACGGTGAGCCAGTCGGTGCCCATGCTCGCGTACCGGCCGCGCGGCGTGTCGATCCAGGTGACGGCGGGCGGGGCGGGCCGGTCCGGTCGGCGCCGGGGTGTCGCGGTGAGGTGGCCGGTGCCCGTGATCGGGCCGGCCAGCATCTCCCGCAGCACCCGGACGTCGTCGTTCCCGCCGCGCACGGTCTGCCGGAAGCCCTGCCGCGGCTGGGGTTGGAGGGCCGAGGCCGGCACGGTGACCGGCCGGCCGGGACCCGGCGGGCGCGGCGGCAGCACGCTCACCGCCGCCTGGGCCAGGCCGACGTCGCGCAGCAGGTCGAGCCGCACGCCGTCCGGTCCCTGGACGGCGAGCACCGCGTACCGGCCGCGCGCCGCCACCAGGGCGCGCAGCAGGTCGTCCTTCGCCACGTCCGGCACGCCCAGCACGGTGATCGCGGTCTCCGGGTCGGCCAGCAGGCGCAGCGCGTCCTCCAGGTCCGGTTCCGGGCGGCCGCGCCGGGCCAGGCCACGGCGTTCGAGGTCGGTGTGCGCGTCCGCCCGGATCCGGGCGCGCTCGTCCAGGGTCGCGCCGTGCGGGGGGATGTCGAACGGGTAGGGCACCGAGCCCGCCCGCAGGTCCTCCCAGAGGACCTCGAACGCGGGCGGGGACAGCGTCGCGATGGTGCTCATTCGCCCCTACTCGCCGATGGTGGGTGGGGCGACGAGCCGCTCGTCGTCGAAGTAGTCGTCGGTGGGGATGAGGTACTTGGACTGGTGCTCCTGGTCCTCGGCCCCCTGGCCGGCGCCCGCTCCGGCGCCCGCGCCTCCCGCGGCGCCCGCCGCGCCCGGCGTCCCGGCCGCCCCGCGACCGCCCGCCGGTCCGCCGTGCCCGCCCG
>NZ_JBHSQO010000063.1:0-41917 GCF_042658445.1 Saccharothrix lopnurensis | reverse complement strand
CTGGGCGCGGCGCGTCGGCCGACGCGCTCCCGGCCGACGCGCTCCCGGCCGACGCGCTCCCGGCCGCTACTCGCCGATGATCCAGCGCTGGTCGGCCCGACCCGGCTCGCACGGCGCGAGGACCAGCTCCTTGTAGACGCCGTTGTGCGTGACGCAGTGGTCGGTGTCGCCCAACTCGAACAGCCAGGTGCGGTAGCCGTCGTAGGAGCCGCCCACCCACCGCTGCTCCGCGGAACCGTCGCAGTCCCGCCCGGCCAGCCTGCCGCTGATCGAGGTCACGCACCAGCCGTAAGCCTTGCTCTTGATGGTGCCGTCGTCGGCGATGTACCACTTCTGGTTGTTCTCCCCGTGGTACGGGTGGGGGATGACCGGGAAGTCGGGGTCCCACGCCCAGTTGGTCTGGTCCCACACGTCGTCCACCCTGGTGTCGCTCCGGATCACCCACTCGTCCTGTCGGGTGTCGGGCTGGGCGGCGTTGGCGATCGGTGCGGCGAGCAGTGCCGAGGCGGCAACGGCGGCGGCGAGGATCCGTCCGAGTGTCATCAGCTCTTCCTTCCGGTGTCCGGGTTCGTGCGCACCGTCGAGTAAAAGCGCCGGCAGGGGCCCGCGAGCGGCGGAAAGACCATGGTGGTGGGAAATGACCCGGTCCGGTCGGAGCGGGCGTCGTCACGGTCACGGACACGGTCACGGACGCGGAGGGCGGTGACGCCCCGGGGTGGAAAGCCCTCACCCGATCCGGGGAGGGGCCCCGCTCGGAGCGCCGGGCCGCTCGGGCCCGGTGGCGGCTTGACAACCCCTCGGACCTTCCTGAACGGTGTTGCGGTGTCCTAGTTGACCAGAACAATTTGGAGGCGCCGGGTGGAGTTCCACGTCGACCGGGCCAGCGGCCTCCCCGCGTACCTCCAGCTGGTGCGCCAGGTCCGCGAGGCGCTGCGCCTGGGGTGGTTGGGGCCGGGCGACCGGCTGCCGACCGTGCGCGACGTCGTCGCGACCAGCGGGGTGAACGCGAACACGGTGCTCAAGGCGTACCGGGAACTGGAGATGTCCGGCCTGGTCGAGGCGCGCCAGGGGTCGGGCACGTTCGTGAAGGCGGGTCTCGGCTCGACCTCGCCCGAGGTGATGGCCGCGCTGCGGGCGCGGCTGGCCGTGTGGGTGGGCGAGGCGCGCGAGGCGGGGTTGGACGCCGAGGACATCGACGCCCTGGTGCGGTCGGTGCTGGCCAACGGGGAAGGGGTGGCGGTCGCATGACGACCGTGGTCGAACCTGTCGACACCACCGCGGTCGCGGTGCGCGCGCAGGGGCTGGGCAAGCGCTACAAGGACAGGTGGGCGCTGCGCGAGTGCGCGTTCGAGCTGCCCAGGGGGCGGGTGGCGGCGCTGGTCGGCGCGAACGGCGCGGGCAAGACGACGCTCATGACGGTCCTGTCGGGCCTGCTGCGGGCCGACGAGGGGTCGGTGGTCGCGGCCGGCCGGGTGGCGTTCGTGTCCCAGGACAAGCCGGTCTACCGGAACTTCACCGCCGCCGAGGCGCTGCGCCTGGGCGCGCGGCTCAACGTGGTGTGGGACGAGCCGCGCGCCCGCCGCTGGCTGGAGCGCTTCGAGGTCCCGCTGGACCGGGCGTGCGGGCGGCTGTCCGGCGGCCAGCAGGCGCAGGTGGCGTTCGCGCTGGCGGTCGGGTCCCGGCCGGACGTGCTGATGCTCGACGAGCCGCTGGCCAACCTCGACCCGCTGGCCCGCCGCGAGGTCACCGCCGAGCTGCTGGCCGAGGTCGACGAGACCGGCACGACCGTGCTGCTGTCCACCCACGTGGTGGCCGAGCTGGGCGGCGTGGCGGACTACCTGCTGCTGCTCGCGCACGGCAGGCTGCTCGCGGGCGGTGAGCTGGACGACCTGCTCGCCCGCCACGTCAGCTACACCGGTCCGCGCTCGGAGGTGCCGCCCGCGCTCGGCCGGGTGGTCGAGGCGCGGCACCGGGGCAACCAGTCGACGTTCCTGGTCGAGCTGCCCGAGGACCACCCGCGGCCGGTCGTCGCCGGGCCCTGGCGCGAGCGGCCGGTGACCTTGGAGGACTACGTGCTCGCGCAGCTCGCGGCCACCCGGAAGGGGTTCGGGGCATGACCCCCACCACCACGACCGCAACGACCACCACGACCGCCGAGGCCGTCGCCCCGGCGGCCACCCGCGCCCGCGTCGGCTGGGGCGACCTGCTCTGGCTGACCTGGCGGCAGCACCGCTGGACCGTCGGCGGCACGGCCGCGATCGCGGTCGGCCTGTCGGCGCTGGCGCTGGGCGTGGCCTGGCACGTCGAGGCCACCGGCCACGCGCGGCACTCGCTGCTGTTCGACGAGTACACCTACGACAGCGTGGCGCGGGCGCTGGCGCTCGCCCCGCTGATGACGGGCGTGCTGGTCGCGGTGTTCTGGGCGGCCCCGCTGCTGGCCCGCGAGTACGAGCAGCGCACGCACCTGGTGGTGTGGACCCAGGACCTGACCCCGGTCCGCTGGCTGACGGGCAAGGTCGTGCTGCTCGGCGCGGCGGCCGCGGGGCTGTCGGCGGGCCTCGGCGCGGCCGTGGTGGTGCTGCTGAACACCGTGAACGCGCACTCGGCCGCGGGGCAGCGGTTCGGGTCGTTCGACAGCGACGCGTTCGAGGTGGTGCCGCACGTCCAGGTCGGCTACGCGCTGTTCGGGTTCGCGCTCGGCCTCGCGCTCAGCGCGGTCACCCGCCGCACGGTGCTGTCCATGGGGCTCTCGTTCGGCGTGTTCTTCGTGGTCCGGGGCCTGGTGGCGAGCCTGTGGCGGCCCTACTACGCGACGCCGCTGCGCACCGCGATGCCGTTCGACCCGGTGGCGGGCGGATCGAGCGGGGACGTCTGGCCGGGCGTGGACCACCTGGTGGTGGACGTGGGCTACCTGAACGCGGCGGGCGCCGAGGTGGAGGTGTCCCACACCGCCTGCGCCACGCCGAACAGCGGCCCCGAGGAGTACGGGCGCTGCCTGGCCGACCAGGGCGTGGTCCAGCTGTTCGTCGACCACCACCCCCCGGACCGCGTGGTCCCCTTCCAGCTGGTCGAGCTGGGCGTCTACACCGCGTTCGCGGCCGGTCTGCTGGTGCTGACCTTCTGGTGGGTCAAGCGGATGCACCGGGTGTGACGAAGGGGGAGGTCCCGCACCTGCCGGGGGTGTGCGGGACCTCCTGTTTGTGCAGGTAGACTCACCGAACCGTGGACTCCCGTACTCGCCTCCCCGTAGTCGGCATGATCGGCGGCGGCCAACTGGCGCGCATGACGCACCAGGCCGCCGTCCCGCTCGGCCAGTCGCTGCGCGTGCTCGCCGAATCGGACTCCGACCCCGCCGCGCTCGTCGCCCGCGACGTGGAGCTGGGCGGGCACACCGACCTGGAGGCCCTGCGCGGGTTCGCCAAGTCCTGCGACGTCGTCACCTTCGACCACGAGCACGTGCCGCAGGAGCACCTGCGCGCGCTGGCCGCCGAGGGGGTCAAGGTCCTCCCCGGACCGGACGCGCTGGTGCACGCGCAGGACAAGCTGGTCATGCGGGTGCGGCTGGCCGGGCTGGGGCTGCCGGTGCCGCCGTTCGCCGAGGTGCGCGAGCCGGGCGACGTGCTGCGGTTCGGGGCCGAGCACGGGTGGCCGTGCGTGCTCAAGGCGGTGCGCGGCGGCTACGACGGCCGCGGCGTGTGGATGCTGAACACGCCGCAGAGCGCGCAGCGCGTGGTGCCCGAGCTGCTGGAGGCCGGCACGCCGCTGATGGTCGAGCAGTGCGTGCCGATGCGCCGCGAGCTGGCCGCGCTGGTCGCGCGCTCGCCGTTCGGGCAGGGCGCGGCCTGGCCGCTGGTGCAGACCGTGCAGCGGGAGGGCATCTGCGTCGAGGTGCTGGCGCCCGCCCCCGACTCGGACGGCCTGACCGAGCGGGCCCAGGAGCTGGCCCTGACCGTGGCCGCGGAGCTGGACGTGGTCGGGCTGCTGGCCGTGGAGCTGTTCGAGACCGCCGACGGGCTCGTGGTCAACGAGCTGGCGATGCGGCCGCACAACTCCGGCCACTGGACCATCGAGGGCGCGCGGACCTCGCAGTTCGAGCAGCACCTGCGCGCCGTGCTGGACTACCCGCTCGGCGCGACGGACCTGGTCGCGCCCGCCGTGGTGATGGCCAACGTGCTCGGCGCGCAGTCCCCGCCGGAGATGGGGCCCGACGAGCGGCTCCACCACCTGTTCGCCCGGTTCCCCGACGCGCGCGTGCACCTGTACGGCAAGGCGGAGCGACCGGGGCGCAAGATCGGCCACGTGACCGTGCTCGGTGAGCGGATGGACGAGGTGCGGCGGCGGGCGGGGCTCGCCGCGCACTGGCTCTCCGACGGCGTGTGGCTGGACGGGTACGACATCCACGGGGGGCAGCGGTGACGCAGGTCGGCGTGATCATGGGCAGCGACTCGGACTGGCCGGTGATGGGGGCCGCCGCCGAGGCGCTGGCCGAGTTCGGCGTGCCGTACGAGGTCGGCGTGTACTCGGCGCACCGCACGCCGCAGCGGATGCTGGACTACGCGGCGTCGGCGGCGTCCCGGGGGCTGAAGGTGATCATCGCCGGGGCCGGTGGCGCGGCGCACCTGCCGGGCATGGTGGCCTCGGCGACGGTGCTGCCGGTGATCGGCGTGCCGGTGCCGCTGAAGTACCTCGACGGGATGGACTCGCTGCTGTCGATCGTCCAGATGCCGGCGGGCGTGCCGGTGGCCACCGTGTCGGTCGGCGGCGCCCGCAACGCGGGCCTGCTGGCGGTGCGCGTGCTGGCAGCGTCCGACCAGGTGCTGGCCGGGAGGATGGCGGAGTTCCAGGAGGCCCTGGCCGACCTCGTGCTGGAGAAGGACGCGGCCCTGCGGGCTGTTGCGGACGGCACAGCGGACAGGGGCGTGAACGCGCGCTAACATCCTGGTAGAGGCCCTACCGGGAGGTAACTTAACGTGGACCCGAGCTTCGGTACCTACCAGCTCGCCGAGGAGCACGAGGAGCTGCGGTCGGCGGTCCGCTCGCTGGCCGACAAGGAGGTCGCGCCGCACGCGGCGGACGTGGACGAGCGGGAGCGCTTCCCCTCCGAGGCGCTGGACGCCCTGGTCAAGTCGGGTTTCGCGGCCGTGCACATCCCGGAGGTCTACGACGGTCAGGGCGCCGACTCGGTGGCCACGTGCATCGTGATCGAGGAGGTGGCGCGCGTCTGCGCGTCGTCCTCCCTCATCCCGGCGGTGAACAAGCTGGGCACCATGCCGATCCTGCTGGCGGCGTCCGAGGAGCTGAAGCGGCAGGTCCTGCCGTCCATCGCGAGCGGCGCCGCGATGGCGTCCTACGCGCTGTCCGAGCGCGAGGCGGGCTCCGACACGGCGTCGATGCGCACCAGGGCCAGGCTCGACGGCGACCACTGGGTGCTCAACGGGTCCAAGTCCTGGATCACCAACGCGGGCGAGTCGACCTGGTACACCGTGATGGCGGTGACGGACCCGGACGCGCCGAAGAAGTCGCAGGGCATCTCGGCGTTCGTGGTGCACCGGGACGACCCCGGCTTCGTGGTCGGGTCGAAGGAGCGCAAGCTCGGCATCAAGGGCTCCCCGACCCGGGAGATCCACTTCGAGGACTGCGCCGTCCCGGCGGACCGGATCATCGGTGAGCCCGGCACCGGTCTGAAGACCGCGCTGCGGACCCTGGACCACACCCGGCCGACCATCGGCGCGCAGGCGGTGGGCATCGCGCAGGGCGCCCTGGAGCAGGCCATCGCCTACACCAAGGAGCGCAGGCAGTTCGGCCGCGCGGTCTCCGACTTCCAGGGCGTGCAGTTCATGCTGGCCGACATGGCGATGAAGGTCGAGGCGGCCCGCCACATGGTCTACGTGGCGGCGGCGAAGGCGGAGCGGGGCGAGCCGAACCTGGGCTTCATCACGGCGGCGGCGAAGTGCTTCGCGTCCGACGTGGCCATGGAGGTGACGACGAACGCGGTGCAGCTGTTCGGCGGGGCGGGGTACACGCGGGACTTCCCGGTGGAGCGGATGATGCGGGACGCGAAGATCACGCAGATCTACGAGGGGACCAACCAGGTGCAGCGGGTCGTGATGTCGAGGGCGCTGCTCAAGGGCTAGGTCGGCTGGTTTTGTCGCGGCCTGGAGGTGCCTGGTCTTCATGATCAGGCCGCCTCCGGGCCGTGATCTTGAAAGCCGAACACCCGTCGACCGCCTTCCGCGCCCATTTGTGACTGGCAGGGCTGCGGAGGGTGAAGCCGGTGGCAGACGGTTGCGTCAACGCGGAGAGGCCACGTGGCCGGAGAGGCAATGCTGCTCAGTGTCTTCCTGCGGCAGCGCCAATGCAGGGTGTCGCACCCTCTGTGAGGCGTGCGGCCGCATCACTGAGCAGCTCGACCACACCCTGACCGGCTGCTGAAACTGAATGTTGGTACATGAAATCAACAAGCGCTGAGGTCGGCCAATCGAACGCTTGCGTCGAAGCCTTCGTCGAAACCGACCTGGTCTTTGGGCGCTTGAGTCCATGTGGGTGTGAAGCCGCCGGTCTTGTGCACTGCTGATCGAGCGATGACCAGAGCACGCTCAAGTGCTTCGCCGTCACTCTCCGCGTCGATGGCCATCGAAATGGTCACCTGGCCCGTGGTCAACGTGGCAGTGAGATCGGGGTCGACGGCACCTGGCTCGTCCATGAGCACGTCCATCAGCTCTTCGAGGTGCGCCTCCAGCACTTCAACGTCCACGTCGCCGGTTCCTGTGCGCACACGAGTACGGAGTTCGGTCCAGTACCTCTTCACTCGCCACCCTCCTTCCAGCAGGTATCGCGCCTCAACTTTCCCTTGAGGTTCATGAGATAGCGAGGGTCCGAAGGTGTGATGTGGACAGTCTTCCAGTGCTTTTCTGGACACGGACAGTAACATTTCCAGTACTTGCCACGTACTACCCTCCAACCCTGCTGTTCAAGATCGTCCAGCAGGTCTCGGATCTCGCCGGTTACCCCGACCACTCTTGTACGCCTCCTGTACTAGCTGTCGGCAGTACATCGAGCGGAGCAAAGGGCTTCGTTTCGACTATGCACTAGACCACCTGATCGGGGTACAGGTCGTCCCAGTCAGTAGACCCCTGGTTGCATATCGTTACATCTGACCTACCCGGCGTGTTCGTTCATGGCGCATGCCTGTGTAACCAAGTCGTGCCTGACCATGGTTTCGTTACTGTGGTGTACCCGGCGTTGGTGCACGTCAACCGCTTGAGCGTCGCTGCGGCTGACGAAAGGTCTTGACTTGATCTACTCCTGAGCTCGGCTGCGCGGAGCCGAGGTGCGCCGCCGTCGGTGCCGCACGGGCCTGTTGTACTGACACCGAGGTGGCATCCACCCCGGCTTGCCGGGCCCACTTCGTTCGCGTCTGGCCGCCGGGTTGGCACTCCTCCGAACGGGCGAGGCGCCGCACCACCGACGGCAGGGGATGGGGCAAGGGCTGCCGGTGTACGCGGTCAAGCCGGTCACATGGCGGGTCATTGCTTGCCGGTAGCGGTGACCGCCTGCCGTGACGGATTTGTCGCCGAATCGGTGAGCTGTTGGGAGCACTCTCGATGAGCGCGGGATATTACGTCGTGCTGCTCGCATGCCGTTGGATTTCAGGGGGTGCCGAGAATAGTCGAAAACTATCGAGAGGTGGGCCGGTGGAGGAAGTGCTGTTTTGGGTCATCCGGAATGTTTGCTTTTGTTCGGATAAGAGGTCATTTAGACCTGTGAAAGGCCGGCCGGATTAAGCTGGTTGTGATATCGTGAACGCTGCTCAAGGGGTGGGTTCGGGTCACGGCACGACCGGAGAGACCTCGGGGACCGTTCTTCCGGGAAACCACGACGGGACCGCTGAGCGGAGGTCCGCTGTCGCCGTGCTCGCCGCCGGGACCAGGAGGCCGGACCGGTCCTGTCGAGCCGCTGTGGAGTCCCTGTCGGGTGTCTGTCGACCCAGGTCAAGTCGTTGAAGGTTCATATAGCTTGCGGAGGTCGGTCGAACACGAAGGGGAGTCGTCAATGATCAAGGACGTGGCCGCGCTCATCGGGCGCACCGGGCTCGGCGTGGTGTTCATCGCGCACGGCTGGCAGAAGGTCGTCGAGTCGGGGATGGACGGCACGGCCGCCGGGTTCGCGGCGATGGGGGTGCCGTTGCCCACGCTGTCCGCCTGGTTCACCGCGGTCGTCGAGCTGGTCGGCGGCGCGCTGCTGATCCTCGGCGTGGCCACGCCGGTGGTCGGCGCGCTGCTCGCGTTCGCCATGCTCGGCGCGCTGCTCGCGTTCGCCATGCTCGGCGCGCTGGTCATCGTGCACCTGCCCAACGGCCTGCTCGGCCAGGGCGGTTACGAGTACGTGCTCGTGCTCGCGGCGGCCTCGCTGGCCATCGGGTTCAACCCGGGCTCGCTCTCGGTCACCCGGCCGGCGCGGGCGAGGCAGCCGCAGCCCGCCTGACCGCCGGCGGTCCTCCCGCCTCCTCCCGGGAGCGGGGGCGGGGGCGGGAAGACCGGCCGGGTCCTAGCCGACGAGGTCGAGGGTGGTCTGCTCGGCCACGCGGCGCGCGGGGAGCAGGTCCGGCGTGGCGCTGCTGCACTGCACCAGGGAACCGCCGCCGGCCAGCACGGCGAGGAAGCCGTTGAGCAGACCGTCCGGCAGGGACCAGTCCAAAGTGGACAGGACGCGCGAGGTGGTGGTGATGCCCAGCGTCTCCGCGCGGTGGTGCGCCTCCTGGACCACCTCGTCCACAGTGGACTTGAGCAGGGCGTGGGTCGAACCGGGCACCGGCTCCCACGGCGCGAAGTCGTCGCCGAACACCCGGATCTCGTCGTTGTAGTCCACGGGCGCGCCGCTGCCCAGGCCCATCGGGTGCAGCGACACCACCGCCGTCACCGGGGCGCCGGGCGCGTCGGCGCCGGGCGCGTCGGCGCCGGGCGCCACGAGCGCCACCTTCGCGCCCGCCGGGTCGTCCGTCACCGCCGCGCCGCACCACCACGCGCCGAGCAGGACGCCGGCCGTCTGCCAGTGCGCGGGCAGCAGCACCGCCACCGGGTCGCCCGGCTCCACGTCGTGCTCGTCGCGCAGCCAGTTCGCCGTCTTCGCGGCCCAGTTCCGCACGGTCGCCCGCGACAGCTCCACCCGGGTGCCCGCGGCGTCGTCGTAATGGGTGATCAGGGGACGGCCGGGGTTCGCCGCGAACAGGGGCGCGAACAGGGCATCCGTGACGGTCATGGATCAACCATGCCACGCCGGCCGGTCCGGGGCTCGCAGGACCCGGGCCCGGCGCCCTCAGTCCACGCAGGGCGGCCCCTGGAGCGCCACCCGCGCCCGCCCGTCCAGCGCCACCCGCCCACCCCCGCCGAAGCCCTGCGTGGTCGTCGGCGCCGGGGTGGTGGTGGTCGGCGTCAGGGTGGTCGGCGGCGGCGTCCGGGTGGTCGTCTTCTCGCCCAGCACCTGCGCCACGAACGCCTTCACCTGCGCGGGATCGACCGTCACGACGCTCTGCCCGCGCTCGTTGGGGACCCCCAACCCGGTCACCGGGATGGTCGCGAACTCCACGTTCCCGCCCGCCAGCCCCCGCGCCTGCGCCGCGAACGTGGCCAGGTCGAACCCCTCGTCCACCACGACCGACCTGTTCACCGCGTCCAGCAGCCCCGACAGCCGCGCCGGGTCGGCCAGGGTGCCCGCCGACAGCAGCTTCGACATGGCCGCCGACATGAACACCTGCTGCCGCGTGATCCGGCCGAGGTCGCCGTTGGGGATGTTCTTGCGCTGCCGCACGAACGACAGCGCGTCGCCGCCCGAGATGGTCTGCACGCCCGCCGCGAAGTCCGCGCCCGAGTCCGGGTCCGAGGTGGGCGCCCGCAGGCACACCTCCACCCCGCCGATGACCTCGGTGAGCAGGTAGAACCCGTAGAGGTTGACCTCCGCGTAGTGGTCCACCCGCACCCCGGTCAGGTCCTGCACGACCTGCACCAGCGCCCGCCGCCCGGCCTGGTCGCCCTGCCGGGACCGCTCCTCCAGCGGCACGCCCTCCGACGCCAGCCGCTCCATGGTGCGCAGCTTCGTCAGGCCGTACGCGCCGTTGATCTTCTCCTCGCCGTACTCGGGGAGGGTGACCCAGGTGTCGCGGGGGATGGACACGGCGTGCGCCTGGCCGCCGTTCTCGGGCACCCGCAGCACGATGATCGTGTCCGTGTTGAGCGTGTCGGTGGCCTCGGTGCGCAGCCGCCGCAGCACGTCGTCCGGCAGCGGCCGGCCGTGGGCGTCGGTGCGGCTGTCGCTGCCGACCACCAGGATGTCGGTCGCGCCGTCCTCCACCGGCGGCGCGTTGGGCACGTCCTGGAGCACCTCCAGCACGTCGGTCTTGTTCACGCTCTCCTCGACCCGCTGGAGCGTGGCCCAGCCGTACCCCGACGTCGCCAGCACGACCGCGGACAGCACCACCAACAGCGTGCGCCCGATCACCACCGCGGCCTTCACCGGCGTTCCTCCCGACCCTCGCGTCCGTCCGTTCAGGCTAACCACCCTCGGCCGGTCGGACGCCCGGGTTCACCAGGAGGTGGGTTCAGTTCACGCAGACCACGCCGTCGGCGGTGATCGGCGGGGTGGAGCTCGGCGCGGACGACCCCGTCGACTCGGTGCCGCCCGCCGCTGCCGGGTCGGACTGCCCCGGCGGCGAGTAGTCCGCGCCGACGTGCACCTCGACCTGCCCCCGTGGCACCGTGTCGTCCTCGACGGCCTCGGCGTTACCGCCCAGGGCCGAGATCACCTGCTCGGCGCTCGCCAGCTCGCCCGGCGCGTGCCGGACCACGGACGTCTCGGCGTAGGTCCCGGTCGCGGCCCCGCCGTCGTCGAAGCCCCGCTCCACCAGGATGTCCAGCACGGTGGCGGCCAGCCGGGAGACCCCGGCCGCGTTGAACACGCGCACGGTGATCGCCGAGTTCGGCGGCGCGGCGGCGGTGGTGGTGGTCGACGCGGACGGAGACGAGGACGTCGGCTCGGCGGCCAGGCCCTTGATGAACTGGCGCACCTGCGCCGGGTCGACCGGCAGCACGTTGCCGTCGCTCCACGTGTCCGTCGGGGGACCCACCGGGATCGTGCGGAACTGGATGTTGCCCGACACCAGGCCCTGCATCTGCTCGGCGAACTCGGTGATGTTCCACCGCTCGCTGAGCACCACGGACTTCTTCACCGCGGTCACCAGCCGGTCGAGGCTGTCGAAGTCGGTCAGCGTGCCCGTGGACAGCACCTTCTGGGCCAGCGCGCCGATGAACACCTG
This sequence comes from Saccharothrix lopnurensis, assembly GCF_042658445.1. NCBI lineage: Bacteria > Bacillati > Actinomycetota > Actinomycetes > Pseudonocardiales > Pseudonocardiaceae > Saccharothrix > Saccharothrix lopnurensis. The sequence continues at coordinate 30,609 of NZ_JBHSQO010000063.1, read as the reverse complement.
CTGCCGCACGATCCGGTCCAGGTCACCGCCCGGCAGCCCGCCGCGCTGCCGGACGAACGACAGCGCCTGCGCGCCGGAGACGGTCTGCCTGCCCGCGCGGAAGTCCGCGCCCGAGTCCCGGTCGCTGGTGTCGGCGTTCAGGCACACCTCGACGCCGCCGATGGCCTTGGTCACCTCGTAGAAGCTGGCCAGGTTGACCTCGGCGTACCGGTCGATGGTCACCGCGCCGCCGGTCAGCCCCTCGACGGTCTTGATCAGGGTGCGGCGGCCGGCCTGCATCGACTCCCGCTCGATGCGCGCCTCGTCGGTCACGCCCTCCGCGCGCAGCTCCTGCGCGGTCTCGTTGCGCTGCCGGGCCATGGCCGAGTTGAGCTTGTGCTGACCGAACCCGTCGGCGATCTCCACGTACGAGTCGCGCGGGAACGAGATGGCCACCGCGCGGGTGCCGTCCTGGGGCACGTGCACCAGGATCATCGTGTCGGTGTTCAGCGTGCCGTCCGCCACCCCGCCGTTGAGCAGCGCCAGCACCTCGTCCGACAGCGGGTTGCCCTGCGCGTCGGTGCGGCTGTCCACGCCGACCAGCAGGATGTCCACCGCGCCGTCGAGCGGCTTGCGGGCCACGCCCTCGGTCTGCTCGGCCACCGAGGAGGAGATCACGTCGGTCGTCGTCATGCCCTCGTCGATGCCGCCCAGGTGGTACCAGCCGTACCACGTGACGACGAGCACGACCGCCGACAGGAGCGCCAGCAGTGAACGCCCGGTGAGCACGAGCACACGCAGAGCAGCCGGTCCACCGGCCGCCTTGGGCGGACGCACGTCCACTTGCCCTGCCTCCCCCGGGTGCTTGACCGCTGGTCAAGGTTGATGACGGGCGGGTGAGCCTCGCCCCACTTTTCCCTGTATACGGGAGACGCTGTAACAACGTGGTGGGTTGCACTGTTATCAACCGTGACAGACTTCGTCACCCGTACCGCCATTAGGAGGAACCGAGCATGCGCGTACTGGTAACGGGTGGGGCCGGGTTCATCGGCTCGCACTACGTGCGGGAGTTGGTGGGCGGCTCGTACCCGGCCTACGCCGACGCCGAGGTGGTGGTGCTGGACAAGCTCACCTACGCGGGCAGCGAGGCCAACCTGGCGCCGGTCGCCCACAGCCCGCGGCTGCGCTTCGTCCGGGGTGACATCTGCGACCGCGAGCTGGTCGTGGACGTCATGCGCGGCGTGGACGTGGTGGTGCACTTCGCCGCCGAGTCCCACGTGGACCGTTCGATCAACGGCTCGGCCGACTTCGTGCTGACCAACGTGCTGGGCACCCAGGTGCTGCTCCAGGCCGCGCTGGAGGCCGGGGTGGCCAAGTTCGTGCACGTCTCGACGGACGAGGTCTACGGCACCATCGACGAGGGCTCGTGGACCGAGGAGCACCTGCTGGAGCCCAACTCGCCCTACGCGGCCGCCAAGGCGTCCTCGGACCTGCTGGCCCGCTCGTTCCACCGCACCCACGGCCTGCCGGTGTGCATCACGCGGTGCTCGAACAACTACGGTCCGTACCAGTTCCCCGAGAAGGTCATCCCGCTGTTCGTGACCAACCTCGTGGACGGCCGCAAGGTCCCGCTGTACGGCGACGGCCTCAACGTCCGCGACTGGCTGCACGTGGACGACCACTGCCGGGGCATCCAGCTCGTGCTGGAGGGCGGCCGGGGCGGCGAGATCTACAACATCGGCGGCGGCACCGAGCTGACCAACCGGGAGCTGACCGAGCGCCTGCTGGTCGCCACCGGCCGCGACTGGGCCTCGTCCGTGGAGCCCGTCGAGGACCGCAAGGGCCACGACCGCCGCTACTCGGTGGACATCTCCAAGATCAGCGCCGAGCTGGGCTACGCGCCCCGGGTCGACTTCGCCGAGGGCCTCGCCGCCACCGTCCGCTGGTACCGGGAGAACCGGGCCTGGTGGGAGCCCCTCAAGCAGCGCGTGGCGCTGGCCGGCTGATGGCGCTCGCACTCCTGGTCCCCGGCGGTCGCGGTCAGCTGGGGCACGACATGGTGGCCGTCGGGCCCGCGGACGGGCTGGTGCGCGCGCCGTCGTCGGCGGAGCTGGACGTGACCGACGACACGGCGGTGGCCGACGCGGTGGCGGACTTCGCCGCGTTGGCGCGCGGGTCCGGGCTGCGGCCGGTGGTGGTCAACGCGGCGGCCCACACGGCCGTGGACGCCGCGGAGACCGAGGAGGACCGGGCGTTCGCGATCAACGCGCGGGGGCCGGCCTCGCTGGCGCGGTGGTGCGCCGAGCACGACGTGCCGCTGCTGCACGTGTCGACCGACTACGTGTTCCCGGGCGACGGCACGCGGCCGTACGAGCCCTCCGACGAGACGGGGCCGCGCTCGGCGTACGGCCGCACGAAGCTCGTGGGGGAGCAGCGGGTGCTCGCCACGTGGGAGCGCTCGTGGGTGGTGCGCACCGCGTGGGTGTACGGGCAGCACGGGTCGAACTTCGTGAAGACCGTGGCGCGCCTGGCCGGGTCGCGCGACACGCTGTCCGTCGTGGACGACCAGGTCGGGTCGCCGACGTGGTCGCTCGACCTCGCGCGCGGGCTGGTGTCGCTGGCCTCGCTGGTCGTCGACGGCGGTCCGGCCCGGCGGGTGCTCCACGCCACGAACGACGGCGAGACCACGTGGTGCGGGTTCGCGCGGGCGGTGTTCGAGGAGCTGGGCCTGGACCCGGCGCGGGTGCTGCCGGCCAAGACCGACGACTTCCCCCGCCCGGCGCGGCGGCCCGCCTACTCGGTGCTGTCCGGCAAGGCGTGGGAGGAGGTCGGCCTGCCGCCGCTGCGGCACTGGCGGGAAGCGCTGTCCGCGGCGGTGGCGGCGCGCGCGGTGCCCTGAGCCGCCGCGCCGGCGCCCCGACCGGGGTTCCGGCGCACACCGCCACGCGCGGCGGTCGGGCTCGCCGTTGGCGCCGAGGGGCCGGTTCTGGTGCGGTGTCCCGGTGGACACCGTCACCCTGGCCGAACGCCCCGATCTGGCGTCGGCGACCTACGACATCCCCTACCCGCCCGACTCGCCCGCGTTCATGCGGGGCGACCTGGCGTCGCTGCTGATCCGGGGGCGGCGGGTGGTCCGGCGGTGGCCGCACCTGGTGGTGGCGGCGCTGGAGGACGGGCGGCCGGTGGCGCGGGGGATCGTGGTGCCGTACTCGTCGGCGGGCCGGGAGCCCCTGCCCTCGGGCTGGGACGAGGCGGCCGTGTGGACGGCCGAGGACGCCCTCGACGGGGTGCCCTGCGACGCGGCGTGCGCGCTGGAGATCGCCGTGCACCCCTCTCGCGCGGGGCGCGGGCTGTCGTCGGTGGTGCTGGGCGCGATGAGGGCGGCGGTGCGCGCGGCCGGGCTGACCTCGCTGGTGGTTCCGGTGCGACCGCCGGACAAGGCCGCGGAGCCCGCCGTGCCGATGGCGGAGTACGCGGCGCGGGTGCGGGCGGACGGGCTGCCCGCGGACTGGTGGCTGCGGACGCACGTGCGGGCGGGCGGCCGGGTCGAGGGGGTCGCCGCGTGCTCGTCGACCGTGTGCGCGCCGCTGGACCGGTGGCGGGCGTGGACCGGGCTGCCGTTCGACCGGGACGGGCCGGTGCTGGTGCCGGGCGCGCTGGCGCCGGTGCACGTGTCGGTCGCGCACGACCACGCGGTGTACGTGGAGCCCAACGTGTGGGTGCGGCACCGGGTCTGAACGCAGCCGGGTGTGAACGCAGCCGGGTGTGAACGCCGCCTGCCGGTCCACCCCTCGTCGGTTCAGCCGTCCGCCGGGGCGGGGTACTCCGCGTGCACGTCGCCGCCGAACAGCCGCCAGTAGAACCCGTTCATCCGCGCGGCGGCGGGCGCGTGCCGGGCCACCACCGCGGCCACGGCCGGCGGCACGTCCCCCGGGACGTGGCCGGCGGCGCACCGGCGCACGTACTCGTTGCGCGCGACCGGGGGTCCGTCCTCGACCGGGACCCCGCACACCGAGGTCACCAGCCAGTTGACCAACCGCATGGCGGCGTAGTCGGCGTCGTGCCCGGCGTTGCGCCGGACGAACTCCCGCTCGGCCGCCGACAGCTCGAAGCGCGGCGAGGTGGCCAGGCCGAAGTCGGTGAGGTAGAGCCGCTCGCCGTCGGTGCGCACGTTGCCGAAGTGCCCGTCCAGGTGCAGCAGCCGGTGCTCGCGGAGGAACGCCACGACGTCCGCCAGCTGCCGCTCCACCGCCTCGGCCTTGCCCGCCGGGTCCTCGCGCAGCCAGTCGAGCGCGGGCAGGGGGACGTACTCGCAGAACAGCACCAGGCTGCACGGCGCGGCGGCCAGCGCTTCGAGGCGGGCGCGCACCGCCGGGGACCCGTCCATCAGGGCCACGACCGCGTCCACGTCGGCGTGCTCGGCCGCCACGGGCGGCCGGCCGGGGAGCACCCGCCAGTGGTGGAGCAGCGGGAACGAGCCCGTCCCGCCGGCCAGCACGGCGTCGGTGACGACCAGGTTCGCGGCCAGCTCGCGCCACGCGGTGAACCCCGGGCCGCCGATGCCGTAGTGGCAGAAGAGCGGCAGGTCGAACAGGTTCGCGGTGGAGCGGGGCCGGGCCAGCTCCACCCCGGTCAGCGGGACGCGCTTGACGAACACCGGCGTGCCGTCGACGTCGAGCACCGCCGAGCCGCCGCCGATGCCGACGTCGCCCGCCCCCGCCGCGTCGACGAGCGCGGCCAGCTCCGCGTCGTCGCACGACGCGAGCAGGGCGGAGAGGTGGTGGTGCCGGGCACGCCTGCCGGTCGACGTCGACATGCCCCGATCATGCCCCGATCGCGTCCGGCGGGTTCAGGCTTCCCGCCACCGCAGGGTGGTGGGCCGCTGCCCGGTGGCGAGGAAGTCCTTCAGCGCGGCGGCCAGGACCTCGACCGGCACGCCCGAGCCCGCCGGGAAGTCGACGTACTCCGAGCGGAGCCCCGGCGAGCCCGGGTCGCCCTCCGGCGTCGACTGGTCGTGCTCCGGGTCGGCGTAGGCGAGGTAGCCGCGGCCGTCGTGGACGGCGGCGACCACGTCGTGGTCGGGGAGCTCGGCGCCGCCGGGCGCGCCGAGCAGGCCCTCGGTGTCGGTGACGAGGTCGCGGTCGTGGTGTTCGAGGACGGCGGGTCCGGCGCCGGGCTCGGCGAGGCGGGACAGCAGCGCGTCCACGTCCTCGGGCGCGCCAGCGGTCAGCGTGTCGGCGACATCGGAGCCGGCGTCGGGGTCGTTCGGGTCGGAGATCGGCCACACGGCCGTGAAGCTCATGCGCGGCATCATGGCAGCGGCTGCGGTGCGTGACCACCCGAGGGGTGGTGTTGCGCTATTGGGGTAGGAGTGGTTGCCGGGACTGGTTTCGCCTTCGCGGACTGCGTGATCCTGTCCCGCATGGCCGAGCCCTCGACAGGTGCGTCCGCGCCCCGCTCCGACAGCGAGCGCCGGAGGTTCCTGCGTCGCGTGTGCGCCCTGACCGGGTCGAGGCAGGTGTCCTGGGGCGTGGTGAAGGTCCCGGAGCGCCCCGGGCGGGGCTCCTCCTAGCAATCCTGGGAAGCCGGGTCACCGACCGGCCGCCGGGTCACCGACCGGCCGCGATCCGGTACGCCTCGACCGTCCGCTCCGCCGTCTTCCGCCAGGTGAACCCGGAGGCGTGGGCCCGCCGCGCCGCCTGGTCGGCCGGTCCACCCGGCGTCTCCACCGCGTCCACCACGGCCTGCGCCAACGCCTCCACGTCGCCGACCGGCACGTGCACCGCGTGCCCGTCGGCCACCTCGCGCAGCGCCGGCACGTCCGTGCACACCACGGGCACGTCGCAGGCCAGCGCCTCCAGCACCGGCAGCCCGAAGCCCTCGTCCCGCGACGGCAGCACCAGCGCCGCCGCGCCGGCCACCACGCTGCGCAGGTCCACGTCGTTGAGGTAGCCGGTGCGCAGCACCCGGTCGTCCGCGGCCCGGACGCCCGGTCCCGCCAGCACCAGCGGCGGCAGCTCCGGGCGCGCCGCGTGCGCCGCCACCAGCGTCCCCAGCCCCTTGCGCGGCCCACCGGCCCCCACGAACAGCAGGTACTCCGAGGGCAGCCCCAACCGGGCCCGCAGCGCGTCGGACGGCGGCCGGGCCGCGAACCACGCCGGGTCCACGCCCAGCGGGGTCACCACGATCTTGTCCGGGTGCACCCCCAGCCGCTCCGCCACCACCGACGCCACCGCGCGGGTCGGCGTGCACACGACGTCCGCGCGGGACGCCGACCGCTGCACCAGCTCGGGCAACCGCCGGTCGGACGGGGGCAGGTCGCCGGGCGCGTCGAGGAACGCCAGGTCGTGGATCGTCACCACGCCGCCGGCCCGCAGCGCGGGCGGCAGCACGAAGTTCGTCCCGTGCATCACGTCGGTCGTCCCGGCCAGGAACTCCACCGGCGGGAACGGCCCCCGCAGCCACAGCTGCCGCAGCAGCCGCGCCGCCACCGGCAGCCCGCGCGCCACCACGTCGTGCGGCAGCACGGTCCGCAGCGCCCGCCACCCGCGCAGGGTGAACGCCACCGCCCGCACCTGCACCGCCGGCATCGACGCCAGCTCCTCGGCCAGCGCCGCCGTGTAGCGGCCGATGCCGGTCCGGTCCCCGAGCAGGGGGGTGCCGTCGATCAGCACCCGCAGCGGCCTAGCCACGGCCGCGCAACTTCTTCAGCACCCGGCCGGTCGCCCGGCGCGCGACCTCGCCCGGACCGCCCGCGTCCAGGTACTCCCTCACCAACCGCACGTCGCGCAGCACCCTCTCCTTCTTGGCCAGGGGCCGGTTGCGCACCAGGGGTGACGCCCCGGGCAGCCGGTCGGCGGCGGGCCGGGGGTTGCGGCAGAACTCCACCAGCGGCGCGAGCACGTTCTCCCAGGTGAACCGCTCCCGCACCACGGCGATCCGCTCGGCGCAGGCCGCGGCGAACTCCGCGTCGTAGAGCACCCGCTCCAGCGCGTCGGCCAGCGCCACCGGGTCCTCCGACGGCACGACCACGCCCAGGCCCTCGCGCCGCACCAGGTCGGCGAACGAGTCGCCGTCCGTGGTCACGATCGGCAGCCCGGCCCACAGGTAGTCGAGCACGCGGGTCCGGAACGCGAACGTCGTCTCCACGTGCTCGTAGTGCGTGGTCACGCCCGCGTCCGAGTCCAGCAGCCAGTTCTGCCGGTCCTGGTAGGGCACCCACGTCTCGTTGAAGAACACGTGCGAGCCGACCAGGTCGAGCCGCCGGGCCAGCGACCGCGTCTGCCCGGTGATGCCCATGTCCGGCACCTCCGGGTTGGGGTGCTTCATGCCCAGGAACACCAGCCGCACGTCCGGCCGGGTGCCCCGCAGCCGGTCCACGGCCCGCACCAGCGTCAGCGGGTCGAACCAGCTGTAGACGCCGCCCGCCCACAGCACGACCTTGTCCGACGCGGGCAGGCCCAGCTCCGCCCGCAGCCCGGGTCCGGTGCGCTGCGGCGGTTTGCCGGGCAGGCCGAACGGGACCTCGGCGAGCAGCGACCGCGTGGTGCGGTCGTGGTCGTACAGCGACGGCGTGAGCCTGCCCAGCGCCGTCAGGTGGCCGAGCCAGAAGTGCCGCTGCCGCTCCGAGGCGCACAGGAAGAAGTCGCCGCGTTCGAGCTGGTTGTTGAGCACCCGGGTGACGGCGGTCAGGTCGGCCGCCCGCTTCTCGTCGGTGTCGTCGCGGCTCTGCTCCAGCAACTCCAGGTGCATCGGGTCGTAGACGTCGCAGACGACGACCTTGGTGGAGCCCGCCTCCTTGAGCTTCGGCGCGAACTCCAGCGCGTGGCCCTGGAGGATCACCACGTCCGCCCAGTCGACCTGCGGCTCCAGGTCGCGGCGCGCCACCCGGAGCACGCCGAACGGCGCTTCGGGCGGGTCGCACACGGGGTTGACCGTGACCAGCCGCACCTCGTGCTCGCCCGCCAGCACGTCGGCCATGTGCCACGCCCGGATCGCCGGTCCGGCCATCCGGGCGGAGATCACGTCGCCGGTCAGCACCAGCACCTTGCGCGGCTTGCCGAACACCTCGTCCAGCCCGAACACGTCCACCAGCACGTCGTGCGCGGCGAGGTAGCGGGGCAGCGGGTACGCGGGCTCCAGCGCCTTGCGCATGAGCGGCACGAGGTCGGTGTCCGTCACCCGGCGCGCGGCCTGCTCGACCTGGCGCGACCTCGCCAGCGACGGCAGCAGCTCCACGAACTGGTCGACGGCCAGGAACCCGGCCAGCGCCTGCCGCGGCACGGGCACGGGCGCGAGGTCGTCCGCCGGGTCGGCCGGTCGGCGGGGAATCTCCAGCTGGGTCGGGTCCAGCTCGCCGCGCGCGGTGGCCCGGCGGACCACCAGGGCCAGCGCGGCGGGCAGCACGCGCGCCAGCGTCTCGTCGGAGAAGTTCTTGTAGAGCGCGGCCAGGGCGTTGCGCTCCAACAGGTACAGCTCTCGGCTGCTGTCCACTTCGGACATCGACGCGTGGTGCTTGTGGAACGTCAGGGAGGTCGGCTCGTAGCGGACGCGCCAGCCGCGCAGGTTCATCCGCCAGCCGAGGTCGACGTCCTCGTAGAACATGAAGAACCGCTCGTCGAACCCGCCCAGCTCGCGGAACACCGAGGCCCGCGCCACCAGGGCCGAGCCGGTGCCGAACAGCACGTCCCGCGGCGCGTCGTGGCTGCCGTCGTCGGGCTGCCCGGCGTGGCGCTTGTAGCCCATGCCGAACCAGGTCAGGCCGCCGTCGACGAAGTCGACCGCCTTTCCGTCCCAGTCGAGCACCTTGCTCGCGACCGCGCCCACGGCCGGCTCGTCGCGCAGCACCCGCACGGCCGCGCGCAGCCAGTCCCGGTGAGGTCTGGCGTCGTTGTTGAGGAACGCGACGACCGTGCCGCGGGCGTGCTCGACGCCGAGGTTGCAGCCGCCCGCGAACCCGAGGTTGGCCGGTGCCTCGACGACGACCGCCCGCGGCTCGGCGGCCCGGATGGCGTCGGCGCCCCCGTCGCCCGAGGCGTTGTCCACCACGACGACCTGGAGCTTGTCGACCGGGTAGTCCAGCTCCCCGTACAGGGCGCGCAGGCACGTCTTGGTGTCCTCGGCCCCGCGGTAGTTGACCACGATGACCGACACGTCGGGCAGGCTCGCTCGCTCCACGCGCTAACTCTGCCTCATCACGCTCCGCAGCGGGGCGTCACCGTGGCCTACGCCTCGGTAACCCCGTCCTGGGCCGGCTTCGACTCGGTGTCCTCGGGCGGGGCGGACGCGGGCACCCCGTCCCGGTGCCACTCGACGGTGATCTTGATGTGGGCCTCGGCGGTGGACTTGGCGATGCCGAACGCGCCGCTCAGACCCGCTTTGAGCCCGATCTCCACGGCCACCTTGTCGGGACGGGGCGGCGGCATGTCGGCGACCTTGGCGGCCACCACGCGGGCGACGTGCCGGGCCCGCTCGACACCCTGTTCCAGGGTTTCCTGGACCCGGTCCCAGTTCCGGCCGGCCCGGACGGGGCCGTCGTACTCGTCGGTCTCGAACGGCACCAGCTCGCCGTCCTCGGTGCGCACCTCGACGTACTCGGTCACTTCGCTCCTCCGCAGACGTCACCGTCGAAAGCCCCGGTCGGCGGTTCGCCGGGGTCCAGTTCCAGCCCGCTGCGCTCCACGAGGGCGCAGACGCGGGCGATCCACCCCTCCGGGTCGCCGGGCTCCAGGCTCCTCGGGTGGGCGTCCGCGACGAGCACGGGCCCGGCGGGCACGTCCAGGTTCTCCACGGGCGCGTCGCCCCACCACGCGTCCCGCCGCCACAGCTGCGTGATCCCGACGCCGTCGCGGCCGACCCGGGTGATCTCCACCTCATCGGGGTCGTCGCGGAACCGCAGGGGGAAGCGGACCGGGAGCGGGTCCACCGGCACCGGGAGGACGTCGACCTGCTCGCCGCTCCCGAGGTCGAACACCCGCACGGCGCCCTCGCGGACCACCGCGACCACCTCGCCGTCCCGGTGCACCGCCAGGTCGCCCACCGGACCGGGCACGAACCCGGAGTCGATCTCCCGGCCGCCGGTGATCGAATAGCGGCGGAGGCGGTCGCGGGTCGCCACGACCAGGACGTCGGCGGCCGCCGCGACGGCGTACGGGGAGTCGACCGCTCCGGCGATCCTGCCGATCGGCGCCCCGGAGCGCGCGGCCAGGACGTCCAGCACACCGCCGCGCCACACCGCCACGCGGTCGGCGTCGAGGAGGAACGCCTCCTCGGCACCCCGACCCAGCTCCGCGAGCGGGGCGAGGTCGGGCAGGTTCCGCACCGCGGTGCCGTGCTCGCCGATCAGGACGACGGTCCTGGAGTCCGGTGAGACGGCGGGGTGCCGCCCGGGGGACAGGGCGCCGTCCCGGTGCGCGACGAGCGCGCGGTCGGCGGTCCGCCACACCTCGATCCGGCCGCCCGGCCCGGTGATCAGGACGTGGGCGCCGTCCGGGGTGGCCCGGAGGCCGTCGGCCCGCCGGAACGCCTGGTCCAGCGCGTCCGGCGGCGGCACCCGGACGACCAGGAACGCGCCCGGGTAGCTCATCAGGACCTGGTACCCGCCGGAACGCCCCGGCGTGACCGCCTCGACCTCGCCGCCCGCCGGCACGAGCGTCCTCAGCTCGTCGCCCCCGTCACCGGCGGCGAGCCGGAGCAGGGCCGACCCGGCCCGGTCGGCCACCTCCACGACCGCCCACGCCCGTCCGTCGGAGCCGGACACCGGGGGCTCGGTCCCGGCGCACGGGAGGCCCCCGGTGGACACGCGCGCCAGCTCCCGGCCGGTCGACGCGCCCCGCGCCGACCAGGTGTCCCGGTCGCAGCGGAACGCCACGGGCTCGGACCACGCCGCCACCACCCGGAAGTCGGCGCCGTCCAGGTCGCGGACGCCGGCGGCGGACAGCAGGCCGTGACCCCGCTCGCGGTGGAGCAGCACCTCGCTCGTCGGCAGGAGGTCCAGGAGCCCCGACCCCTCGGGCACGGCCAGGGTGGTCGAGGTGCCCGCCGCCAGGTCGACCACGTGCACCTCCGCCCTGTTGTCGGTGTGGGCGAGCCACCGGCCGGTGGGATCGGCCAGGACGGCCGAGGCCCGCGCGTCGATGGTGCGCACGACGTCGCCGGTGCGCCCGTCGCGGAGTCGGATCGGGTTCCCCGCCTCGGCGAGCAGGTCGTTGCCCACCCACGTGACGTCCCCCTCCGGGGCGGCCAGGACCACCCGGGTCACCGGCGAGGTCGTCAGGTCCAGCAGCTCGGACGTCGTCCCGTCGCCGGTGGTCAGGACCCGTTCCCCGTCGGGGCTGGGCATCCCGAACCCCGGGACCACCACCTCGGCGTGGCGCAGGGAGCGGGACAGGGCGTGCAGGGCCTCCCTGGTGTCCAGCCGGTCGGCGGTCAGCTGGGCGCGCAGGGTCTTGTCGAGCCGGTTCGCGAAGGACGTGGTGGACACGTCGTGGCCGGACAGGACGTCCGCCGCGCTGTTCGCCCCGGCCTCGTCGCGCTGCCCGGCGAACCGGGGGACCAGGTAGCCGAGCGAGGCGACCAGACCCACCACCAGGACCACCACCGCGGCCCGCACGCCGACCCGCCTGACCAGGCCCCGGGTCCCGGCCCTGACGAACCGCCGCTGCCGCTCGGTCAGCTCGTGCGCCTGTCGCCGCGCCCGCCGCAGGTCCCCGCCGCGCGGCAGCAGGCCGCGTTCCCGGGTCTCCTCCCACCGGGCGGCCTGCCGGTCCAGCCCGTCCTGCCACAGCCGGAACGCGCGGGCCTCCTCCACCCACCCCCGCAGCCGGTCCCAGTGCCGGACCAGCGCCTCGTGGGCCAGCTCCACGCCGTCCGGGCCGAGCGTCACCAGCCGGGTCCGGGCCAGCTCCGGCGCGAGGGGTCCCACCTGCTCCGCCGGCACCACCCGCCGCACGTACCCGCCCTCCGGCAGCGGGCTGACCAGCTGGACCAGGGCCCGGCGCACCTCCTCGGGGTCGAACCGCCGCCACACCCGCTCCGCGTAGGTCGACACCGCGCCGCCGACCCCGCCCAGCTCCCGGTACGCGGCGTGGGTCAGCACACCGCGCTCCTGCCGCTCCCACAGCAGCGTCAGCGCGAACTCCAGCAGCGGCAGCGGGTTGCGCTCGCGCTCCACGTCCGCCAGCAGCACGTCGACCAGGCCGGGTTCCAGGACGGGCGTGCCCGGCTCCCGGAGCGGGCCCTCGACGACCTCGCGCAGCTCGTCCGGGTCGGGGGTGGCCAGGGTGGCGGTGCGGCGGACCAGCCGGGGCCCGGACCGGGGATCGGCCAGCAGGTGGTCCAGCGGGCCGCCCGTGGTGGTGACCACCAGGTCCACCCGCGGCGCGCGGTGGTGGGACTCGGCCACGTCCAGCAGCGCGGCCAGCAGGTCGGTCGACGCCTCGGGGAAGCGCGCCAGGGCCTCGTCGAACTGGTCGACGACGAGCGTGAAGCGGCGGGGGCCGGCGCGGCGGGCGACCACGTCCTCGACCCGGTCGGGGGAGACTTCCTCGACGCCCAGGGCGGTGGCCAGGGCGCTCCACGGCGAGCCGCCGGCGGCGGGCCGGACCACGACGTGCTCGCCGAGGCCGGGTAACAGCCCGGCCAGGACCAGCGACGACTTGCCGCAGCCGGACGGCCCGGTGACCACCAGGACGCCGTCGCGGTCGAGCTGTTCCCGCAGCTCCGCGACCTGCCGCGCGCGGCCGAAGAAGACGTCGGCGTCCTCCGGCCGGAACGGTTCCAGGCCGCGGAACGGGTTCGGCAGGCCGGTGGCCAGCGCGGGCCACGCGTCGTGCAGGGTCGCGCCGGACAGGGCGTAGCCGATGCGCTGACCCTGGAGCGCGTCGACCTCGACGACCATGCCGATGACCGCGCCCAGGTCGTCGTCGATCACCGGGCCGCCGCTGAACCCCCGCAGCATCGGCACGCCGCGCGCGTCGTCCTCGACGTGGAGCCGCCCGCCGCCGATCGCGCCCCGCACCACGCCCCGCGACCACAGGCCGTGCGGGCGGCCGTCCGGCACGCCCAGCGTGCGCACCCGGTGGTCGCGGACGTCGTCCACGGCCACCACGCGCACCGCCCTCGCCCCCTCCGGCGTGCGGTCCAGCTCCAGGCCCACCAGGTCGACGCCCTCGGGGCGGTGCACCACGCGGGCCCGCGCCGTGCCGCCCGCGATCGGGAAATCGACCTCGAACTCCTCGGCCACCACGACGTGCGCGCAGGTCACGGCCAGGTCGTGGCCGACCAGGAAGCCCATGCCGACGGGCTCGCCGTCGCGGAGCACCCGCAGCAACGCCCGTTCGACCACGCCGACCCCCTAACGGCCCGCCCACTCCCGCCACACGTCGCGCCGGGCCACCTCCGCGCGCCGGCCGATCCGCACCCGCTGCACCCATGTCGCGGGCAGCCGCAGCAGCGTTTCCGCCAACACCTGGACGCGCAGGGACACCCGGAAGTTCTCCGCGTCGGGCCGGTCCCGGCGCAGCGGCAGCAGGACCGTGATCGCGGCGAACCTGGCCAGCTCGCGGGCCACCACCGGCGCCGGGGCGCAGCGCAGCAGCATGAGCAGGCGGTTGCGCTCGTTCCAGCGGTGGAACAGCCGGGAGCCGGGGCGGGTGCTCGCGCCGTGCCGGTGGCGGACCCGCGCCGGGCCGACCGACAGCACGCGGTGGCCGTTCAGGCGCAGCCGCCAGGCCGTGTCGGTGTCCTCGTAGTAGCAGAAGAAGCTCTCCGGGACGCCGCCCGCCGCCTCCAGCGCACCCGTCCGGACCAGCGCCGCGCCACCGCAGAAGCCGAACACCTCGCGGTCCGCGAGCACCAGGTCCGCGCCGTGGCCGTCGCCGGTGAGGCGCACGCCGACCGACTGGGTCGAGCCGTCGACCAGCAGCACCGACGAGGTCGCGGCGGCGGCGCCGGGTGAGGCGTCGAGGGCGTCCTCCAGGGCGGCCAGCCAGCCCTCGTCCGGTGCCGCGTCGTCGTTGAGCCAGGCCACGTACTCGGTGGTCACGCCCGGCAGCGCCGCGGCCAGGCCGCCCGCGTAACCGCGGTTGACCGGCAGGCGCAGCACCTCCGGGCGGCTCGGGTGGGCGGCCAGCAGGTCCGCCGTGCCGTCATCGGAGGCGTTGTCCACCACGACTGTCCGGTGTGGACGTTGCCGGGCCAGGGCGTCCAGGCACGCGGTGATGTGGTCGCGACCGCGCCACGTCACCACGACCACCGTCGTCCGCGGGTTCGACACGGCGTGAGACGGTACGCGACGTGCCGAACCTCGTCGTGTTGACCGAGCAGTTGCTGGCCCCCGTGCCGGGCGGTACCGGCCGGTACACGCGGGAGCTGGCCGCCGCGCTGGCCCGCACCGCGCCCGCCGGGTGGACCGTGACCGGCGCGGTGAGCAGGCACGCGGACGTCTCGGCGGCCGTCGTGCCGGGGGTCGGGGGGCCGCGGGTGCTGCCGCTGCCGCGGCGCGCGCTGATCGCGGCGTGGGAGCGGGGCGTGCCGTACTGGCCGGGCGGCGACTCGGTGCACGCCTGCACGCCGCTCGCGCCGCCGCGCGGCCGGGTCGTGGTGACCGTGCACGACACCGTGCCGTGGACCCACCCGGAGACGCTGACGCCGCGCGGCGCGGCGTGGCACCGGCGCGTGATCGGGCGCGCGACCGCGGGGGCGGCCGGGATCGTGGTACCCACGGCGGCGGTGGCCGACGAGCTGCGCCGGCGCGCGCCCGGACCCGCGCCCGTGCACGTGGTGCCCCACGGCGTGACCGCGTTCACCGGGGAGGAGCCGGTGGACCTGCCGCCCCGGTACGTGCTGGCCGTCGGCACCGTCGAGCCGCGCAAGGGGTTCGACCTGCTGGTCGCCGCGACCGCCGAGCTGGGCGTGCCGCTGGTCGTCGTCGGGCCGCCGGGCTGGGGCGGGGTGGACCTGCGGGCGCCGCACGTGACGCTGCTGGGGCGGGTGGACGACGCGCGGCTGGCGTTCGTCCTGCGGCGGGCCGCGGTGCTGGCCGTGCCGAGCCTGGCCGAGGGGTTCGGCCTGCCGGTGGTGGAGGCGATGGCGGCCGGGGTGCCCGTGGTGCACTCCGACGCCCCGGCGCTGGTCGAGGTGGCGGGCGGCGCGGGCGTGGCGGTGCCGCGCGGCGACCGGGTGGCGCTGGCGGCCGGGTTGCGCTCGGTGCTGTCCGACCCCGCGCTGAGCGAGAGGCTGGTCACGTCGGGCCGTACCCGGGCAGGGGCTTTCACCTGGGAGAACGCGGCGAGGTCGGTGTGGCGGGCGCACCTGGCGCTGTTTGGTTAAGCAACCGTTTGCGTCATTTCGAGGCCACCCGCCGGCCGCCGGTCGTACCCTTCACCGCGTGTCGCCCGCCGAACCCAGCGTGCTGATCGACGCCACCGCCGTCCCGACCGACCGAGGTGGTGTCGGGCGGTACGTGGACTCCCTGGTGGCCGCGCTGGACGCGGACGGCGCCCGGATCAGCGTGGTGTGCCAACCCCGGGACGCCGCGCTGTACGGCGCGCTGGCCCCGAACTCGCGGGTCGTCGCGGCGACCGAGGCCGTGGCCACCCGCACCGCCCGGCTGACCTGGGAGCAGACCACGCTGCCGCGCCTGGCGAACCGGCTCGGCGTGACCGTGGTGCACTCGCCCCACTACACCGTGCCGCTGGCGAACCGGACGGCGTCGGTGGTGACGCTGCACGACGCGACCTTCTTCACCGACCCGGTGCTGCACTCGTCGGTGAAGGCGAGGTTCTTCCGGGCCTGGACGCGGGCCTCCCTGCGCCGCGCGGAGCTGTGCGTGGTGCCGTCCCGGGCGACCGCGGACGAGCTGGCGCGGGTGGCCGGCGCGGAGCGGCAGGCGCTGCACATCGCCCAGCACGGCGTGGACACCGAGCGGTTCCACCCGCCCGCGGCGGCGGAGGTGGCGGAGGTGCGGCGGCTGCTGTCGCTGGGCGACGCGCCGTACGTGGCGTTCCTGGGCGCGCTGGAGCCGCGCAAGAACGTGCCGGCGCTGATCCGCGGGTTCGCGCAGGCGTGCCGGGGCCGGGCGAACCCGCCCGCGCTGGTGCTGGCCGGGCAGCCGGGGTGGGACGGCCAGGTCGAGCGGGCGCTGGACGCGGTGCCGCACCGGATTCGCGTGATCCGGGCGGGCTACCTGCCGTTCCCGGCGCTGGCCGGGTTCCTGGGCGGCGCGGAGCTGGTGGCCTACCCGTCGCTGGGCGAGGGGTTCGGGCTGCCGGTGCTGGAGGCCATGGCGTGCGGCGCGGCGGTGCTGACCACGCGGCGGCTGTCGCTGCCCGAGGTGGGCGGCGACGCGGTGGCGTACTGCGGGGTCGGCGCGGGCGACATCGCGGCGGCCCTGGGCGACCTGCTGGACGACCCGGCCCGGCGCGACGCGCTGGCCGCGGCGGCGCTGGTGCGGGCCAAGGACTTCTCCTGGTCCTCGTCGGCGGCGCGGCACCGGCTGGCCTACGAGCGGGCGGTGCGCGTGCACCGGCGCCGCTGAACCCCTTTCGGGCGCACCGCCGCTGAACTCCCGCGCCTGCACCGCCGCTGGACCCCTTTCGGGTGCTCCGTGCACTTCCCCTTGCCCCATCTATACCCCCTAGGGGTATGGTGGCCGGCATGGAGTCGACCTGGTCCATGGCCGTTTCGGCCACCCTGCACTGCCTCACCGGCTGCGCCGTCGGCGAGGTGCTCGGCATGGTCGTCGGCACCGCGCTCGGCCTGCCCCCCTGGGGCACCGTGGCCCTCGCGGTGGCGCTGGCGTTCTTCTTCGGCTACCTGATCACGCTGCGGCGGGTGCTGGGGTTCGGCCTGGCCCTCGGCGCGGCGGTGAAGCTCGCGCTGGCCGCCGACACCGCCTCGATCGCCGTCATGGAGCTCGTCGACAACGCGATCATGCTGGTGGTGCCCGGCGCGATGACCGCGGGCGTGGCGTCCCCGCTGTTCTGGGGCGCGCTGGCGTTCTCGCTGGCGGTGGCGTTCGTGCTCACCGTGCCGGTGAACCGGTGGTTGATCGCGCGGGGGAAGGGGCACGCGGTCATGCACCACGTCCACTCCCACTAGGGTGACGCGGGTGACGCGCTACGGAGACGGACTGGCGGTCGTGACCGTCACCTACTCGCCGGGGGAAACCCTGGAGACCTTCCTGTCCACCCTCGCCACGGCCACCACCCGGCCGCTGTCGGTGGTGCTCGCGGACAACGGGTCCACCGACGGCGTGCCCGAGCGCGCCGCCGAGGAGCACGAGCACGTGACGTTCCTGCCGACCGGCGGCAACCTCGGCTACGGCGGGGGCGCCAACCGGGGCGTGGCGTCCCTGTCGCGGGACGTGGGCTGGGTCGTGGTGGCCAACCCGGACCTGTCGTGGGGCGAGGGCAGCCTGGACGTGCTGCTGGAGGCGGCCAAGCGGTGGCCGCGCGGTGGCGCGTTCGGCCCGCTGATCCGGGAGCCGTCCGGCGCGGTGTACCCGTCCGCGCGCCTGCTGCCGTCCCTCGGGCGGGGCCTGGGCCACGCCGTGCTGGGACCCGTGTGGCCGGGCAACCCCTGGTCCCGGGAGTACCGGCAGGCGACGGCGGCGGTGGAGGAGCGCACCGCCGGCTGGCTGTCGGGCTCGTGCCTGCTGATGCGCCGCGAGGCGTTCGACTCGGTGGAGGGCTTCGACCCCCGCTACTTCATGTACTTCGAGGACGTGGACCTGGGCGACCGCCTGGGTCGCGCGGGCTGGCTCAACGTGTACGTGCCGGAGGCGGAGGTCGTGCACGTCGGCGGGCACTCCACCCAACGCTCCTCGGCCCGGATGCTGGCCGCCCACCACTCCAGCGCCTACCGGTACCTGTCCGACCGGCACCGGGGCGCGGCGTGGGCGCCGCTGCGGCTGGCCGTGCGGACCGGGCTGGGGCTGCGGTTGAGGGCCGTGACGCGCCGCTGATCCGTTCGGGCGGTCTCGCGCCGGTGCCGCGCCGTTCGCCGGACCGGGTCCGGATGACGTCCCGGTGCGCCGCTCCTCCCCGTACGCGGACGCGGTCGAGCTGCCGGGTGGCGACACCGTGCTGCTGAGGTTCCCGGACCACGCCTCGGCCGCCGCTGTACTGGCCGCGGGAGCGGGTCACCGGGCTGCACCGGGTCGACCGGACCCGGTTGCTGGAGGCGGCGCACGGCGTGGTCGTGGTGACGACGCTGTTCGAGGCGCTGGACGAGGTCGAGCTGCTCGCCCCGGCCCCGGTTGAGCCGGGGCGAGCAGGCGGCGCTGACCACGTCCTCGTGGGCGGGGTCGGACCGGTGGGTGGACCTCGTGACCGCGCTGCCGGGGTCCGCGCTGCCGCTGCCCAGCCCCGAGACGCCGCCCGAACGGGTGGTCGAGGCCCTGACCTCGCTGCTGGTCGCCCTGCTGGCGGCGCGCACGCCCGGCGACCGCGCCGCCTACCGGGCCCTCCGGGAAGCGCAGGAGGACGTCTACAGCTCGGCGGCCTTCTACTTCGAGCCCGTCCTCAAGGTCATGGCCGGTGACCCCTGCGCCACCCCCGACGTGATGCGGGACGTCGTCCGGCTCGGCAGCTTCCTCGACGCCCAGCCGGACTACCTGGTCATCTGCGCCCGCCCGATGCTGGTGCGCGACGGCGACAACACCACCGCCTTCGAGGTGCTCGACCGGGTGTCCCGGGAGCACGGGCCCCTCCGTCCACACCGTCGAGGCGCTGGTCCGCTGCGTCGAACCGGGGATCGAAGCCCAGGCGCGGGCGCGGGTCGCGGACTTCGGCGACCCGGGGGCGTTCCCGGCCCGGTTCGACCTCGCCGCGCTCGCCGAGACCGACCCGGGCCTGGTCACCCGGCTGAGGTGGGCGATGGACTCCCTCGGTCCGGGTCACCTGCCGGCCTGAGGCCGCCTCACACGATCCGGTGGTCCCTGGGCGCGTAGCGGGGCCCGAACCGGGGCTTCCGCACCCCCGACGCCTTGATGTAGCGCACCGCCCGGTGCCGCTGCGGCGCGTACGGGGCCAGCACCTCCGCCATCCCGTCGTCGTCGACCCCGCGCCCCAGCAGCGCCCACCCGACGATCCCGGCCAGGTGGAAGTCCCCGAAGCTCACCGCGTCCGGGTCGCCCCAGGCCCGCTGCGCCACCTCGGCGGCCGTCCACACCCCGATGCCCGGCACCTTCCGCAGCAGCGCCCGCCCGGCCTCGCCGCCCATCCCGAACGCGCCCTCCAACCGGTGCGCGACCTGCGCCGCCGCGACCAGGGCCCACCTGCGGGACCCGTCCACCCCGGCCCGGTGCCACTCCCAGTCGGTGATGCCCAGCACGGCGCGCGGCGTCGGCGGCACGACCAGGCCCGTCGCCGGTCCGGGCGCGGGCGCGCCGAACCGGCGGCACAGCTCCCGGTACGACCGGTGCGCCTCCGACACCGTCACCTTCTGCTCCAGCACCGCAGGCAGCAGCGCGTCCCACACCCGCCCGGTCGCGGTCAGCCGCATCCCCGGCCACCGCCGCCGCGCCTGCTCGACCAGCGGGTGGTGGCAGCGGAACGCCGAATCGTCGTCCCCCGCGCCCAGCAGCGCGGGCAGCCCGTCGAGCAGCCACCCCGCGCCCTCGCCCCACGCCCGCGCCTCCACCGCGTCGGCGCGCCGGACGTGCAGCGTCCCCGGCCCGACCGGGGTGTTGGCGGTCAGCCACACCCCGGCGTCGACCCGGAACGTCGGATCACCCGGCCCCCGCCCCAGCGGCCCCAGCACGACACCGAGGTCCAGCGGGAACGGGGGCGACCAGGTCCTGGTCGTCGGCGTCGGCGTCGTCATCGACCGAGCGCACCGCCCCCGCCCACCGGCGCCGGACGCCTCACCGGCACTGAACGTCTCATCGTCCCGAACATCCCTCCGGACGTCCCATCGGCGCTAGACGTCCGCGGAGAAGCGGACACCCGCCTCGGGCAGCACCACTCCCGGCCACACCCGCGCCCCGCCGACCAGTTCGCACCGGGCGCCGACCACCGCGCCGTCGCCGATCACCGAGTCGATCACCACCGCGCCGGCCTGGACCAGCGCGTTCGCCCCGATCACGCTGCGCTCCACCCGGGCGCCCTCGCCGACCACCGCGCCGTCGAACAGCACCGCGCCGTCGACCACCGCGCCGGCCGCGACCGTGCAGCCCGCGCCGATCGTGGCGCCGCCCCGGACCACCGCGTCCTCGTGCACCGACGCGCCCTCCAGCAGCACCGCCTCGCCCCTCAGCTCCAGGGCCGCGGTCGGCGCGGTGCCGCGCACCAGGTCGGCCGAGCCCCGCACGAACGCGGCGGGCGTGCCCAGGTCGAGCCAGTACGAGGCGTCGACGTGACCCTGCACGCGCGCGCCGGACGCCAGCAGGCCGGGGAAGGTCTCCCGCTCCACCGACACGGGCCTGCCCGCGGGGATGCCCTCGATCACCTCGCGGCGGAAGACGTAGCAACCCGCGTTGATCTGGTCCGTCGGCGGGTCCTCGGTCTTCTCCAGGAACGCCGTGACGCGGCCGTCCTCGTCGGTCGGCACGCACCCGAACCGGCGCGGGTCGTCGACCCGGACCAGGTGCAGGGTGACGTCGGCCCCCGCGTCGCGGTGCGTGGCGAGCACGGCCCGCAGGTCCACACCGGACAGGATGTCGCCGTTGAACACCATCACGTCGCGTTCGCGCAGCTTGTGCGCGACGTTGCGGATCGCGCCCGCCGTGTCCAGCGGCTCGTCCTCCACGACGTACTCCAGCTCCAGGCCGAGCGCCGAGCCGTCGCCGAAGTGCTCCTCGAAGACCTCGGCCTTGTAGGACGTGCCCAGCACGACGTGGGTGATGCCCGCTTCCCTGATCCGCGACAGCAGGTGGGTGAGGAAAGGCACCCCGGCGGTCGGCAGCATGGGCTTGGGGGCGGACAAGGTGAGTGGCCGCAGCCGGGTCCCCTTGCCCCCGACCAGGACCACCGCCTCGGCGCCTTGCAGCTCCGACATGCCGTTTTTCCTCCTCCGCTTACGTCCACCCGTGGTTTGCGAATACTCTGGCACGAGCACTCCGGTGGCACGGGCGGTGGTCCCGTGTCGCGGTGAGGGCGTCCCGACGGCACGCCGGCGTTCCCCGCCGGCCCAAGCACACGCAGGAGAGATCCGGATGGACCCCCGCGCTCGGGCCGACGCGGCGCTCGCCCGTGCTCGTGCACGTGGCATCCACGTCGTGACGCCGGACAACATGACCTCGCCGATGGACTCGTCGGCGACCCAGCAGATCCCGCGCAGCCTGGTCAACGCCGTCGACCCGAAGACCGCCGACCCGGACTCGACCATGGTCCTGGCCGCCCACGTGGCCGCCGGCCGCCCGGCCCCGCCACCTCCCGAACCACAGCCGGAACTGCGCGTGGCCCCGGGCCCGATCCCCACGGTCCAGCAGGTCCAACCCACCCGCCCCAGCCTGTCCCAACGCCTGAACGGCGACACCTGACCCCGCGAGTCGTACGTCCAGACCCCGCGAGTCGTACGTTCCGGTCGACCGTGTCGTACGTTCGCGACCCCCGAGTTCAACGTTCAGGTACCCCTGTCCGGGCGACGAGGGGTGCGCGAACGCTGAACTCGGGGGTCCGGAACGTACGACACGGTGGGTCTGGACGTACGACTCGCGGGGTCTGGGCGTACGACTCGCGCGGGTTGTAAGGGGCCCGGGGCGGGGGTGGCCCGCCCCGGGGGAGGGTCAGCGGAGGGGTGGGGTGGCGCGCTTGGCCAGGTCCAGGGCCTGCTCGGGCCACCACTGGCCGGCCGGTGGGCCGCCCTGGCACTCGCCGTCCGACTCGCCGGGGCGCTTGATCCACAGGAAGGCGTCCACGAGCGGGATGCGGGTGCGCGCGGTCGGGCGCTCGCCCAGGCCCCGGCCCGGTGGGTTGCACCAGTCGGTCTCGCCCCCGCCCGGCGTGTAGTGGCCCTGGCCGTTGCGGCTGGTGTCCAGCACGAAGTGCGTCATCCTCCGCTCGTCCACCCGCAGCGCGTCCAGCTCGGCGTCGGCCGGGCACGTGGTGGCGCCGCGGTGCGTCCGCAGGTAGAGGCACTTGGAGATCCGCGTGCCGTACTGCACGAGGTCCGCGGTGAAGCGGTAGTTGGACGTGTTCAGCGCGAACCCGTCCGCCCGCGCCACGCCGCCCCGCATCAGCCGGTTCACGATGCCCTGCTGCTCACGCGGCTCGCCGTAGCCCGCGTCGTAGTCGTTCAGCGCCTGCCACGCCGAGTGCCCGGCGTCGAGGTACACGCGCGTCTGCCTGCCCCGCTTGAGCGTGTCGACCGCGTGGTTGATCTCCCGGTACCGCTGCGGCACCAGCTCCTCGTCCGGCCCGATCGTGCACCACGGCTCGCTGGTCAGCAGCGCCAGCCCGTCGGGCTCGACGATCACGACCGCCTTGTCGTTGCCGATCCCGGCCGCGAACGCATTGATCCACTCCCGGTACTCCTGCTCGCTGAGCGCGCCGCCCGCCGACCACTGCGAGCAGTCCCGGTAGGGCACGAAGTACGCCACCAGCACCGGCACCTGGCCCTTGCGCTTCGCCGCCCGCACGACGTCGCGCACCCGGGTCCGCACCTGCTCGGCGCCCGCCGTGGTGAACCAGATCGCGGTGGGCTGCTTCGCCACCGCCTCCATCAGCCGGGCGTCCTCGACCCGGCCCTCCTGCCGCCACGCCGCGGCCTGCCGCGCCGCGTTCGAGTCCGGCTCCACGTAGAACGACGTGCCCCTCGGCGGGTGGTGGTGACCGGACCCCGCGTCGGCCACGCCACCCCCGCCGATCACCATGCCGACCGCCGCCAGCACGGCCGGCCAGAGCCGGCGACGTCTTGCCCCGTTGTCCACGTTGACAGCTCCTCACTGCCCTGGGAGCGCTCCCAGAGCGGTGTCAGCATGCAGCGCTATGACCCGGATCACAAGACCTTCAGGCCAGTCGGACGAGTGCCGCGGAGATCATCGGGCGCAGGTCGTCGACGTCCGGCGGCAGCGCGTCCAGCGGCCACCACCGCAGGTCCACGGACTCGGCGCTGCGCGAGTGCCGCGCGTCCACCGGCGCCCGCACCAGGAACCGCACGTCGAAGTGCCGCGTCGGCTTGCCGAGCGAGCACGTGATCGGGTGCACGTCCAGGTGCAGCGGCACCGGCTCGATCACCAGCCCCTCGATCCCGGACTCCTCCGTCGCCTCCCGCAGCGCCGCCCCGGCCAGCGTCAGGTCCCCGGGTTCGCAGTGCCCGCCCAGCTGGAGCCACCGACCGACCCGCGGGTGCAGCGTCAGCAGCGTCCGCTCCCCGGAGGCGTCCAGCACCAGCGCCGACGCCGTGACGTGCCCCGGCTCGCACGACCGCGCGCAGGCGTCCGGCCGGGCGGCCAGGAACCCCAGGTACGCCTGCCGCAACGACTCCTGCCCGTGCTCGGCCGGGCGCCACCCGGCCAACGTCCCCGTGGTGTCCGCGTGCAGGCTCAACGCTCCAGGAACCCTTCGTCCGGTTCGCGCGGCGACCGCGGCGCCAACGCCTCCACGGGGTGGCCGACCGCCACCGCGCCCAGCGGCTCCCAGTCCGCGGGCAGCTCCAGCACCGACCGCACGACGTCCGGGCAGAACAGCGTCGACGACACCCAGCACGACCCGAGCCCCTCGGCGGCCAGCGCCACCAGCAGCCCCTGCACGGCCGCGCCGCCGGCGACGGTGAACATCGTCCGCTCGGCCGAGGCCCGCCGCTCGTCCGGGTAGTCGTGCGCGCCCTCCCGCACCAGGAACGGCACCACGACCTCCGGCGCGTCCCGCAGGAAATCGCCCCGGCCGGTCCGCCGGGCCACCCGCTCCTCGGGCAGCCCGTCGCCCCGCAGGTCGGCCTCCCACCGCGCCCGCATCGCCGCCAGCAGCTCCGCGCGCCGCTCCGTCAGCCGCACGAACCGCACCGGCCGCGTGTGGTGCGGCGCGGGCGCGGTCAACGCCGCCGCCACCGCCCGCCGGATCGCGTCCGGCGACACCGGCTCCGCGGTGAAGGCCCGCACCGAACGGCGCACCAGCACCGCCTCGGCCCGCCCCCGCGCCAGCGCCTCGGCCGTGCCCAGGTGGAACAGGTCCTCCTCCACCGGCCGGGCCAGGTCGCGCGCCGACGAGCCGTCGTCGACCACCGGCAGCCCGCGCACCACCGCCACGGGCACCGCGCCCAGCTTGCCCTTCACCAGGTCGGCCGCCGCGGCGATCTCGTCCGCGACCGCGACCTCGGTCACCACCAGCGGGTTGCCCTGCCGGTCCACCGAGCCCGCGTACCGGTGCAGCACGGCCAGCCCGGACGACCCGATCGCCGCGTCGGTCTGCCCGACCCGCCAGGCCCGGCCCATGGTGTCGGTCACCACCACGGCCACCCGCACGCCCAGCCGCTCGAACAGCGCGGCCCGCAGCGCCGCGGCCGACCCGTCGGGGTCCACCGGCAGCAGCGCGATCTCGTCGCCCGCCACGTTCGAGGCGTCCACCCCGGACGCCGCCTGCACGATGCCGAGCCTGTTCTCGGTGATCAGCGTCCGCCCGCGCCGCGCCAGCACGCGCACCGCCTCGGCCGACACCCACTGCCGCCGCAGCTCGTCCCGCGCCTCGGGGTCGGCGGGCGCCCGCACCAGCCGACCTTCCACTTTGGACAGCACCTTGGACGTCACCACGACCACGTCGTCGTTCCGCAGCCACGGCGCGGCCGACGCCAGCTCGGCCGCCAGGTCGTCACCGGGCCGGAACTCCGGCAGGCCCGGCACCGGCAGCAGCGACACCACGCCCGGCGCCGCGTGGTCGAGTGCCGCGTGGTCCCGCGCCGCGTGGTCGACGGGCCCCCGGTCAGCCAACGCCGACCCCGGCCAGCTCCAGCGCCGCCCGCGCCATCGTGGCGGTCGCGTCCACATCGGACATCAGCAGCGGCACCGCGCGCACCGCCACCCCGGGCACGTCGCAGCGGTCGCCGGTGTGCACCAGCCAGCCGTCCAGCACACCGCCCCGGGTGGTCTTGCGCGACCCGTAGTGCCTGCCCACCGCCTCGGCCGAGGTCTCGACGCCGATCGCCGACAGGCACGCGTCCGCCATCCCGCGCAGCGGCTTGCCGCCCACGATCGGGGACAGCCCGACCACCCCGGCCTCGGTCTTGCGCAACGCGTCCCGCACCCCCGGCACGCCGAGGATCGTGCCCACGCTCACCACCGGGTTCGACGGCGCGAACAGCACCGCGTCGGCCTCCGCGAGCGCGTCGAGCACGCCGGGCGCCGGCGTCGCGGTCCCCGCGCCGACCGAGGCGAACGACCGCGCGGGCAGCGCGGCCCGGTGCCGCACCCACCACTCCTGGAAGTGGATCGCCTTCTCGTCGCCGTCGACGTCCACG
This sequence comes from Saccharothrix lopnurensis, assembly GCF_042658445.1. Lineage (NCBI taxonomy): Bacteria > Bacillati > Actinomycetota > Actinomycetes > Pseudonocardiales > Pseudonocardiaceae > Saccharothrix > Saccharothrix lopnurensis. The sequence continues at coordinate 5,235 of NZ_JBHSQO010000063.1, read as the reverse complement.
ACCACGTGCGTCTCCACCCGGTCGTCCGACATCGGCAGCAGCCGCACGCCGGGCTCCCAGCGGTGGCACAGCGCCTCGGTCACGGCCGACAGCGGGTAGCCCGCGCGCAGCATCCGGGTCCGCACCAGGTGCGTGGCGACGTCCCGGTCGCCCAGGCCGAACCACGTCGGGTCCGCGCCGTAGGCCGCCAGCTCCTCCTTGACCGACCACGTCTCGTCCGCCCGGCCCCAGCCGCGCTCCACGTCGATCCCGCCACCGAGGGTGTACATGCAGGTGTCCAGGTCGGGGCAGATCCGCAACCCGTGCATCCACACGTCGTCACCCGTGTTCACCACGGCGGTGATCTCGTGCCCGGGTCCCGACAGGAGTTTGCGCAACCCCACCAGGAACCGCGCCCCGCCAACCCCGCCAACCAGTACGACGACCTTCACGGGACGCCATCCTCCCACCGGGGGTCAGCGCCAGAACAGGAAGGTGTCCGCGCCCACGTAGGCCAGCCACCGGTCGCCCCCGATCAGGTCGAACACCGAGTAGGCGGCGTCGAAGAACAGGGCGTTGACGGTCGGGAACCCGATCAGCACCGCGAACAGCACGAACGGCGCCCACGGCCGCGCCTTGGCGCCGAACTGCCGCGCCGGGTACGACAGGTAGGGCTCGATCACGCCCCACCCGTCCAGGCCGGGGATCGGCAGGATGTTCAGCACGAACGCGATGACCTGCACCGCGGCCAGGTAGGACAGCGCGGCGGCCAGGCCGGGCGCGGGGTCGAACAGCGCCACCGACGCCGCCAGCAGCAGGCCCAGCACCAGGTTGCTCACCGGTCCGGCCAGCGACACCATCGACTGCACCCGCCGGTCGCGCAGCGCGTGGTGGTTGATCCACACCGCGCCGCCGGGCAGCGGGATGCCGCCGAACGCCAGCAGCACCAGGGGCAGCACGATGCTGAACACCGGGTCGGTGTACCGGCGGATGTCCAGCGTCAGGTAGCCCTTCTCCTTGACCGCGTGGTCGCCGCCCCGGTAGGCCACCACCGCGTGGCCGAACTCGTGCAGGCACAGTGAAACCGCCCACCCCCCGAGCACGAACAGCACCGTGCCCAGCGTGCGCAGGGCGTCGTCGAACAGGGTCAGCACGGCGCCTGCCACCGTCACCGCGAGCAGGCTGAGGAACAGTGGACTCGGACGCACCGCTGATCGCTTCACCCCACCAGTGTGGCCCGCCGGACCCACCCCAGGTAGTCCGACCGGTGGGCCGTTCGAGCAGGCGTCATCGCCGGGAGCAGCGCTTGAATCACCGTCTGTGCTGCTGGTCAAGGTTTTTGCGGCCATCTGCGCGAATATCCCCCGTCCTGTGGACTCCGCTTGACCGGGTGTTGTGACACAGGTGTAATCACATCGGTGTCATTCGTCGTTGTGGGGACGGCGAGTGGTGTCCGCCAACCGGGGAGAGCGGAAGGCGAGGAGGCGGACTGTGCAGGAACCCTTTACCCAGGAATTCGACGGGGGTCGCATCGTGGACGGGGACGTCCCGGCACCTGAGCCGGTCGTGCTCGACCTGTTCGACGTGACCGATGAGCAGGACTGGCAGGAGCGCGCCCTGTGCGCGCAGACGGACCCCGAGGCGTTCTTCCCCGAGAAGGGCGGCTCCACCAGGGAGGCCAAGCGCATCTGTCTGGGCTGCGAGGTGCGGGCGGAGTGCCTGGAGTACGCCCTCCAGCACGACGAGCGCTTCGGCATCTGGGGCGGGCTGTCCGAACGCGAGCGGAGGAAGCTGAAGAAGCGCGCCGTGTGATCGCTTGAGATCGCCCTGGCTTACCGTGGGTCCCCCACGGCGTAGTCGGACGACCTTGCGAGGAGCGGCACTTGACGAGCGGGGCTGCTCCACGGCTGCGCACCGCACCCGTGCTGGCGGTGCTGGTGTGCCACGACGGCGACCGCTGGCTCGGCACGGCGCTGTCCGCGCTGCGCCGGCAGCGACCGCGCCCGCGGCACGTGATCGCGGTCGACACCGGGTCCGTCGATGGGACCGCCGGCCTCCTCGCCGAGGCCGCCGAAGGTACCGATCGGGTGATTGACGGCGTGCTGACGTCGGCGCGCGGCACGGGGTTCGGCGAGGCCGTGCACGCCGCCGTGGAGCACGCCGTGAAGCGGTGGGGCGACCCGGGCGCGTGGGTGTGGGTGCTGCACGACGACTGCGCGCCCGAACCGGACTGCCTGTCCGCGCTGCTGACCGCCGCGGAGGTGTCCCCCTCGGCCGCCGTGCTGGGGCCCCTGGCCCTGGACTGGGCCGACCCGCGGCTGGTCGTCGAGGCCGGGCTGTCCACCGACACCTCCGGGCACCGGCAGACCGGCATCGGCGCGGCCGAGCCCGCCGGGGCGTTCGAGCAGAGCACCGAGGTGCTGGCGGTGCCCTCGGCAGGCTCGCTGGTGCGGCGCGCGGTGTGGGAGGAGCTCGGCGGCTACGACCGGGCGATGCCGCTGCTGCGCGAGGACCTCGACTTCGGCTGGCGGGCGAACCTCGCCGGCCACCTGGTGCTGTCCGTGCCGGTGGCGCGGATGCGGCACGCGCGGGCGATCGGGCGCGGCCTGCGGCGGCTGGACGCGGCCGCGGCGCGCCCCGGACCCGCGCCGCGCGGCATCGACCGGGCCCACGGGCTGCGAACGTTCCTGGTGAACTGCGGCGCGCCGGCGTTCGCGCTGGGGCTGCCGCCGTTCGCGGTGCTCGCCGTGCTGCGCGCCCTGGGCTTCCTGCTGCTGCGGCGGTTCTCCGACGCGCACGCCGAGGTGGGCGCGCTGCGGTACCTGCTGAGCGGGCGGGCGGGGCTGCTGGCGGGTCGCGCCGAGCGGCCGGAGCACGGCGTGGTGCGCGGGCTGTCCACCAGTCGGCTGACCCGGGCGCGCAACGCGGTCCGCGCCGCCTCTGCTCACCTGATCAGGCGACGCGTCGAGGCGGACCTGGCGCTCGGGCGGCTGCCCGACGACGACCGGCGGCCCGTGGCGTGGTCCCTGCCGTCCGAAGTGGAGCGTCCGCTGATCGGGCCCGCCGCGCTGCCCGCGGGCGTGCTGACGCGGCGGCGGCCCGTGCGGGCGACGGGCGGTCTGCGGCGGCCGGCGGTGACCGTGCCGGTGGAGGCGCCGCCCCCGCACGGCCGGGCGCCGCGGCCCTCACCCCGGCCGCGGCCCTCGCCGGTGCCGCGCGGCACCACCGCCGTCCCGCGGGGCATCGTGTTCGTCGAGGTCGACCGGGCGCGGGTGCTGCGGTCGCTGCTGCTCGGGCCGCCGCTGCTGCTCGTGCTCGGGCTGGCGGTGTTCGGGGTGCTGGCCAACGCGTCCCGGCTCGGCCTGGACCTGGCCGGCGGGCGGCTGCTGCCGGTGGACGACCTGACCGGGACCTGGTCGGCGTACCTGGCGGCCTGGCACCCGGTGGCGGGCGGCACGACCGCGCCCGCGCCCGCCGCGCTGGCCGTGCTCGGCGTGCTGGGGGTGCCGTTCGGCTCGCCCGCCGTGCTGGTGGCGGTGCTGTTCCTCGGCGACGCGCCGCTGGCCGGGCTGTCCGCCTACGCGGCGACGCGGCGGCTGCCCGTGCGGCGGCCGGTGCGGGCGCTGGTGGCGGCCGGGTACGCGCTGCTGCCCGCGGCGACGGCGGCGGTGGGCCAGGGCCGGCTGGACGTCGTGGTGGTGCACGTGCTGCTGCCGCTGGTGGCCGCCGGGGTGGTGTCGGTGCTGCGCGGCGGGGCCGGGGTGTCGTGGCTGCCGGTGGCGTCGGGCACGGCGCTGGCGGTGGCGGCGCTGGGCGCGTTCTCGCCGCTGGTGCACGGGCTGGTGGCGCTGGCGGCGCTGGTCGGGTTCGTCGCCGTGCCCGGCCGGGCGGGCGACGGCCGGCGGCGGGTCGCGTCGCTGTTCGTGGTGGTGCTGCTGCCGGTGGCGCTGCTGCTGCCGTGGCCCGCGGTCGTGCTCCAGCACCCGTCGGTGGTGCTGCACGGGGTGGGCGCGTTCGCCGGGACGCCCCCCGTCGACGTGGTGGACCTGCTGTCGCTGCGGCCCGGCGGACCGGGGGCGGTGCCGTTCGTCGGGCTGCTGGTCGTGGTCCTGGCCCTCGCCGCGGCGGCGCTGCGCCCGCACCGGTCGATGCTGGCGGGGCTGGCCGTGGCGGTGCTCGGCGGGCTGGCGGTGGTCGTGGTGCGGACCGCGGCGGTGGCGCCGCTGCCCGGCGGACCGGCCCAGCCCGGGTGGTCGGGCGCGCCGCTGGTGGTGGTCGGCTGGGGGCTGCTGTGGGTGGTGCTCTCGGCGTTCCGGCGGGACGTGGCGCCCCTGCCGTTCACGCGCGTGGTGTCGGCGGTCGGCGCCGTCTCCGTCCTGGCGCTGGCCTGCGCCGGGTTCGTCGGCCTGCGCTCGGGCCCCCTGACCGCCGCCGCGGCCCGGCTGCCGTCGACGCTGGAGCAGGAGTTGGCGCAGACCGGTCGCTCGGTGCTCGTGCTGGGCGAGCCGACCCGCCTGGTGGCGGGCCGGCTGCCCGCGTTCGGCGACGACGACCACGTGCCCGTCGCGGCGGCCACCACGCGCCTGGCGCGCTGGACGCGCGAGCTGACGGGCGGTTCGCCGGACGTGGCGCGGACCGCGCTGGCCCAGGCCGCGGCCTCGGGCGTGGCGTTCGTGGTGCTGCCGGACCTGGGCGCGGCGCAGCGGCTGCGCGACGCGGCGGGCGACCTGGTGTCGGTCACCCCGTCGATGACCGACGGCCGCCCGGTGCTGCGGGTGCAGCTGGCGGCCGGCAACGCGGTGCTGCTGTCGCCCGAGCTGGCCCGCCGCGCCCGCACCGGCGGCACCCCGCCCACCGACCTGGTCGCGCCCGGCACCGCCCCGGTCGAGGCCGCGCCGCCGGAGGTGGCCGTGCGGGTGTCCGAAGGACCGGAGGGCCGCCTGCTCGTGCTGGCGGCGGCGGAGGAGCCGGGCTGGCGCGCGTGGGTCGACGGCCGCGAGGTGGCCACCGTCCGGGCGTGGGGCCACCTGGTCGGCGTGACGCTGCCCACCACGGCCTCGGAGGTCCGCGTGGAGGCGTCGTCCACGCTGCGCGAACTCCTCCTGCTCCTCCAGGCGGCCGCGACCCTGTTCACCCTGCTGACCGCCCTGCCGACCCGCCGCCGACCCGTCGCGAACGGTGAACTCGGGGGTCGCGAACGTACGACACGGTGGTCCTGAACGTACGACTCGCGCACGTGTCGAACACTCGCGCCGC
>NZ_JBHSQO010000062.1:0-43567 GCF_042658445.1 Saccharothrix lopnurensis | reverse complement strand
GAACAGCCTCACCCCGGCACCGGTTACGCTGACCCACGCCGCATAATCCCGTGTCCAACATCCGGGGTGAAGTCCCGGAGCCTCGAAGTAGCACTCCCTGCTCTGGACGGCATCCATCAACACGACGAGTCGGCCGGTTGTCGTTCCAGTGTGGCATCCGACCACTCCGACCACACCGGCCCCAACGTGTAGCGACCACGATCCCGCTCCAAAGCACGCAGTCTCACCAAGGCCTTGGCCAGACGGTACGTCGTGGGCAGCGGCAACCTGACCGCACGGCTCATTTCGGTCAGGTTCATCGGCCGCTTCTCGTTGGCGACCAGCTTCAGCATCTGAAATGCGCGCTCCAGCACCGAGGATCGGCTGCCGTCACCCGCTGCTGTATCCGGATCTCCCGGGGCGCCGGGGGCTTCCGGCTCGACATGTCGATCCTCCACCGGGCGCTCAGACCGCAGCACGCCTCTGTCCCGGCCGTCGTCGATGAATGACACCTACATTCCTTTCCTTGTCCGACATGACCGGTCGTGTGGCGGTCATGCACATTGTCGAAGATCAAGGGCCCTGCGTGGTCATGCGCTCGATGCTCTTGCCACGGCATCCGCCATCGTTGTGGACCGATTCATCTCCGGCTCTGCGAACCCATGCACGGACATCAGCAGGGCGAGATCGGCACTGGCCCGTTCGTGTGGAGTGTCAGTCATCGCGGTAACTCTTTCGCGGCCCCACGAACTCGGGACGTGGGTGCTGTCGTGTGTCGTGTGCCCCGCAGCAGCCATCGTTGGCCTCTGGTGCTCCACAGGTCGACGACGTTATCCAACCGGGTGTCAGTACCTTCAGCCGTACCGACGCCGTGACATCGGCCATTCGGTAACGGCCTCGGAGCACCGGGACGCTTCAAAGCCCCGTACACCAGGGAGCAGACTTGCGTCGCGTAGCCATTCGCCTCCCGTCCTCGCACAGCCGATTGCTTCCTGCGGCCCTTTGGCCTGTCTTTCGTCCCGGTCTCACCGGGTCGGGTTGGTACGCATCGCACCGCGTGCAGATCAGCATCGCGATCGCAACCTTGTTGGCCATCGGGGCGAGCCCCAGGTCCACCTCAAATCCGCATGATTGCGGAAAATCTCGAAACCTGAATATCACTTCGGGTAACAGCCCACTACCGGCGGTAACACCCCGGTTCGAGGCGATCGACCGGACGAACCGGTGCGGCGATCCCGGTCGATCGAATGGCTCACCGCCAGGCCCTCATCGACGGGGACGGCCACGCCGCACCACGGTGCGCGAAGTCGTGTCGCCGATCCCTGCCGAGGAGGGCAGGCCGTGACGTGCCGAAACAGGCGGCCGGACCGAGCCGGGTGTCGTACGGTGCAGGGCATGGGCACGTCGCTTGGGACCGCAGCATCCGATCAGGACGGAAGCATCGAGACGCTCGACGCCTTCGTGGGCAGGCGTCGGCAGTTGACCGACCTGAGGAACGCGATGGGCGGGTCCAGACTTGTCACGCTGTCGGGTGGGCCCGGTGTGGGCAAGACCAGACTGGCCCAGGAATACGCCAAACAGGTGAAGTCCGTCTACGAGCACGGCTGGGCGTTCGTTGACCTGCGGGGCGTGCCCGCCGGGGACACGGCGTTGTTGGAGCAGGCGGTGGCATCGGCGGTGCGGCTGCCCAGCCAGTCGGCCCGTGATCTGCGGGCGTCGTTGGTGGCATTCCTGCGCGACCGTCGGATGCTGCTGATCCTGGACAATTGCGAACACCTGAAAGAGGACGTGAGCGGCGTGGTGGACACGCTGCTGCGCGGAGCGCCCCGGCTGCGAGTGCTGGCCACCAGCCGTGAACTACTCGGTCTGATCGGCGAAATGCTGATCATGGTGCCGCCGCTGGAGCTGCCCGACGAGGACGAACCGCTGAACCCCAAGGTGGAGGCCGTCCAGCTGCTTGTCGAACGCGCACACGCGGGAGTGCCCGGGTGGAAGCTGACTGAACAGAACTGGCCCGCGGTGCGGCTGATCCTGCGCCGTGTCGGCGGACTGCCCCTGGGCATCGAGCTGGTGGTGGGACAGATGAGGTCGCTGTCGCCGGAGGCCATCGCCGCCCGGCTGGACCGCTCGCCCCACCAGCAGGCCCTCAACGAACTGATCGGTCCCAGCTACAAGGTGTGCGAGCCGGCCGAACGGCTGTTGCTGGCGGCGCTGTCGGTGTTCACCGGCCCTTTCGACCTGGAGGCAGCCGAGCAGGTGTGCGCCGACGAGGCGCTGCCCGAGCACGAGGTCGCCGAGGCACTGGCGGGGTTGGTCGACCGGTCGCTGGTGGTGCCCTCCCCCTCCCGCACCCACTACACGCTGTTGGAACCGGTCGTGCAGTTCGCCGGCCAACAGCTGCAAGAGTTGCCCGACGGGGGCGCCGCGGTCCGGCGGCGACACCGCGACCACTACCGACAGGTCGCGGCGCGGCACGCCGCGGGGTGGCGAGGAGAGAACGAGATCGAGATCCTGCGGGCCGTCGAGGTCGACATGCCCAATCTCCGGGCGGCGTTGGGGGCGCTGGTGGCCGATCCGGCGTGCGCCGGCCAGGGCCTGGAGATGGCCGTGGACGTCGCGCGGACCCGGTGGTGGACCTACTCCGGGCGCCTGCCCGAGCAGTCGTTGTGGCTCAACCGCGCCCTGCTGGCCACCCCGGCCGCGCCGTCGGTGCTGCGCGCGAGCGCGATCGCGCTCGACGCCTGGATGATGCTGTGCCTGGGAGAAGGCCGCGAGGCGGTGCTGCGGCGCATCGCCGATGCCGAGGCGATGGCCCCGGCCGACGAACCGGTCGCCGCGCTGCTGTTCATCAAGGGGGCCCAGGTCGCGCTGCTCGACGGCGACCGCCACGGGATGGATCTGCTGCGCCGGTCGCATCGCCTGTGGCTGTCCTACGGGCCGGACACCCTGGTCGACGCACACCTGACCGAAACGCTGCTGACCATCGGGTCTGTGCTGGTGGAGGACGCCGAGCAAGGTCAGCGCGCCGCGCAGGAGTTCCTGGACGGCTGCCAGCGGCTGGGCGCCGAATGGGGCATGGCATGGGCCCGCTGGTGCCAGGCGGTGGCACTGATCAGGTTCGACGACGAACCGCGCGCGGCCGTGCGGGTGCTGCTCGAGGGCGTACGCGGTCAACAACGGATCAACGACCGGTGGACCCCGCTGTTCACCCTGCCCGTGCTGGCCTGGGCACTGGCCCGCTGCGGACAGCGCTCCGCCGTCGCCGCGGCCCGGCTGCTGGGCGCGGCCGACGGCCTACACCGGGCAACCGGCATCCAACTCTCCCGCGATCTGCGGGTCTTCGCCCTGGTGCACGAGAACGCCGAGGCCGCGGTATCCCAATACCTCTCCCCCGAACGCTACGAGCAGGCCCGTGATGTCCGGGTGGGCACCGTGGACGACGCCGTCACACTGGTGCTCAACGGCAGGTATGCCGATGCGGCCGCCGACGGCAAGGACGAGGCCGCCGCCGACAGGACCGCCGCGGACAAGCCCGCAGAAAGGGAGCCAGATCCGGATCCCGCCTGCGATGACCGGCCGATCGACGGGGCGGTGCTGCCGCACCGCCAGTTCACCGCCACCGAGAACGACGTCGCCCGCTGGCTGATTCAGGGCTTGGGCAACAAGGCGATCGCCGAGAAGTTGTACATGAGCCCCCGGACGGTGGAAAGCCACGTACGCAACATGCGCGACAAAGTGGGCGCGGCCAACCGCGTCGAACTCGCCACCCGCCTGATCCAACGACGCGAAACCCACTGACCCCGGAAGAACGACACGACCGGTCCAGCCGGCCCGAGGACGACGCGGCGGTTACCGCTCACCCGACCAGGACGACGCCGACCTCGGTGAACCCGTTGGTGACCAGGTAGGGGTTGCGCGGCATCCGCTCCACCGCGATCGCCGGACGTGCCCGCGGCCAGCGAGCGAGGACCTCGCCTACCGCGATTTCGGTCTCCATCGTGGCCAGGACACTACCCACGCAGCGGTGCCATCCCATACCGAAGGTCAGGTGGGACCGGGCGGGGCGGGGCCGAAAGGGCACGAATCGGTGCGCGTCCGGGCCGAACGCCTCCGGATCACGGTTGGCCGAGCCGAGGTTGACCATCACCAGGGCGCTGGGCGACAGCGTCACACCTCCGCCCAGGTCGACGGGCTCGCGGACGAGGTAGTGCGGGATGTTGCGGGTGGGCGGGTCCCAACGCAGGCTTTCCCGCACCACGTCGGGGACGGAGTCGGGGGCCGCCGCGACCGCGGACCACTGTCCGGTGTGCAGCAGCGCGGCCAGGGTATTGCCGATGGCGGCGGTGGTGGTCTCGTGACCGGCCAGCACCATGAGCACCGCGGTGGTCAGCACCTCCTCCGGAGCGAGCCGATCCTCGCCGCCGGTGTGCACCAGCATCGACAGCAGCCCCTCGTCGGGCCTGACGCGCTTGTCCTCGATCAGCGCGGCCAGATAACCGGCCATCGCCTCCGAGGCGGGCTGCTGCTGTTCGGGTACCTCGGTCATCATCGCCGAGGACCAGCCGGCCAGCATGCCGCGGTCCTGCGCCGGCACGCCGAGCAGTTCGCAGATCACCATCAGCGGCAGCGGCAACGCCAGACCGGCCACCACGTCGACCGGCTGGCCGGGGTCCACCTCGTCCAGCAGCGCGCGGGTGATCCCGACGACGTTGCGGCGCAGCTCCTGCACCCGTCGTGGGGTGAGCACCGCCGCGACCGGGCGCCGCAACCGGGTGTGCTCCGGCGGGTCGGCGTTGATCATGCTTCCGCCGATGACCGCCGTCACGTTCGGTTCCACCCCCGCCTCGATCATGTGCTCCCTCATCACCGAGGCGATGCCGACGGCATCCTTGGTCAAGCCCGCGTGGTTGTTCAGCAGCGCCCGTGCCTGCTCCCACCCGAGGGTGAGGATGTGGACCCGCACACCATTGGCCTGGTGGGCCAGGTGCACCGGCCCGATTCCGCGCGCGGCATCCTCGACCTGGTGGTGCAGGTATCCGGCGGACTCACCGCCGACCAGCCGGGCGTGGTCGACACGGTCGTGCTGGATTCGAGTCATGGTCCGCAGCTCTCCTCTGGATCTCGGCAGGCCGATCGGCGACGAGGGACACCGGCAACAATGCCGTGTCCCAACCCCGTGGCACATCAGTGTCTACACGAGGACCACCGCCATCACGGCCCGGTCGATACCTCGACGGCTTGGACCGTCGCAAGACACGTTGTTGCTGGTCAAGCCATGATCCATGGCCAAGATACGAGTCGGCGCATCACCCATCCGACCTCAGTACAATGCCGAGAGTAACCGTATTATCACCCAACGCGACATGGCTGGCCCGGGGTTTTCCGCAGTGATGCGGTCTCGCGATCGGCCTCCGGGTTTCGTGCGATGCCGAACCCGCCGGGAATCACGATGCTGATCTCGACACCCGACCGAACCCGTCACCCCATCGGGGACCAGAAGAGCGGCAACTCGAGATCCAGTATGCGGCGAACATCCGACAGCACCACAGACAACCATGGCGAGACGAGCAAGGAAGTACGAACGGCAACCGGACACAGCGACCCGCGGCCGGAAGCCTCCACCCCGAAGACCCGCCCTTCCGGATCCAGCACCGCGAGAACCTCACCGACACCCGGAAGCGCCGGGGCGACCCAAGAGCGCCCCGACCGGCTCGCCGAAACCCTGGCCAACCTCCACCGGGCGGCTCGACCCTCCCGCACCGGGTACAGAAAGCACACCGACTCCAAGTGCACACCCGACTCCGCCCTCCCGACCGGCCACCACCGCCAAGCCCAGGGCTGCGCCACTCGTCGAAGCACCCATGTGCGCTGCCGACCGCGCGATCCGACACTCCCGGCCGCAGAGCACCCCACCCGAGGTCCGACCGCTGCCGCACCCAGGGGTGCCGCGCCACATCGACACCCCGAACCCCTCCACGGCCACACGAGCCAGGGACTACTGCCATGACAGAACCGCTCGAGATCGAAACAATCGGCGTAACAGGCATGACCGGCGTGAAGGTCCGACTGGTATATGACCCCACCGACCCGTACACCATTTTCCTATATGTCTGGAACTGGTACGGCAAACACTGGCTCAAGTGGGTCTGCGAGCGCGACCTCCTCACCCAGGCCCTCCAACACAAAACGGACAACACCGTAACCGGAGAACTCGACATGCTTGTCACTCGCGTCAACAGCCAGACAACCAAGATCACCAAAATCACGCGTGGCGAACAGCTCGAACGGACCGAAGTCGTCCTCGGCAGAGCCAAGCTGGCTTCATTTCTCGAGAAAACCTTCACGCTCGTCCCCCCTGGCCAAGAAAAAATCGACCTCAACGTCGAGCAACTGTTGCACTGACCGGACTCTTCAACACAAAAACACTTATCGAACCGAGCTCATACGGCGACATAATGGACGTAAGGCGCCCGAACCCGGCACGGAGGCACGCTGCTCAACCACCTCGCCAGGCGCCTCGACCGGCCACATCCCCGCCTCCCGATGAATCTGCACCCTCATCCCTCATGACTGCCCTGCCCGATGCCCGCCACACCGCCGAACCCCACACGCCCAGTCCCCGGACAGGCTGGCGTCCGACAATATGTTGGTCGATCGGTTACGAGCAGAACCAGGTCGTCGGCCTTCACCACGCTCTCCGTATTCCGGTCACCAGGGAGAACACGTGCCCGACGACGCCGCGGCCCTCGCCGCCTTCGGCTACGAACTCGGGGTGCTCAAGCGCATGCGCCGCGCCGGATGGTGGCACGCCGGGGTGCGCGACCCCGAGTCCGTCGCCGAGCACACCATGCGGGTGGCCCAACTCGCCGCCCTGATCGCTGCCGAGGAAAGCGCCGACCCCGCCCGCGCAGCCTTCCTGGCCCTGTGGCACGACACCCAGGAAACCCGCACCGGCGACCTACCCCACACCGCCACCGACTACTTGACCAAGCCGGACCCGCAGGCGATCACCGGAGACCAGACCGCGAAGCTGCCGGAGCGTTCACGCGACGCAGTCCGGGACGCGGTGAACGACTACGAGGCGAAACAGTCCGCCGAGGCCCACTGCGCCGCCGACGCCGACAAACTGGAGGTGCTGCTCCAGGCCGTCGAATACCGCGACACCGGCGTGCAACGCGTGAACGGATGGATCGACTCCGCCCGCAAGAACCTCAAGACCCACACCGCACGCCGCATCGCCGAAGCCGCGATCACCCTCTCACCACTCGCCTGGCGAGACCGCCAACACGCACGCGAGGGCAGTCCGACCACGGCTTCGAACAAGAGCGGCATCGCCCGGCCTTCCCTGCATGAGCGAGGAGGGGTCCAGTCTTCGGAGTCCACCGACATGACCTGTTCACCCACAGAACGGCGTGCTCGACCGAAGTCACGGCCGGTTCTTGACGGTACCGGGACCGAACAGCCGTGCCGGTACCGAATACCCCTCCCGGGGACATCAGACGACCACCGATATACGAGACCGGAACGAACCGAATGAAAACGCATACCTCGACCTGTAAAGTCCCTGGTCAAGAAGTGTGCTCCCCGCGCGGGCGGGGGTGGTCCGGGTGTCACGCGAGGCGTCGCAGCCGCAGCGGCGTGCTCCCCGCGCGGGCGGGGGTGGTCCGCGCGCGGATCTCACGGTCAAGCTGAACGTCTGGTGCTCCCCGCGCGGGCGGGGGTGGTCCGCGTGGGCCGACGGCGGGCGCGTGCCGGACCCGGTGCTCCCCGCGCGGGCGGGGGTGGTCCCAGCGGGCCTCCCTCGCTGACTGCGAGGACACGGTGCTCCCCGCGCGGGCGGGGGTGGTCTCCCGTCAGCACTAAATGGGGAAGTGCCTCGCCGTTGTGCTCCCCGCGCGGGCGGGGGTGGTCCCCTGGTCCGCACCGACACGGCCGCGAAGTCCATGTGCTCCCCGCGCGGGCGGGGGTGGTCCCATCTCGGCGGACAACGAAGCCCTCTCGGGGGTGTGCTCCCCGCGCGGGCGGGGGTGGTCCAAGACCGGTGACGGTGTGCACCGGACTGGGGAGGTGCTCCCCGCGCGAGCGGGGGTGGTCCGGCCCGCCGCGAGGCCGCCGGCCGGCAGCTGGAGTGCTCCCCGCGCGAGCGGGGGTGGTCCGACAGCCTCGATGCCGGGCCTCACCCCGGCCGTGTGCTCCCCGCGCGAGCGGGGGTGGTCCACGAACACCCCGAGTTGCGCACGTGGGCGCCGGGGTGCTCCCCGCGCGAGCGGGGGTGGTCCCAGCGCCCAGGCAACCGAGGAACTCGTCGGCACGTGCTCCCCGCGCGAGCGGGGTGGTCCGCGGGCAGCGACCGGGCGAAGTCCAGCACGACCGTGCTCCCCGCGCGAGCGGGGGTGGTCCCTTCACTGCGGACCCTCCACGGGGATGATCGGGGTGCTCCCCGCGCGAGCGGGGGTGGTCCCGGGCTGTACTGGTTGGCGAGGTAGCTCCCGACGGTGCTCCCCGCGCGAGCGGGGGTGGTCCATGCGAACGTTTCCAGTGGGTCTACGTCAAGAGGTGCTCCCCGCGCGAGCGGGGGTGGTCCCACCGAGCCGAACGTGCGGCCCAGGTTGCCGACGTGCTCCCCGCGCGAGCGGGGGTGGTCCCCCAAATCCGCAGATCATGCGTCTGGACGCTTAGTGCTCCCCGCGCGAGCGGGGGTGGTCCGCGGCCGGACCCGCGCTGGCGGGTCTCGCCCTGGTGCTCCCCGCGCGAGCGGGGGTGGTCCGTCGAGGATCGCCGCCGAGTTCGCCTGCTCGCCGTGCTCCCCGCGCGAGCGGGGGTGGTCCGCCTACGCGGGAACCGGCCGTATCCAGCTGCGGGTGCTCCCCGCGCGAGCGGGGGTGGTCCCTCCTCCTTGAGCTGCTCGGCCAGCTCGGCGTCGTGCTCCCCGCGCGAGCGGGGGTGGTCCGCACGGCCAGGTCCACGAGCCCGCCGTTTCTGCTCAAGCAGGCGGTGCGACCAACTGGCCGTGCATCTGAGTCCAGGCCGGACCCAGCTCGCGCTGACCACAGCCCACAAGGACGGACCAGGTGATTTGCACGCCGAAGGGGCGAGCTGTAACCTGGCACACAGCGCAAGCTGTCATAGGTACCAGTAAGGGGCCGCTGGAATGCTGAATTCCCTCGTCGATCTCCGCGCCCGCGGAGGTGCTCCCCTGTCGTAGGTACCAGTTGCGTCTTCCCTGCCATGGCGGGGAGCACTGCCTGCTCGACACCCCAGAAGAGCTGCACCCGTTCGCAAAAGCGAACGGCCCCCGTTGCACCGGGGGCCGCTCTTCTTCCCAACACCCCGACAAGGATGAGGAAGCGGAGGCCATGTTACGCCGCACCCCTAGATCACCAGCCGATGATCCTCCCGGGCCGTTGATGACGGGACGCACACTGCTGATCGTCTTCGTGGCCGTAGCCATCAGCTCCCTCGCCGCAGGAGCAGCCGCTGCAACCGCGTGGTTCAGCGTATCGGGCCTCATCGCCCCTACGGCCGCAATGGTCGTATCAGCCGCAGCCGGTGTCATCGTGTTCGTACCGCTACTGGTTCGCACCACCGAGTTCCTTCACCGTCACATCGACTAGTCGCGTGAGGCCCGACACGTGCGGGCCTCACCGCATATTTGCGGACCCAGCGCTCGTCGGTGCATCCGAATGGGTGTAGTGACTGCAGCGTGAGTAACGCCGTCCGGGTGCTCGAGTATGTCCTCGCAGTGGCGCCGCTACGGCCACCGTTCAGAGGAAGGGTTAGTGGTCGGTTTGATCGACTGGCGTGTGGTGTGGGCGAAGTCCGTGCATGACCCGCACGGTCGTCTCACGCACTGGCTGCCATTGCAGCAGCACTTGGACGACACCGGAGCGATTGCCATCCGGTTGGTGGATGAGTGGCTGTCCCCACAGGTCGTGTCCCGGATCGCCCACGAGTTGCCTGACGGTGCCGCAGGTGTTCCGGTGTTGGCGGCTTGGCTGGCGCGGATCCACGACGTAGGCAAAGCGAGTCCGGCGTTTGCGGTTCAAGTGCCGGTGCTGGCGGATCGGATGCGCGAGGTCGGTCTGGTCGCGCATCCGATCCTGAGGTCCCATCCTCAGCGGAGTCGGGTGACCCATGCGCTGGTGGGGCATTTGGCGGTCCGCGATTACCTCTTGGGCCACCTGGGTTCGTCGAGTTCGATCGTGGCCGAGCAGTTGGCCAGTGTGGTGGGCAGTCACCACGGTGTGACGCCGGAGATGTCGATGCTGCGCGAGGCCGAGGATCAGCTGGATCTGGTCGGTTCGGGTGCGTGGTCGCAGGCGCGGGAGTTCTTTCTCGACCGGGCGTCGGCCGGGATCGAGCTGGGGCGCTACCGGGACGTGCGGTTGAGCCGGCCTGTTTTGGCGTTGTTGACGTCGGTCGTCGTCCTGGCCGACTGGATCGCATCGAACGCCGACCTGTTCCCGCTGCTGGAGGGCCACGAGGATCCTGTCGAGTTCGACTTGGCGCCGCGCGTGGAGTCGGGCTGGGAGAAGCTCGGTCTGCCGGGGCGGTGGCGGGCTCGTCCGGTGGGGTCGGACGTGGACGCGGTGTTCCGGGAGCGGTTCGTCGCCGCGGCGGCCGGGGCGCGGCCGGTGCAGGTGGCGGCGGTGGAGGTGGCGGCGGCGTTCGAGCGTCCGGGGTTGATGATCGTCGAGGCGCCGATGGGGGTGGGCAAGACCGAGGCGGCGTTGCTGGCGGCGGAGGAGTTGGCGGCGAGATCGGGCGCGGACGGGGTGTTCGTGGCGTTGCCGACGCAGGCGACGACGGACGCGATGTTCGGCCGGGTACGGCGCTGGTTGGACGTGTTGCCGGGGCGTGACGGGTCGGTGAGCGTGACCTTGGCGCACGGCAAGGCGTCGTTGAACGACGAGTTCGCCGGGTTGGTGCGGCAGGGGCGGTTCGCCTCCAACAGCAGGAACGACGAGACGCCGGCTGTGGCGCACCAGTGGCTCAGTGGCCGCAAGAAGGGTGTATTGGCGTCGTTCGTGGTCGGCACGATCGACCAGGTGCTGTTCGCCGGGCTGAAGAGCAGGCACCTGATGCTGCGGCACCTGGGGTTGGCGGGCAAGGTCGTGGTGATCGACGAGGTGCACGCCTACGACGTGTACATGTCGCAGTACCTGCGGCGGGTGCTGCACTGGTTGGGCGCCTACGGGGTGCCGGTGGTGCTGCTGTCGGCGACGTTGCCCGCCGAGCGTCGTGCCGAGTTGGTGGCCGCCTACGACGGGCGGCCGGTCGAGGTGCAGCGTGAGCTGGGGTATCCGGTGATCGTCGCGTCGGGCGGGGTGGAGCCGCGGGTACTGCCGGTGCCTTCGCGGGACACCCTGGTGGCGCTGGACAGGTTGCCCGACGATCTGGAGACACTGGTCGCCTACATGGAGGAGCACTTGGCCGGGGGTGGCTGTGCGGTCGTGGTCCGCAACACCGTCGGGCGGGTGCAGGAGACCGCCGCGCGGTTGGGGCGCGAGTTCGGTGAGGACAACGTCACGATCAACCACTCGCGGTTCCTGGGGTGTGATCGGGCGCGGATCGACAAGGGCCTGTTGCGGCGCTTCGGGCCGAAGGGCGAGCGCCCCGGCTTGCACATCGTGGTGGCGTCGCAGGTCGTGGAGCAGTCGCTGGACGTGGACTTCGACCTCATGGTGACCGATCTGGCGCCGATGGACCTGCTGTTGCAGAGGTGGGGTCGGTTGCATCGGCACGAGCGGGTCAGACACGGACCGGTCGCGCGGCCGCGGTGCGCTGTGGTCGGTGTCGAGGACTGGGGTGCCGAGCCCGTGCGGGCGGTGCCGGGGTCGCGTCGCGTCTACGGCGAGCACCTGCTGCTGCGGTCGGCGGCGCTGGTGTCGGACCGGGAGCAGGTGGCGTTGCCGTCGGACATCGCGCCGCTGGTGCAGCGCGCCTACGGCCCCGACCCGCTGGGACCGGTGTCGTGGCGGGTGGCGATGGACAACGCCGCGGCGCAGGCGGCTGAACTGGCCGGGCAGCGGGCGCGGGCGGCGCGGGCCTTCCTGCTCGACGAGGTCGGCTCGACGAGGCATTCGCTGGTCGGGTGGGTGCGTGCCGGGGTCGGCGACACCGAGGACGACCCGCGCGGCGCGGCGCAGGTCCGCGACGGCGCGGAGTCGCTGGAGGTGCTGGTCGTCCAACGTGACGCCGCGGGTGGCTTGTCGACACCGGAGTGGATCGGACGCGGGGGCGGTGAGCCGCTGCCCACGGACCTGCCCATCGAACCCGCGCAGGCCAAGGTGGTGGCGGCGTGCGCGCTGCGGTTGCCGGTGGCGCTGAGCCACCCCGGCGTCGACCTCGACGTGATCGCGGCCTTGGAGGTCAACCGCTTCCCCGCCTTCGACGCCTCTCCCCTGCTGCGGGGCCAGCTGGTCCTGGTGCTCGACGGGAACCGCACCGCCGAGGTCAAGCACGGCAAGGCCGACTTCCGGTTGACCTACAGCCCCCGTGAAGGACTGGTGCATGAGAGTCGATGAACCCGGCTCGTTCAACCTCGTTGATCAGCCGTGGCTGCCGGCACGTCCCCTGGCGGACCGCCCGGTCGCGCACGATCACCCGGATGAGCGGGGCCGCCCGGTCGAACTGTCCCTGCTGGACGTCTTCGACCACGCCCACGAGTTGTCCGGGCTGGTCGGGGACGTTCCCACGCAGGTGTTCGCGTTGACGCGAATGCTCGTCGCGGTGCTGCACGGCGCGGTCGACGGCCCTCGCGACCTCGACCACTGGGAGCGGTTGTGGTCGCAGGAGAGACTCCCCGGCGACGAGGTGCGCGCGTACCTGGAGCGGCACCGGTCGCGGTTCGACCTGTTCGACCCCGAGGTCCCGTTCCTCCAGGTCGCCGGGTTGAGCACCGCCAAGGGCGAGGTATCGGAGCTGAACAAGCTCATCGCCGACATGCCCAACGGACACCCGTTCTTCACCACCCGACTGGGTGGACGGGTGAGGTTGTCGTTCGCCGAGGCGGCGCGCTGGCTGGTGCACTGTCACGCGTTCGACCCGTCGGGCATCAAGTCCGGGGCGGTGGGCGACAAGCGGGTCAAGAGTGGCAAGGGCTACCCGATCGGCACCGGCTGGGCCGGGTACCTCGGCGGTGTGCTGCCCGAGGGGCGCACCCTGCGGGAAACGCTGCTGCTCAACCTCATCGCCGCCGACTCCGTCGCCCTCACCCGGAACACCGCGGTCGACCTGCCCGCGTGGGAACGCCCGCCGGTCGGTCCGGCCGAGGAGGTCGACGGCGGTCGGGAACCCACGGGGCCGGTCGACCTGTACACGTGGCAGTCGCGCCGGGTTCGGCTCGTGCGCGAGGGCGCCGAGGTCGCCGGGGTGTTGATCTGCAACGGCGAGCGCATCACGCCGCAGAACAAGGAGCACCTCGAACCGCACACCGCGTGGCGGCGCAGCAAGGCGCAGGAGAAGAAGCTGCGCGTGGCGCAGGTCTACATGCCGCGGGAGCACGACCCGGAACGGGCGGTGTGGCGTGGTCTGCAATCGTTGCTGCCCGGCGCGGAGAAGAACCAGGACGACGAGGCGGCCCCGTTCGTCTCTCCCCGCGTGCTGGAATGGGTGGCCGAAGTCGGCGGCGTCATCGGCAACGACCTGCCCGTGCGGCTGCACACCCTCGGCATGACCTATGGCGCCCAGAGCGCCACCACCACCGACATCCTCGACGACGGGCTGGCGCTGCGCTCGGTGTTGCTCGGCCGCGACGCCCGCCCGTTGGTGCGCACCGCGCTGGACAGCGTCCAGGCCGCCGAGAAGGCCGCCCAGGCCCTGGGCAGGCTCGCCGCCAACCTCGCCGCCGCCGCGGGCGCGGGCAAGGACGAACGCGACGGGCCCCGCACCCGCGCCACCGAACTGGCCTACGCCGAACTCGACGTGGGGTTCCGCCGGTGGTTGCAGTCGCTGCGGGCGGACACCGTCCCCCTGGAAGCCGCCCTGACCTGGCACGTCACCGCCGAACGCCTCATCCGGGGACTCGGCGCGGACCTCCAAGCCCAGGCTCCGGTGACGGCGTGGGTGGGCCGGGTGGTGGACAAGCGGCTGATGACCTCCGCGCACGCCGACCGCTGGTTCCGCAGGGACCTGCGTACCGCACTTCCCCTGGCCTACTCCGAGACGACCGAGGTGGCGTCGTGACCGTCGCACAGCAATCCGTCCCCGCGGCGGACTCCCGGTGGGCATCGCTGACCCCGGTGGGTACCGAGGTGCACGCCCGCGTCCAGCCCTTGCAGGAGGGGGTGTTGGCCAACCGGTCGGCGGCGGTGGCGGGGTTGGCCAGGCTGCGCCGGGGCGTGGGCAAACCGGCCGGCAGCGTCAACGAGATCCTCCAGTACACCGTGTCGGAGAAGTTCGCGGGCCCCGGTGCCGGTGATGGCCCGACACCCGCCGAGACCGCCGCCCACGTGGCGTTGACCCTGTACGCGGTGCACCAGCAGTCACAGCGCAAACGCATGCACCAACGCGGCTGGGGCCTGGGCCGTTCGGTGCGGATGCTGCACCCCCAGGAGTTCGACGCGAACGTGCCACCGGTGCTGCGCCGGTTCCAGTCCCTGGGCACCGCGCAGAGCATCGACGAACTCGTGCACCACCTGCGGGGAACGGTGCAACTGCTGCGCGGTCAGGCCACTCCGCTGGACTACGCGTTGCTGGCCGACGAACTGGTGCTGTGGCACCGCCCCGGCGGTGCCTCGATCGTGCGCCTGCGCTGGGGACGCGCCTTCTACCGCACTCCGAACCCCGATGAACCGGTCACCGACGACCCGGGCAGCGCGCAGAACACCGGGCTGTCCCCCGATCAGCCCACCGACTCCCCCTGACCCCAGGCTTGCGAAGGATTCCGCCCATGACCCGCACCATCGTCGATGTCCACGTCATCCAGACCGTGCCGCCCAGCAACATCAACCGCGACGACACCGGCAGTCCGAAGACCGCCGTCTACGGCGGGCGGCGGCGGGCGCGGGTATCCAGTCAGGCGTGGAAGCGCGCCACCCGCGACGCCTTCGAGCAGTTGCTCGACCCCGCCGAGCTGGGAGTGCGCACCAAGAGGGTCGTGGAACTGCTGTCCGACGAGATCACCCGGCAGAACCCCGCGTTGGTCGAACGCGCCGGCGAGTTGGCCGAGGCCGTGCTGACCGCGGCCGGGATCAAGATCGTCCCGGCGCGGAAGAAGGAGGCTCCCAACGAGTCGGGCTACCTGCTGTTCCTGAGCAACCGGCAGGTCCAGGGCTTGGCCGAACTCGCCGTGACCGCCGTCGCGCGGGCCGGTGAGAGCAAGCTCGACATCAACAAGGCCGAGGCTCGGGCACGGGCCGATCAGGCGCATTCGGTGGACGTGGCCTTGTTCGGGCGCATGGTGGCCGACGCCACGGACCTCAACGTCGACGCGGCCTGCCAGGTCGCGCACGCGCTGAGCGTGCATGCGGTGGACAACGAGTACGACTACTTCACCGCCGTGGACGACCACAAGAAGGCCGACGAAGCCGAGGACGCCGGGGCCGGGATGATCGGCACGGTCGAGTTCAACTCCTCCACCCTCTACCGCTACGCCACCGTCGACGTCGACCGCCTGCACGACAACCTCGGCGACGCCGAGGCCACCACGCGCGCGGTGGAGGCGTTCACCAGGGCGTTCGTGACCAGCATGCCCACCGGCAAGCAGAACACCTTCGCCAACCGCACCCTGCCCGACGCCGTCCTCGTCGTGGTCCGGCGAACCCAGTCGATCAACCTGGTAGGCGCGTTCGAGGAGGCCGTGGAGGACAACGCCGAGGGCGGACGGGTCGTGGCCGCCATCTCCCGGCTCGCCGACCACGCCCGCGAGCTGCACGAGGCGTTCGACGAGCAGCCCGTCGCGGCGTGGGTGTTCGGCGTCGGTGAGAAGCGGGTCGCGCCCCTGACCGAACTGGCGCAGCGCACGACCTTCGAACCCGCCGTGACGGCGGTGGGCGCACTGGTCGCCGACCGGCTGGCAGGCGAGCGGTGAGCACCCTGCTGCTGCGGCTGGGTGCCCCGTTGCAGTCCTGGGGCACCAGCAGCCGTTTCGTGCGCCGCAACACCGACCGCGCGCCCAGTCGCAGCGGTGTCCTCGGCCTGCTCGCCGCCGCCCAAGGGCGCCGCCGGACCGATCCGCTGGAGGAACTGCTGGGTTTGCGCATCGGGGTCCGCGTCGACCAGCCCGGCAGGCTCGAACGCGACTTCCAGACCGCGCGCACCCGTGACGGGGCGAACTCGATGCCCCTGTCCTACCGGTTCTACCTCGCCGACGCCGTGTTCGCCGTCGCCGTCGAGGGCGACCGGGCACTGCTGGAGAGTCTGGAGCGTGCGTTGCGCTCGCCGGTGTTCCCGCTGTTCCTGGGCCGCCGGTCGTGCCCACCGGCGGGTCGGCTGCTGCACGGGCTGGCCGAGGGCGGTGTGCGGGACCGGCTGGAGCAGCACCCGTGGCTGGCCTCACCCTGGGTGCAGCGCCGCCACCAGGAGCCGACCAAGGACCTCGACATCGTGGTGGACTGCCCGCCCGGCGAGTCCGATGCCGAACTGGTGCGCGACGAGCCGATCAGCTTCGACCCGCGGGAGCGCCGCTACGAGTGGCGTTCGATCCACCGCACCGCGGTCACCGTGCCCAACCCCGCCTACCACGCACCCACCTCAGGCCCCGGCCCGGCGGTCGACCCGTTCGACCCGATGGCGGCGTTCGAGGGGATCGCCTGATGCACCTGACCCGCTTCGAGATCAACCCCGCCCGCCGTGACGCCCGGACCATGCTGGCATCGCCCCAGAAGATGCACGCCGCGGTCATGGCCGCCTTCCCGCCCACCACCGCCGCACCCGAGCGGGGACGCGTGCTGTGGCGGGTCGACCGCCACCAGCACCGGGTCGTGCTGTTCGTGGTCAGCCCGCACCGCCCGGACCTGACCCACCTGGTCGAACAGGTCGGCTGGCCCACCACCCACACCTGGGACACCCGCGACTACCAGCCCCTGCTCGACCGAATCACCGCTGGCCAGCAGTGGGCGTTCCGGCTTCGGGCCAACCCGGTCAGCAGCCGCCGCAAGACCCCCGACTCGACCCGGTCCCAGCGGTTCGGGCACGTCACCGTCGCCCAGCAGACCGACTGGCTGCTCACCCGCGCCGAACGCCACGGCTTCACCGTGGTCCCCGGCGAGAACAAGGAACCCGACGTCGCCGTCCGCGGCCGCGAGCACGTGACGTTCAAGCGACAGGGCGCCGACGTCACCCTGTCCACCGCGGTGTTCGAAGGCCACCTGGAGGTCGTCGACGCCGAGGCGCTGCGCACCGCCCTGGTCACCGGCATCGGCCCGGCCAAGGGCTACGGCTGCGGCCTGCTCACCCTCGCCCCGATCCGCCGGATCTGAGGACTTCCGTGCCCGAGGAGTTCCGTGCCTGACATCCCCGGTGCCAAGCCGGTACCGCTGTCCCAACTCGTCCGCGCCCAGGACCGCCTGTCGTTTGTCTACCTGGAGCACTGCGAGGTCAGTCGGGACGACAACGCCATCACCTCCACCGACAAACGCGGCACCGTGCACATCCCCGCCGCCACCCTCGGCGCCCTGCTGCTCGGACCCGGCACCAACGTCACCCAACAGGCCATGGTGCTGCTGGCAGAGAGCGGCTCCACCGCCGTGTGGGTCGGCGAGCACGCCGTGCGCTACTACGCCCACGGCCGCACCCTGGCCGCCTCCTCCCGGCTGCTGGAGATCCAGGCCAACCTGGTGTCCAACACCCGCACCCGGCTGCGCGTGGCACGCGAGATGTACGCGATGCGCTTCCCCGGCGAGGACACCGACAGCCTCACCATGCAGCAGCTGCGCGGCCGCGAAGGAGCACGCGTGCGCCGCCTGTACCGCGACCACGCCAAACGCACCGGCGTAGAGTGGCAGCGCCGCGACTACGATCCCACCGACTTCGACTCCGGCACCCCGGTCAACAAAGCCCTCTCCGCGGCCAACACCAGCCTCTACGGCGTCGTACACGCCGTCATCGTCGCCCTGGGCTGCGCACCCGGACTCGGCTTCGTCCACACCGGCCACGTCAAATCCTTCGTCTACGACATCGCCGACCTCTACAAAGCCGACATCACCATCCCCATCGCCTTCGACGTCACCGCCCGCGAGGTAGCCGACATCGGCACCGAAACCCGCCGCGCCGTCCGCGACCACATGCGCGACGGCGCCTTCCTCGACACGTGCGTCCGCGACGTCAAAACCCTGCTCCGCGAAGACGACGGCCTGGTCGAATACGGACCCGAAGCCTTCGAAGACCCCGACTTCGACAGCAACGTCGTCCTGCTCTGGGACGACAACGGCCGCGCCGTCGCAGGCGGCACCAACTACGACGACCAGGACGGTGACTTGTGACCGTCATCGTCGTCGCCGCCTGCCCCATCGGCCTGCGCGGCCATCTCACCCGCTGGCTGCTGGAGATCTCGCCCGGCGTCTTCGTCGGCAAAGTCAGCAGCCGCGTCCGCAACCTCATGTGGGTCCGCGTCGTCGAGATGGTCAAAACCGGCCGCGCCATCATGGTCTTCCACGCCAACAACGAACAGGGACTCGACTTCAAAGTCCACCGCCACGACTGGCACCCCATCGACTACGACGGCATCCAACTCATGCTCCGCCCGGCAAACCCCGGCGACACCGACGACGCCCCACCCACCGCCGGTGGGCGCAACTGGAGCAACGCAGCCCGCCGACGCCGCTACAACAAGCGCTGACCAACCTTCCGGCCCATCCGGTCGTCAACCCCTCACACGCTCGACGAAGTGGCATGAGGCCAGAGCCGAACGAACTTGCTGTCCGATGAACGTGATTCCTCCGCGAGCGGGGCGGCGCGGTACTGCGAGGTTCACCGGCCCGGCACACTGGGCTCGCGTAACGGTGTGCCGGGCCACAACTATGTCTCCTTGCAGGTATCGGCCAACAGTTGGCCGCCCTCGGTTACGCCGCCCGCGGTTGGGGTCCATCGGTCGAAGACACAGCCACCGATATACGAGACTGGAACAAACCGAATTAAAACGCACCTCGTGGCCTGTAAAGTCCCTGGTCAAGAAGTGTGCTCCCCGCGCGAGCGGGGGTGGTCCCAAGGGGCAGTGGCGGCACCCCGTGTTCGGCGGGTGCTCCCCGCGCGAGCGGGGGTGGTCCCTCGTTCACCAGGCTCTGGGCGTGCGGCAACACGTGCTCCCCGCGCGAGCGGGGGTGGTCCCACCATCGCCATCCAGTCCCCGAAGGCGTCGACGTGCTCCCCGCGCGAGCGGGGGTGGTCCGTCGTTCGCACCCGGGATGTCGTCGTCGGCCAGGTGCTCCCCGCGCGAGCGGGGGTGGTCCGAAGCTCACCCACGACATGCGGCCGTCGCGCTGGTGCTCCCCGCGCGAGCGGGGGTGGTCCCTGGCCGCCGCGCTCAAGCCCGTGATGCTGGACGTGCTCCCCGCGCGAGCGGGGGTGGTCCCTCACTAGCGTGCTGCTGCGTGATCCGCAGCGTGTGCTCCCCGCGCGAGCGGGGGTGGTCCAAACCGCTCCGTCCAGGGCGAACCCCGGAATCAGTGCTCCCCGCGCGAGCGGGGGTGGTCCCCTCGGGAGCCTCACCGCTTGTGTCCTGGGGCAGTGCTCCCCGCGCGAGCGGGGGTGGTCCGGCGTGCACTCGGCGGCGCGTTGTTCCGCGCGTGTGCTCCCCGCGCGAGCGGGGGTGGTCCGCACGATCGATGGTGTTTCCCCTGGTGGTTGGGGTGCTCCCCGCGCGAGCGGGGGTGGTCCGTCCCTGTCCGACGTCGGCGACGCCGCCGCAGGGTGCTCCCCGCGCGAGCGGGGGTGGTCCGGCGTCGACGTCGCGCGGCAGAGGACGGTGGCGGTGCTCCCCGCGCGAGCGGGGGTGGTCCCCCTGTCCTCCCCGCCCCGTCGACCAGCTCGGCGTGCTCCCCGCGCGAGCGGGGGTGGTCCCAGAGGGAGGGGACCGCGCCGGCGCTTCAGCTCGTGCTCCCCGCGCGAGCGGGGGTGGTCCGTTGTTCGCCGTGGAGAACAGGCTGGAGAACCAGTGCTCCCCGCGCGAGCGGGGGTGGTCCGTGGGCCTTCACCGTGTCGGGGGCCAGGCTCAGGTGCTCCCCGCGCGAGCGGGGGTGGTCCCTCGTCCACGGTCAGGTCGTACCAGTCCAGCTCGTGCTCCCCGCGCGAGCGGGGGTGGTCCGTCCCCGGCGGTCCCGGCCTCCGACGCCACGGCGTGCTCCCCGCGCGAGCGGGGGTGGTCCTGCTTCGGCAGGGTCGTTCATCATCCGGTGTCCGTGCTCCCCGCGCGAGCGGGGGTGGTCCCGCCTGGGGAACCGCCTGCGGCGCCAGGGGCCAGTGCTCCCCGCGCGAGCGGGGGTGGTCCCACAGGTAGCAGCGGTTCCCGTCTTGGTGCTGGGTGCTCCCCGCGCGAGCGGGGGTGGTCCGCCGACCGAGAAGTGGACCGGACACGACGTGGCGTGCTCCCCGCGCGAGCGGGGGTGGTCCCTGTTGCTGGAACCCCTGAGAGGGCTTCGTTGTGTGCTCCCCGCGCGAGCGGGGGTGGTCCCGTCATCGCCGGGGCCGACATGACGATGGTCGGGTGCTCCCCGCGCGAGCGGGGGTGGTCCCCCCGTGATGCGCTCCGCGACGAGGAGGTTGGTGTGCTCCCCGCGCGAGCGGGGGTGGTCCTCTGCCGCAGGTTCGACTCGTACGTGGCCAGCAGTGCTCCCCGCGCGAGCGGGGGTGGTCCCACGATCAGCGTCAGGGGGTGTCGGACGGCGTCGTACTCCCCGCGCGAGCGGGGATGGTCTAGGACCTCCCAACCACCAGGACATGGTGTGCGAACGACGCTCCAGCCGGCCCGGCCCGCTGGCATCGAGCACGCCCAGACCCACCGCGCGAGCACCACCTCGTCGATCACCAGGACGCCGAGCCGGAACCG
The DNA here is from genome assembly GCF_042658445.1 of Saccharothrix lopnurensis. Taxonomy (NCBI): domain Bacteria; kingdom Bacillati; phylum Actinomycetota; class Actinomycetes; order Pseudonocardiales; family Pseudonocardiaceae; genus Saccharothrix; species Saccharothrix lopnurensis. The sequence continues at coordinate 22,602 of NZ_JBHSQO010000062.1, read as the reverse complement.
CCGAGGAGCGCCCGTTGACCGACTCGGCCCTTGACCCTGTCACCGGCTGCCTGTCCGGCCGCCCCGGACCGCGTCACCGGTGGCTCTATGTCTTCGACGGACAGGCGCTACGCGTCTTGCGCAACCAGGACGACCGCCGGTGGGTGCCGATGTAGGACTTCACCACCACTGACCTCGCCGCTCTCGCCGGGGCGGGTCTTCCGGACGTCGGCTTCGATCAACCCCTTACCGATCCCTCGACCGTACCGGTGCTGGGACGTGCCCGTCGCGGCGCGGCCGAGACCACCTGCCCGTCTCATGTGAGCCCGGTGTGCGCGCCGGCCTGGTCCGGTGTGCGTCGCCCAGCGTGCTCTGCCGGGGGTGGGGTGTCCAGCAGAAAGCGCTGGACACCCCACCCCCGGCAGAGCCTCGCGGCAGGCGCACCACCGGACCGGGCCGGCGCGCCACAATCCCGGTTACAACCTTTTTCTTTTCCACATCAACACCTTTCGCATTCATACCAGGGCACCGCCATGCCCCTGACACCTGGAACGAGGCCACCACGATGACCACGATCCCCGACTCCACCGACGTCGACACCGTTGCCCGCGATACAGTGTCCGACCAGGCCGCCACCGACAGCCGGACCGTCTACCCCTACGTCCTGCACAACATCGACCCCAGCACGCTGCGCGCGGTGGACAACAGCCGCGAGGTCGGCGACATCCGCCAGACCCGGCCCACGTTGGTGGCCTCCGTCGCCGAGCACGGCGTGGACCCGAAGGTCTCGATCATCAACGTGGCGCCGGACCCCGACGGTGGCCTGCGGGTGCTCGTGGGACATCACCGTCACGCCGCCGCGGTCGCGGTCAAGGAGCTGGAGAACCCCGGCCTCACCGTCGACGTCCTGGTGCACGCGCCCGGGACCAGAAGGGAGGTGCTGGTGGCCCAGGGCTTGGAGAACATCCACCGCGAGGGCTACACCGCGGTCGAGGAAGCCGAGCTCTACGGCCAGCTCGCCCTCGAAGGGCTGGACGCGGAGACGATCGCCCGGAAGTTGAGCCTGCCCGACGAGCAGATCAACGCCGGTCTCGTCGTCGCCGCCAGCACCCGCACCCGCGCCGCCAGCAGGTCCCTGCCCACCGCCGACATGTTCCTGCTCTCCCAGCTGGCCGAGTTCGGTGACGACGAGGAAGCCCACCAGAGGCTGGTCGACGTCCTGACCACCAGTCCCCGCCAGTTCCCGTGGACGCTGGAGAAGCTGCGCGACGAGCGGGAGCAGCGGGCGGTGTTGGCCCGGGAGATCCGGTGGTTCACCGATCTGGGCTACGCCCTCGTCGACGCCGCGGGTGACCTGCCCGACGGGGTCGAGCGTCTCGAGGAGCTGTGCGCCGGCGACGGCGTCGAGCCGCTCGACCCGGCCGGGCACGCCGACTGTCCGGGACGCGCGGTCTCGGTCTGGGTGGACCGCGGCCAGGAGGCCGAGGTCCACCACTTCTGCGTCGACCACACCGGCCACCGCCACCGCACCCTCGCCTCGGTGCGGATCGCCCAGGCCCACGACCGGCTCCACGCCGACGGTGTGCCGATCGTCGATCCCACCGCCGACGGCGTGACCCACCTGTCCCGGCTGCTGGCCGACGACCGGGCCCGGCACGCCCTCACCGCCGAGGACCACGCCGGCTGCCCCGGGCACGCCGCCTACGTCATCGACATCCCCTTCCGGTCGACCGCGGACGTCGGATACGTCTGCACCGACTACGCCACGCACGGCCACGTCCTGCGCTTCGCGTCGACAGCGCAGCAGCCCCAGCGCGACGCCGCCTACCAGGCCGGCGAACGCAAGCGCGCGACCACGAACAACCGGCTGTGGCGCGACGCCAAGATCGACCGCCGCAAGTGGCTGACCCGCTACTTCGCCGACTGGCGTAAGCGCAAGGCCGCCGCGCTGCCGGCGCGCCTGCACCACTGGCTCGCGCTCGCCCCGATCCTGGCCGGCGACTACCTCGCCGAGGCCGCGCCCGCGCACGCCTACGCCTGCACCCTGCTCAAGCTCGCCGAGCCCAAGGACCCCCGCCGCGACCACAACCCGATCACGGTGCTCCTGCGGCGCAAGTCCACCACCGAGACCCAGGCCGTCCTGATCCGCCTGGCCCAGGTCGTCGGCGCCTGCGAGGCGCACTGGAACGCCAAGTACACCGAGCAGGCCGACGGCAGTTGGCGCTCCCCCTGTGACGACACCCGCTTCTACGTCGAGCTGCTGGCAGCCCTGGGCTACCCCCTCTCCCACATCGAGAAGCTGGTCACCAACCCCGCTCTCGACCACGAGACGTGGCCCCATCTCGCCCCCGCCACCACGGCCGGCGAGCAGACGCCCGACGAGCAGGCTGCGTAGTCACCACGGCCTGGGCCGTGCCGGCTCCCCCGGCCCGGCCCAGGCCCTGCTCGTCCCACACTCCCACCCGGCAGTCGCGACCGCGGCGGATGACGGCGGAGAAGGAAGTCGACCGCCCCGGCTGGAGGGCGAATCGACCGCCGCGGCTGTGGGCCACAGTCTCGCGCCAATCCCGAAACGCCTCTCGGAGACCAGCGCGGAGGCAACACGGCGTGTCCCGACGGGCCCGAGTGCCCGTGAACCACCCACCAGGACCTCACGGCGTCACCACCGGCACTCGGCGTCCACGGTGGCGCAACCACCGTGTCCACTGCCGAGCGGGCCCCGACCGGGGTCACCGGTGAGGGCGGTGGATTGCCCGGCACCGGGAAGAGCCGGGGAACGCACCGGTGCGTCGAGGACCGGAGGTACACCGACCGACGTCCCCCTCGAGTCCTGCACCGGGCCCGGCGGTCCGCCTCCGCGCCACGTGGACCGGCGCCAGGTCGGCACACCGGAGACGGGGTCCGCGGCGATGAACCCGGCCTGAAAAGCACAGGCCGGAACCCCCGTCGCCCCTACGGGCCCCGCCTCCGGCGCGCTGCGCACCACCCGTCCACGCACCACGCCGGCTGAAGGGTCACATCATGAACACCCCGTCCCGCGACATCACACCCACCACCGCCTCGGCCGGGCATCCGCACGAGATCAGGTCCCGGCCCACCGCCGAACTCGACCACTACGAGCGGCAGCGCCTGTTCGGCATCACGACGCCCACGACAACCCTCACCCGGCGCCGCTGCGGCTGCGGCTGCGGCTGGAGCACCGCACCCGACAACGTCCTGCCCCGCCCGACCGCGGTGGCCCACCTCGACCGCGACCCCGCGCTGCCGGTCCACCACGTCGGCGGGCACACCCGCGTCGGCTCGCGCCCGCTCAACGCCGACAGCTACGGCAGCACGGTCGACGACACCACCGGCCTCGCCGCGATCGCCGTGGCCGACGGCATCGGCAGCCACCCCGGCTCCGCGACCGCCGCCGCGACCACGACCACGGCGCCGGGCGCCGCGCTCACCGCCTCCACGTCGAACGCGGCGTCCAACGCGGCGGTCAGCGGTCTGCTCGCGGCCCGGGACGCCCTGACCGCGCACGAGGACCTGACCGGCGGCCGGGACACCGTGACGGTCGTGGCCGTATCCCGGCCGCCTGCCCCGCACGACAGCCTCATCCGGGACATCGCCTGGGTGGGTGACTGCCGCGCCTACCTGCTGGAGGACACCCTGCTCACCCGGCTGACCACGGATCACACCGTCGGCGAACGCATACGACAGGCGGACCGCCCCGAGCCGCCGGCCGCGTGCAACGACAACGTCGTGGTCACCAGCGTGGGCACCGCCGACCCCCTCACCCTCGGTACGGCCGTGGCGCGTACCGAAGGCGGACGACTCGCGCCGGTCGGCGACGGGGGCGGCAAGGGCGTGGAGCCGGCCGTCCTGCACGAGGTGCTGCGCGAGGTCGGCGACCTGGGCGAAGCCGCGGAATTTCTCGTCGGGTTCGGCGTGGACCGGCCGCGAGCGGACAACGCCACCGCCCTGGTGATCGACACCCACCCCCTCCGACCCCGCATCCACCCCGCCGCGAGGCCGGCCGTGCCCGTCCTCGCGGCACTCACCGTGCCCGTCAACCGGCGCTGCGCCGACACCCGGGCCTGGAGGTTGCCGTGACAGCCACGACCGGTTCCGACCAACCCCCGTCCCCTTGCGACATCCAGGCCCGCCCGTGGAGCCCGCACAGCCGGTGGAGCATCGGCTGCCGCGTCCACCACTGCGAGGCGTGGGCCGACTACCCCGACGAGGCATCCGCCCGCGCCGCGTTCTGCTGCGACCACGGCGCCCGCTGGTGGTTCCTCGTCCACCACCTCGACGACGACCCTCCGCCGGCACTGGTGGACCTCACCGGCCTGGTCGACCACGTGCGCACCTACATCCAGAACGACGCCCTGGGCCAACCCTGTCTGCTGGTCGTGTGGCGCTACCTCGGCGGCGAGTGCCGTGCCGTCGACGTCGAGATCACCACCACCGGCAAGGACGAATGGCTGGTGCACGTCACCGACGCACCCGACGACGTCCGACGCGCAGGCCGATCCCCCCGGATCTACCTGACCTTCCACCACATCCTGGAATAGCCAGGCGGCCACCGTCGCACGGTGGCCAGTCCGTCCGGCCACCACCGGCAGCCTTCCAGCGCCCTGTCCCCGCCGCCGGCATCCGGCCCTCGGCGCGCCGGCCATGCTTCGCACGCCCCGCTCTCCGGCGGCGCGTGCTCGTGAACGCGGTCGGCGACGCGCGGGCGAGTTCGTCCACCACGGGATCCTCCAGCACGGGCTCGTCCTGCGGTACCGGCCCGGCGGCACGGACGCAGCTCTCCTGTCCGGTACTGCGTCGCCGGGGCCATACCGGCGCAGGTGCCACCCCGCTCCACGGGCGCTTGGGGGAAGGCTGCGCGAACACGCCTCGCGGTTGCGGGGCGAGCAGGACCGGTGCGGCCTTACCGACCGGGAGCAGCAGCCTCGGCACGCCGCCCCGCTGATGGGCGAGTTGCACCCGCCCGCGTCCACCGAGCGTCAACCGCACGGTAGAGCGTCGAGCGCTGGCCGCACGACATGTGTGGCCCAGCGCCCGCCGGGAGCCCGGTGCCCCACCCACATCGGCTCACCGGTCGATCAGCATCCGCCCCGGGGTCTTGCGGCCCGGCGCACCGACGTGCCCGGCCCGGCACACCGGTCCCGATCGGCACAGCACGAACTCGCGGACCTACCGGTCGAGGGCAGCGTGCCCTTCACCCGCGCGTCCCCGCACACCCGACCGATCCGAACCCTGGAGTAACACGATGTCCACCACCCGACCCGGCACCCCGCTGTCCACCACGGACCCGGTGCGCTCCGCCGTCGAAGCCGTCGACAACCCCGTCGTCTTCCCCCGGCGTCACGTCATCTTCAGCGAAGGCGAACCGGGTGACCGGCTCTACCTCATCCAGACCGGCAAGGTGAAAATCAGCCGCAGGTCACCCACCGGCCGCGAGCACCTGCTCGCCCTCTACGGCCCGTCCGACCTGTTCGGCGAGCTGTCGGTCTTCGACCCCGGCCCACGCGCCTGCACTGCCACCACGGTCACCGAGGTCCACGCGCTGGGCATCGACCGCCCCGCCCTGCACGAGTGGATCACCCAACGGCCCGAACTCGCCGAGCACCTGCTGCGGACCCTGGCGCGCAGGCTGCGCCGGACCAACTCGATGCTCACCGACGTGATCGCCAACGACGCACCCGGCCGGGTGGCCAAGGCCCTGCTCCAGCTCGCCCAGCGCTTCGGCAGCCACGACGGCGGCCTGCTCCAGGTCACCCACGACCTGCGGCAGGAGGAACTCGCACAACTGGTCGGCGCGACACGCGAGACGGTGAACAAGACCCTGGCCGACTTCGCCCACCGCGGCTGGCTGCGGCTGGAGGGCAGGACCGTGCTCATCCTCGACCCGCAACGCCTCGCGCGCCGGACGCGCTGACCGCACTCGGCACCGCACAATGCCGCGGGTTTCGCTCCATTCACCACGCAATCTCCGCGCGAGCGTCCACCACCCGGCTGCCCTACCGGGGAGTTCGTCATGACCGACGTCCACACCGGTCGCGACGACGCGGAGCTGCCCGCGCACCACCACGTCGAGCAGGCACCGGTCCAGCACCAGGGTTCCGCCGCGTCGGCATGGAAGCCGTGCGCCCGAACGACAGGGCGCCGCGACCACACGGTCGCCACCCCCTGGGCGGTGAGGCGAGCGCACTCTGCCCCGGCCGCGGGGAGGGTGCAAGCCCCAACAGCAGGGCTTGCGCCCTTTCCCCGCCGTCGGGGACCGGCGAGCGCGCCCCACCGCCCCTGACGGGTGGCGCCACCCGGTAACCGGGCGGAGCGATCCGAAGAAAACACCCACAACATCGGTTGCGGATCACGTTCGGCCCACTTTCGCCATACCGGGTGAAATCACTTTTTCGGAAAGGTAACGCCATGTCCGCATGGACCGTCGAGAACGGCCACATCGACGTTCTCGTAAACGCTATGGTTCAACTCGGCATTGTTCCGAAAGACCTCGGAGTCGACGGATTCCGGACGCTCGGCCAGAAACTCTGGGACGAGAACCACGCGTCGGTGAACCACCTGTACGACGAGGACACTTCCACACCCCGGTACCGACTGCACACCACCGAGGCCGATCTCGACCCGATCCTGACCCTCCGGGCCGCCGACTGCTACACCTACCAAAGCTGCGAGCACCCGGGCTGGAAGAACAGCGAGGCCCACGCCCTCACCCGCCGCCTCCGCGAGGCCATCCTGGACAGTCGACCGGAGTTCGCGGAAGTCGTGCGCACCTCGATCGGCCCCCTCCACAGGTACACCACCCTGTCCGCCTACCAGCGGGCGCCGTGGGGATTCGACTCGCTCGACCAAGCCGTGCCGACCAAATCCCGATAATCCACGACATGCCCGTACGCGAGTAACGACACCCATATTCGTCCTCGACACGGGCGTCGTCGCGGCTGCGAAGTGCCCTTATCGACCCATCGCCCCGAAAGGTCCGGTTCTCCTGTCTGCGCAGACAGGAGAACCGGACCTTCCCTTTCCCACCCGACGAGCACCCCTGCGCTGTGCTCCGGCGCCGCATGCACCACCCGTGCCGTTCGAACCCGGCAAAGGCCCACACCATGTCCGATCCCGCATCACCCGACGCCACCGCGGCGAGCACCGCCTGGGGCGCACCGACCGTCCACCACGATCACCATTGCGGCACGACCGTGCAGGGCGGCGGACCGGTGACGCCGTCATCCGGCACCGCACCGGCCGACGGGACGCGGCAACTGTTCGTCGTGCCGTGCAGTCGCACCACACTCGGCAGCCCGGCACCGGCCCGGTCGCTCTACACCGGGTCGATGTTCCGGTTCCGCCTCTCCGTCATCGCGAGGGAGACAACCCTCGCCGCAGCGGTAGGCGTTCCCGCACGAGTGATGATCCTGTCCGCCCGGCACGGCCTGCTCGAGCCGAGACCGGGATCGCGCCGTACGAACAGTCGATGACCACGCCGGGCGCGGTGGCCGCCTGGCGGCCGGCCGACCAGCTCGCGGCCCTCACCGCCGGCCACGACACCGAGACCGTCGCCTTCATGCCCAGGGCGTACCTGACCCGGCTGCGTGACGCCTGCGACCTGCTCCGGCCGGAGCACCCGCACACGGTGCTGCTGTGCGACGCCTACGAGACCGCACCGGGCATCGGCCACCAGCGCCGGCTCCTCGCCGAGCTCCGACGGTCACAGGACGTCCGTCACCCCGACGTCCGGGCGCAGTAGCCCCATCCATCACCCACAGCGCCGGAGCGTCGGCGCGCACCGGACACCGCCTTCCCCCGGCGCGAGGGATCACATCGCCTGCGTCGCAACCAAACCGAGTGGAAGAAGCAACCATGCCACCCCGATCCCTGGTCGGTGAACTCGCCCCCGACGGCACCACCTACACGGCCCGCCCGTGCGCGCGGGCGGGTTTTCCCGCGCTCCAGGTGGCCGAGTTGAGCAAGGCCCTGCACCGTCACCACGACGGCGACGTCGACCGCCTCGTGCGCGCACTCCTGAACCACGACTGGGAGTCGATCAACCCTTGGGCGGCGGGCTACGAACTCGACACCGGCCGGCGCACGCCCTTCACGCCGAAACACATCACGCCACACCGGGGCATCGGCTACCACCTCGCCGAGTCGGCTCGACAGCCGATCACCGGCCGCCTGACCGAGAAGCCCGACCCGGCCTACCGGTGGCTCTACTTGTTCGACACGACCGGACTGCACGTGTTGTGCAACCGGCACGACCGCCGGTGGATGCGGCTGTACGACTTCACCACCGCCGGCCTCGACCCGGGGCAACTCACGGCCCTGGAAACCTGTTTTGACTGAGCCATTGTCATCGTGACGCCGCAGGTCACGGCGCAGGCTGAGCGTCGGGGAGCGTGGTGGGCGAGGCTTCCGGCAAGACAGCAGTCGACCAAGATCCGATGCCCCAACCGGAAGCCTCGTCCAGGTCCTCGCCGACCTGGCCGGTGGGTTGGTGTGGGCCTCTCCGGCACTGCGGTCAGGTCACGCACCGCGCAGTGCGGTGCCGCCTCGGGCGTCGCGATCCACTGTGACGCTGCGGCCTGGCGCGGCAGGCCGACGGACCACTGGCGATGCCGATCGACCACCGGGGCACGCCGGAGCCGGCCGCGCTCGCCGAGCACGAGGCCGCCGAGCGCCTCGCCGAGACCGTCGTGTCGGGCGGCACGCACGCCGCCCGCGAACGCGCCGGGGTGCACCTCGGCCACGTGGCAGACCGGTGCGCGCAGTACGGCGACCTCGACGGCGATGCCGCCGTGGGCGTCGTGCCGGCCTCGACGCGCAACCGTTGCCCGGCCTGCCGTGGTGTCGTCACCGATACACCGCCACCGCCGGCGCGCATGACCGTGCAGAGGCCCCCACAGGCGCGCAGCCCAAGCTTTCCGACGAGAGCGTCTTCCCGAGCACACCGCAGACGGCCCGCGTGAGGTCGTGCGCATCACGTCCAACCGCGACGGCCGGCGGCTGCACGAACGCCGGTCACGCCGCAGCTGGCCCGGTCGCAGCCGCCCACCGTCGGGACTGTGCGGCACCACGGGCCTGCCCGGAGTCAACGGAACGCTCCACTGCCGCACCCAGGGGTGGGAAGGGTGCCAGGCCAGGCGTCGGGCTCCCGGTGCGGTGGGGCTTGCGCACTCTGCGCCCGCGTCGGGCCGGGAGCAAGCCGCGGAAAAGCTGCGGCTTGCCCCCTTACCCCGCCACGGACGCCCTCCGAGTGCGCCCCACCGCACCGGGGCCCGGCGCCGACAACGCTGCGACAGAGTGAGCGAGCGACGCCGAGCGATAGTCACGACGCAAATTTCCAAGTCGATGAATGGTGCGCCATCGATTGACGTGATCCGTCATGCCGCACCCGATGAATCAAAAGTCCGGGGACGGCACGCGAGTGAGGAAAAGTCGTATGCGCCTCAGGAATTCGGCCGGTCTGTTCGTGGACACCATCCGCTGCCCGGGTAGTCGCACGGCCGCGATCGACCGCAGCATCGGCCCGCGGGCCAACGGCCACCCGTCCTCGATCTACGGGCGATGCCGGGTGTGCCGGCAGGTCCGCCCGGTCAGCCCGAAAGGCACCATGGTCGGGCACGACGAGCCGTTGCGGCTGGTGGTGCAGCCGCACGTGGCCGGCGGCGAGAGCTGGACCGCGTACGGCCCGCTGTGGCACCCCGCCGAGCTGGCCTCGATCCCGACCAGGATCGGCGCCGAACTGGCGTGGCGGCACGAGGACGAGATCCTCATGACCTTCTACGGCGGCACCGGACACCGGCCGGCCACCGGCACCCTGCCCCGCTCCGTCCGCACCTGGCTGGACGTGCACGTGCGGTTCGTCGAACAGTGGACCGGGGACCGCGACATCATCGACTTGATCCCGGCGTCACAGGCATACCGATTGCCGATGTTCTCGTCCTTGGTCGCGTAACTCTTTTCTGTTAGCCGGCCACCATATCCGGTCGCATTTCACCCGATACCCCTGTTCGTTCCTTGTCGGTGGGGCGGACACCACGATCGCCAACGCCCGGCGGTGGCGATCGAACACGCCGACGCCACCAGACCACCCGAGTGCGAGGGCCACACACGCCATGTCGTGCGCGGCCCTCGCGGAATGGAGTTTCCCGTGTCCACGACCACCTCTGTGCGCAACGCCGGCTTCGAGCACATGCTGCACATGCTGCGCACCCAGAACGCCGCGAAGATCGACGTGGTGGCCCCGGCCACCGCCCTGCGGGCCCGGGGCGGGGCGATCGAGCTGTCCGGGATCGAGCCGGTCGTCGACGGCCACGGCGTGACCCTGGTCGACGGCCTGTACGTGCCCACCGCCTCGGCGGACACCACGATCGCGGCGAAGCTGGGCATCGGCTCGAAGTACCTGCGCTTCCTGCGCACCGAGCGGCCCGACCTGTTCGACGCCAACGTCAACGGGCTGCTGCACGGCAAGTCCAAGCGCACCGCCACCGGCGCGACCAGCGTGATCTACCCGGCCGACGAGCGCTCGTTCCTGCTGCGGCTGTTCCGCGGCCAGGACGGCGAGCCGGGGGTGCTGCGCGCGCTGTTGTCGGACCGGTTCGGCATGGTCGACAACCTCGACCTGCTCACCGCCGTGCTCGACGGCATCCGCCAGGCCGACGTGGAGGTCGAGATCCGCTCCTGCGACCTGACCGACTCCTCCATGCACTGCAAGGTCTACTCCCCCGCAGTGGAGCAGCTGGCCCCGACCCTGTTGGCCGGTTACCGCAATCCGTTCGCCGACCCGACCCTGGAGGCCGACCGGCAGCGCGTCACCACCGACCTCGACGCGGGGCGCCGCCTGGCCGCCGCCGAGGGCCAGGGCTACGAGCCGGGCAGCGAGCCGGTGGTGTTCGCCGGGTTCCGGTTCTCCAACTCCGAGGTCGGTTCCGGGTCGGTGACGCTCAAGCCGGAGCTGTTCGTGCGGATCTGCCGCAACGGCCTCACGCTGCCCGCCTTGGCGTTCCGCAAGGTCCACCTGGGGCAGCGGATGGAGGGCGGCACGATCAGCTGGTCGCAGGACACCGTCAAGAAGCAGCTCGACGTCATCTCCGCGCAGGCCCGCGACCACGTCCGCGAGTGGCTCTCGCCGGCCTTCCTGGCTCGGCAGGTGGCGACGCTGGAGGAGCGGGCCGGGGCGCCGGTCACCGAGCCGCAGTCGGCCGTGCGGGTACTGGGCCGGGAGCTGGGGTTCACCGAGGCCGAGCGCGAGGGCGTGCTGCGGCACTTCATCGCCGGGGCCCAGCCCACCGCGGCGGGCATCGCCCACGCCATCACCAGCTACAGCCAGACCGTGGCCGACCCCGCCCGCGCCGACACGCTCGACGACCTGGCCCTGCGCGCCATGGCCCTGGCCGGGTAACCGACGGGCCGCACCCAGGCGTCCTCGGACACACCACGGGCCCACCCGGTCCCAGACCGGGTGGGCCCGTGGTGCCGTGGCAGGGCCTGTCACCGACTTCCACCGTCAGCGGGTGCGGCCGACCGTGGTGATCAGGCGCACACCGCGACCGCGGCCGCACCATCACCGCCTGCTCCACAGGCTCTCCCCCGCCTGTCTCTGCGCGGCCCCGTTCCGCCCAGCCCCTTGCACATCACCCCCTTCGGGTTCATCCACAGGGAAGACCATGACCACAGCTCGTATCCGCTCCCTCGTCCCGGCCGCCGGCGGCGCCCAGGACCTGGTGATCACCGCCGTTCTCGAAGTCGACCACCACGCCCACACCACTCCGCCGGGCCGTCGTCGGATCACGCCGGAGCGCCACGACCGGGTCAAGGCCGCGATCCGCAACTCCGACCGCCCGTACCCGACCACGCCGGTGAGCATCGACAGCAACGGGTTCACCGGCCGGGAGCACCCGCTGCACGACCTCGCCGTCGCCGTCGCGGTGCTGACCGCCTCCGGCGAGATGCCGCAGCTTCAGGACACCGTCTTCCTGGGCGGTCTGGGCCTCGACGGCAGCGTGCGCCCGACACCGGAGGTCCAGGCGTGTCTGCGATACCTCCGGGGCCGCACCGACCTGCGCCGGGTCATCGTCCCCGCCGCGGAGTTGGACGGCGCGCCCACGCTCGACGGGATCCGGGTGCTCGGCGCGACCACGCTGGCCCAGGTCGTGGCCTACGCCCACGGCCGCCGCGACGCGCTCACCCCGGCCCCTTCCGGTAGGCAGCCGCCCGAGCGCCCGATCCCGTCGTTCCTCGACGGCGTGGTGCTCCCGCCGTGGGTGGCACGGGGGTCGGCGACGGCAGCCGCCGGTCGACACCACGTGCTGCTCACCGGACCGGAGCCCACCGACCGCAGCCTGCTCGCCCATACCCTGGCCGCCCTGCTGCCCACGCTGACCGACCAGCAGGCCCTCGTCCTGGCCCGCAACCGACGCCACGGCGATCCCGTCGCCGAGGTCCCACTCGATCACACCCCGCCCTACCGGGCTCCCCACCGCGCCGCGTCAGTGTCGGCGCTGATCGGCGGCGCGCACGGGCCCGGAGAGGCGCTGCTGGCCACCCACGGCGTGCTGCACCTGACCGCCGCCGGGCATCGCTCGCGGGAGCAGTGGGAGGCACTGCTGCGGATCGTCGACAACCGGAGCGTGGTCCTGCCCGTCGACGGCACGCCCACCGGGTTCACCGCGGACCCGCTGATCGTCGTGTCCTGCCCGGACCTGGCCTCCGAGATGCGGCAGGTGCCGCCGTCCGTCTACGACCGCGTCTCCGTCCGGCTGCACGTCCCCCACTGCGACCGCGACCACCGAACCGGGCAGGAGCAGACCGAGCAGGAGCAGACCGGGCAGGAGCAGACCGGGCAGGACCCGGTGACGTTGCCGGTGCTGGCCGACGCGGTCGCCGCCGCACGCCTGCGCGCCGCCCGCCGATGGCGCGACACCGGGGTGTCCACCAACACCGAGGTCCCCGCCGACGTCCTGACCCTGAGCAGCGTCTTCCCCCGCACCTCCTGGCAGTTGCTCGACCGCCACCACCGTGCCGGGGTGCTCAGCGAGCACGGCGTCGACGAGGTCCGTCGCGTCGCCTGGTCGCCGGCCGACCTCGACGCCTGCGAGCACCCCGAACCACGCCACGTCGAGCAGGCCCTCGCCCTGCGCCTGCAAAGCCGCCCCACCCCGCCCTGAACAAGCCCGCAGCCCACCACACCACTCGTCCCCCTACCGACTCCGACACCACCGACCAGCAAGGACACCGCATGAACACCGCACCCGACGCTCCGCTGCCGCTGCTGCGCCGCCGCACCCTGCTCCCCGAGGTCTCCGCGGAAGCGCCGTGGACGGGCATCGACGAAGTGCTGCGTGTGCTGCGCGACGCCACCCCACCGGTCCCCACCCGCGACACCGGGTCCTGGGAGACCGGTCGGGCACGCACCATCGGCATGATCGAATCCGCCACCGACCTGCGCCTGTCGCCCACCCGACGCCTGCTGTCGTTCACCGCGCGCTCCACCCCCGCCACGCGCCACGGCCGCCGCCACGTCGTCCACATCGCCACGGCCACCCACGTGCCCACGCTCGCCGACCTCGCCCACGGCCGCGCCGACGCGACACAGGCCGGGCTGGACCTGTCGGACGAGGCGTTCAGCGACTACGTCGACGCACTGGAGCGGCTGCCCGGCGCCACCGGAACCCCGATCGACTGGGGACGCCGCCCGCAGGAGGTCCTGGAGCAGGTCGCGTCCTGGCGCGACCCCCTGCGCGGCGGGCCCGACCGCGCCGAACCGGACCCGGTCGCCGGAGCGGACCTGGCCGCCGGAGCGCGGGCACTGCACACCGCGGCGATGCTGCACGCGCTGGCCGCCGCTCCGGCCCGCGACGCCGCCGCCCACAGCGTCGTCAGCCTCCTGCGCGAGATCCTGGACGGGCCGCTGCCCTGGGTGCACGGCCGCAAACCCGAACCGTTCCTGCGCCCGATCGGCACCGTGCTCGGCGACCTCAACGGCGGACGCAAAACCGGCCGCGCCGACCAACGCCCCACCCAGACCCGCGTCGAGGACGGCGTGTCCACCACGGTCGTCGTCGACGCGACACTGACCGCCCTGGGCGGAGAGCCCCACCAGGCCGTCGACGCGCTGCGGCACCGCGCCGGGCAGCTCGACGCCATCGACGACTGGTACATCCCCGCCGACCGCGCCGCAACGCTGCGAGACCTGGCGTTGCTGCTGGCCGAGCTGTTCTCGCCCGCACCGACCGAACTGCAACTGCTGCGCCGGGTCCAGCCCGGCGACGTCATCGCCTTCCTGACCCAACCCGCCTGGGGGCCGGAACTGCGGGTCGTGCATGTGACCGGACCGGTGCAGTACCTGGCGCTGGGCACGATCGGCGGAACCGAACGCGTGGCCATCCCGGTCAACGACATCACCACCCCGCCCGTACGCGCCGGCGGACTGCTGGTGGTCAATCCCGCCTCCGACCACGCCTCGCCGATCGACCTCACAATCGTCGACGGCCGGTACTTCCCGCCTCTGACGGCAGGACACGTCGCCACCGACCGGTGGGCGATCCTGCCCTCCACCTTCGCCGGCGCCGACCACGACGTCGTCACCGCCGAACTGCGCACGCAGTCACACCGCGCCGCCCGCGAGTTCGACACCACCGCCCACCCCTGACCACACCGGCCACGGTCCTCATCGCACCGCACACGAATCCCCGGCCACGAGAGCCTTTCCCGCTCGTCGCGACAGCCTCCCGCGGCCCGTTCGTCACCTCCCCGCCGCCTGTGTGCCGGCAGGCCCGCGCCCGCCGGCACACAGGCGACATCCGCATACGCAATCCAGAGGAGAGACATCCCGATGCAGACAACGCACGACACCCGGGAAAGCCCGTCGGACCAGGCCGAGGCAGGCCGCTGGGTGAACTACCGCGGATCGCTCGACGACCACTGGGGGCGCTACCGGATCATCTCCGTCGACGACACCCTCCACGGCCCGCGATACACGCTCGTCGACAACCACGACCACATCACCCTGACCAACGTCAGCCGCACGTCCTTCACCCTCGTCCCCGACGGCCCGCCGCACCACGTGCACGACCTGCACGAGCGGCTCGCGGCGGTCCGGCAGGCCGCGCACCTCATCCACGGCGCCACCCTGCCCGACCTGCTGGAGAACTCCCTGCGCAGGCTGCCCGAGGTGGTCGCCGCCAACCGACACGCCGAGGCCGAGCACTACCTGTTGTCGCTGGAGGCCACCGTCGGCTGCATCGACGACGAGCAGTTCCAGCGACACGCCTCGGCGGTCGTCGTCACGACCGGCGACGACTCGTGGTCGTAGCGGCCTCAAGAGCCGACAACGCCCACTGCCGCGGCCCCCGGGGCCGCGACAGGTCCCCGCATCGAGTCGCGGCCTCCGGCCACCGAAGCGGAAGACCATCGTCCGCTCCGCCCGAACCCGGCGGCCAGAACCTCCGGCAGTTCGAGCGGCGCCGGGACGGGCATGCCCGGTGCCCGCCCCGGCACCGTTCAGCAGCCCTGCCCCGAAGGCATCGAGCCGGCGGAGCGTACCGGCTGCATGTGAAACCCCGTGGATACCATAGTGCACATTTGTTGATCTCGTTTCGTCCTGTTCGCAATCGACGGCACGGTACCGACTTTTCGTTGAACGAAAAATGCCCGCCGGACAGACGACACCAAGTACGGCGCGGCGCTCCACTGTGACCAGTGCGCTTCTCGTGGAACGTCAACGCGCGTGAACAACCACGGCCTCAGGGGAAATCGCGCGTGCCGAGAAGGACCGCGCCGGCGCCTTCCACATCGCTGCACGGCCGGCGGGGATCGGAACCCTGTCCCTCGCCGAGCAACTGTGCCCCATGCCGGTTTCACCATGCCGTCGGCCGACGGTTCCGGACCGCGGCAGCCAACCGGCCATGGGGTGGCCGACGCCGGGCACCGGTTCCCGTCATGCCGGTTCCCGCCGAGTCCACGGTGGCCGTCGCGATGGCGGGGCGTGCCCACGCTGCGCCGGCACCGGACCGGGGTCAAGCCCCCGGGACACCACACCCGCGGGCTTGACCCCGCCCGTCCGGCACCGACGCGGACGCGAGTGCGCCCCGCCACCACGACGACGCCCACCAGCAACCCGCCGACGCCGGACTCACCAGGTTCGGCAACAGCCACCACACCCGTGAAGGAGCACCAGCCCATGCCCTCTCACCGCCACCGAATCAGCCTGATCGTGGTCGCCGCCACCGGAGACGAGGTCACCGGCACCGTCCACGACACCGAAGCCGCGGACCGCCACCACAACGTCGGCAGCATGCGCCCGAACACCACGCTCACCGAATTCCTGTGCCGCCACGACGAGTCCACCATCCCCGACGGGATACCGATCGTGCGCTTCGACACCACCGACGAGGCGGTCTCCTCCACGTTCCGCACCCGAGGCCCGTCGCACCTGGAGTACCCGACCCCTGGCGTCATGCAGCACCCGGACGGCATTCCGGTGCCCTACGACCGCCGGGCGTGGCACCAGCTGACCGGCTTCCCCATCGCCGACGACGTCTACGCCCTGCTCGCCGACCAGGCCGGCATGCGCGTCGCACGCACCACCCGACACGCCTGACCCACAGGCCAGGCAACCTGCCGCGCTCCGTGCCCCCCAGGAGGCACCCGAGTGCGGCACCTCGTGGCGTCCGCGCCGCGCGACCACGTCCACCACATCCCCGAAGGAGCACGTCCGTGATGTCCGACCCGACGCCCGAGCCGACTTCGTCCACATCCCGCCTGGGTCGAATCGCACCGGTCGCACTGAACCAGCCCGGCGACCTGATCGCCGCCGTACCGCACCTGCTGCACTACTACCCGGCGGATGCCGTGGTGGCCAACGTGTTCGTCGGTGACACGATCGAGGTGGTGCTGTGCAGCACACTGCCCCCCGACGCGCTGTCCCGGAGGCTCGTGGAGCAGACCGTCGCGTCCGCCGCGCGCCACCCCGGTGCCGCCGTCGTCGGGGTCCTCGTGGGCGGGGTCGTCGGCGGCGGGCCCGTCGATGGCCTTCTGCCGCATGCCGCCCTGGCCGCGCGGATGCGAGACACGCTCGCCGAGCACGACGTACCGCTGCGCATGTTCTGGACCGAGGCGATCACCGCCGGAGCGCGCTGGTACGACTACCACGACCCGTCCCACACCGGTACCGTGCCGGACCCGAAGACCTCCGTGCTCGCCGCGATCTCCGCGGTGCGGGGCCGGCGGACGTTCGACAACCGCGAGGACCTCGCCGCCACACTGCGCCCCGACCCCCACGACGCCCTGGCCCGCCGGGCGCGTCTGATCGACAACCCGGCCGGCCGCAGTGGTCGGCCGCAGTCGACGGGTGAGTCCTACCGCCTGGTGATGGAGCACGTGAAGCGCACCGAGGACCGGTCCGAGGCGCTCTCCGACCAGGACGTCGCCGACCTGGCGGTGGCCCTGTCGGACAAGGCGGCGCGCGACGCGTGCCTCGCCACCGCCGCCGGTGACCACGCCCAGGCCGCAGAACGGTTGTGGAGCGAACTCACCCGGCAGTGCCCCGCCCCCGAATGCGCGGAGCCCGCCACACTGCTGGCCGTAGCCGCCTACGTGCGTGGAGACGGCGTGCTGGCCTCCCTGGCTCTCGACCGTGCCGAGGCGGCCTTTCCCGGCCACCGCTTCGCCGAGCTGCTGCGCGCCGCCCTGGACAGCCAGATGCACCCGGACACGCTCCGCCTGCTCGTGGACCACGCGGTCGAGCGCGTCGAGCGGATGGACCCGGCCGAGCCCGCGTAACCCCGGCCGGTCCCCGTCCACACCGCCGACGGCGTGCCTGCACAGCGCACACGACACCAGGCCCGACGCCTGACGCTGTGCAGGCGCGCCGCGTCACGAACTCCGCACGCACACGGGCGGCAGCCCCGCCGGAACGCACCGGAAGCAGACCACCGCGATCACCGTCCGCTCTGCGCGACACCGTGTGCGCCTCGGCGGGCACGGGACCGGCGACCCACCTCACCGGGACGCGAACGCCCCACCGCCGGTCGACCCGCCGGCCCGACCGGACAGCTCACCCACCCTGAGCCCGCCCATCACCGGCACCGGCAGAAAGGACAGGACTTCCTTGCGCATCGCGACTACCGCTCGATCGACCGGCACCCACACACCCGCCCTGCCGCGCCTGATGCGCGTCGCACTCAACGCCGCCCGCGACGGCCACTACGTCCTCCCGCTGTGGCCACGCAGCAAAATCGCCAAGGACAAGGACTGGCAGATCATCGCCACCCGCGACCCCGAACGGATACGCGACACCTGGAGCGCGCGGCCGTTCAACATCGGTATCGCCTGCCAACCCAGCGGGCTGTACGTGCTCGACCTCGACGACGCCCACGGCCACGAACCGCCACCGCGGTGGGCAGGAGCCAGGCACGGCCGCGACGTCCTGGCACGCCTCGCCGACGCAGCCGGGCAGCCCTACCCGAACCGGACCTACACCGTCCGGACCCCCTCCGGCGGGCTGCACCTGTACTTCCGGGCCCCCGCCGAACCGGAGTTGCGCAACACCATCGGCCGCCTCGGCTGGCGGATCGACTCCCGCGGCGCGGGCGGCTACATCGTCGCCGCCGGATCAGTGGGCACCCGTGGCGTCTACCGGCCGATGAACCGCGCGCCGATCGCCGCACTGCCGCAGTGGCTGATCCCGCTGCTCCTGCCGCCCGAGCCTGCGAGAGCGTTGCGGTCGGCGAGCACGGCGCCACGCCACCCGGACGCCTACCTCGACGCCGTCGTCACCGGCGAAGCCGACAAGGTGCGCAGAGCCGCTCCCGGGCAGCGGCACGACATCCTGCTGCGCGCCGCGAACAAGCTCGGCCGGTGGGTGGGCGGCGGCGAACTCGACGAGCACGAAGCCCGCGCCGTCCTACACGCTGCCGCAACCCGGCACAACGGGGTCGAAGGCTGGAGCGCCCGCGAAGCCGAAACCACCATCAACGACGGCCTCGCCTGGGGCATGGCCCGACCACGCACCCTGGCCGACCTGCGCTGACCAACCAGCCCAGCACAGAGGGCCGCTTCCGCCCCCTCCGGCCCGACCGCGTGGTGAGGGTGCGCGCCTGCGGCCGGATGTGCCCGTGGTTGCGGGGCGCCGCACCGTACAGGGGCAGTGGGCGGGGGGCGGCACACAACGCCACCCCCCGCCCACTGCCCCTGCTTCGGCGGACGCACCCCGCAACCGCGGGCCATCCCCGACCCGCAAGAGGGTGCGACACGATGACCATCCGACCGACCCGACACCACCTCGCCGAAGCATTCGACCGGTGCAGGCACACGCTGCTGCGCTGGGCACGCCGCCCCGTCGACATCCGGGTCTTCCACAACCTGCACGACCGCGCACTGCTGGTGGGCTACCAGGGACAGCCGGTCGCCGAAGTCCTCACCTACCGCGAGCCGCCCAGCGCCCGCAGCCGCGACCTGGACCTGGTCGAGTCGGCCTTCCAGTTGTGCAACGTCGGCGACGACCCCGCGTTCGGCAAGCCCGACCCGCGCGCCGTCCGCTACCGCCACCGGGGCAACCGGTCGCTGTCCATCGGCGACGTCGTCGCGGTCGACGGCCGCTTCCACGCCTGCCAGCGCATCGGCTGGCGCCGCATCCCGGAACCGCGGCAGCTCAACGAGCGGCGGCACGGCACCACGCCCCTGCACCGCGACCAGCGCCCGGTACCGGGAACCGATCCGCGATCGACCGACACACGGCACTGACCCCGGCACTCCAGCGCACCCCACCGGGCACAGCCTGCTCGCCAAGGCCATCGATGACGCACACCGCAACACCAGGCCCCATCAGGCGACCTGCCTCCCGCGCCGAAGCATGCGCCTCGACGGCATGAGCACGGGGCACCGACAAGGAAGCAGTAGCCGACCCCGAACACCACGGGCCGCAACCGCGACCCTGCCCCACAGGCCACCCCCAGCCCGCACCGCGGGCCCCGGCTTCAACCGGGGCCCGCGGTGCCTGCGCACGCTCCCACCCTGCCGCAGCACCACGTCAGCCACTCCTTCGCCCTTCGGGAGCCACACCACCGTGCCCTTCAACCCCGACACCGGCATCTGGGACAGCACCTACACCCCACCCACACCCCGAGACCTGCCCGCTGTGCGGCTCTACCTGCGCGAGGTCTTCGCCCAGCCCGAAACGCTCGCCTTCCATACCACGATGGTCATGGAAGGCCGCTTCTCCCGCGACCTGATCCGCTCACCGCACCCCCAGCGGGCCGCGCGGCTCATCCTCGACGGCGAACGCGAACGCCTCACCCAAGCCGCCCTGTACTGGGTCTCCCCGGAGATGACCCAGGTCGCCACCGCCGCCGCCGACACACTGCCCGACGACCTGCGCATCGACGAGACCCACCAACCGGCCGAGCACGGGTTCATCGTCTTCGCCGAACCCATCGGCTCCTACCTCGGCGACGCGCTGGGCGACCGGCGCGTCGACATCGCCGCCGCCTCCTGGGGACCACTACCGGGCGTGCCCGACGCCACCGGGGTCACGTTCTACAGCGTCCGCGACCTCGACTACGCCCGCCACTGCCTGACCAGGATCCTCGGCCGACCGCCCAAGCGCACCGAACTCGACGCCGCGCTGAGGGCCTCGCCCGAGTGGATGTGGGACAACGAGATCACCCTGCACCACGGCAACACCATCGCCGACCTCGACCTCATCGGCCGGTTGACCACGCTGGTGGTCGGCCAAGCCGTCGTGCCGTGGACGAAGGTGCTCTACGCCGCCTGGCTGCTGATGACCCAACCGGGCATCAGCCAGACCGAGCAGATCACCCCCAACCGGCGCCTCCAGCGCCGCGAGGCCCGCGAGGGCGTGCGCGGCTCCGAGGTCCGCATCGTGCATGTGCACCGTCGCCACCGCGACAAGCCCACCGGCAACCGGCCCACCGGCAGCGGTGAGCGCCAGTACACCGTGCGGTGGCTGGTCCGCGGCCACTGGCGCAACCAAGCCCACGGACCCGGTCGGTCCCTGCGCCGCCTCGTCTGGATCAACCCCCAGATCCGAGGCCCTCAGGACAAGCCCCTCAAGACCGGCCACACCGTCCACGTCTGGGACCGACCCACGAACCGGTGACACCCGCAGCCCGCAGCACACCCCGGAAGGCACAACAGCATGACCGATTCCCTCACGCCGGCGCACAACACCGCGGTCCTCGTACCGAGCGACCGGCCCGTGGACTTCCACGGCCTCTCCCGAGAGTACGTCCACCCGGACAGGCGGTTCGTGCACGTGCCCGACCGCACCTGGCCCGCCGAACAGCCCGAGGTCTGCACCTGGGAATCACCCCCCGGCACGTGGTTCGACCACCACGGCCACCCGGTCGACTCCGACAGGTCGGACACCGACGCGGGCGTCTTCCTGCTCTGCCCCGGCTGCGGCCTGGACGCCACGTAGACGCCACCCGCCCGATCCCGAACGCACCCAACCCTGGTCGACGGCGACAGCGGCCCGGCTCCTGCGACCACGAGGGCTGTACCGGGCCGACCGCACCCAACCTCCACAGGCACCCGGCACCCGGCACCGAAGGGACACCACGTCATGGACAACTCCATCGCGAAGCCCACAGCCCTGATCCAGCAGCTGCCCACCATCGCCCCCCTGCACGACCCAACCGTCGCGCGACCCGACACCGACGCGGCTACCTTCACCTCGACGTCTCGGCCGCACTACCGGCTCGGCATGTTCTGCCACGACGAGCAGGTCTACTTCCTCACCCTGCCCGACGACCCGAACGAACTCGCCCTGCTGCCGATCCGCCTGGTCGGTGACCCCTTCGCCGACCGCGTCCACGTCGTGCGCGGCCTCGACTTCTGGATCGGGGACCGCAGCCTGGAGAACCACCCGCCCAACCCGACCATCAACGTCGTGCTCGACGACCTGCTCGACGACATCGCCTCCGGCAACTACCCCGCCACCGACAACGACCGGGCCTTCGCCCGACGACTGCTCGCCGCGGACAGGCCGCGCATCTCCGGGCCCTGTCTGCTCCTGGGACGCGACGAGGTCACGGGCACCAGCACCGGCCTGCCGGAGACGTTCCTCAACTGGTTGCACCGCACGACAGTCCAGGCCGTGACCGACCTGGTCCAGACGACCAGCACAGCCGACGGAGACGATGCCAGCAAGTAGACACCCTGGCGCCTGCGCACCGCGCCTGAGGACGCATCGGCGAGCACGGAACCCGGTGCTGCACCTGCTGCCATCGACATGCTCACCGCTCACCGGGGAGCTGCGGCGGGCAGGTGCCGAGCCGGAGGAACTCAGGAAAGATGCTGAGGGCGTGCCTGGCCGAAGCCAGGCACGCCCGTGTCCCCCCGCAGAAGCCCGAAGGCTTACCACCGCCAGGCAGTGGCTCGACCAAGACCGCAGGGACACAACGCACCAGGACCGTACAGGCTCCGAAGTGCCCTATCCCGATACGCTGCACCAGTGTAGCGACCCGATGGATCATCACCGCAGCCCTGGTCGCGTAGGGCACCTGCACGTGTTAGTGCCCGTTTCCGAGCTTGCGCAGGTGAAGGGGCCTTTGGTGCACAGACGGGGAACTCCTGGTAGATCGGACGTTG
>NZ_JBHSQO010000061.1:0-45043 GCF_042658445.1 Saccharothrix lopnurensis | reverse complement strand
GGGGTCGACCCGGGCAGGGTCACCGGGCAGTCCGCGCCGTCGTCCTCCACCGCCGCGATGGACACGTCACCGGCGGCCCGCGCGGTCGTGGTCTCGGTCACCACCGCCAACGCCCCGACGGCGGTCAGGGCCGTCACCGCCAGCACGAGGACCGTCGAACGGATCTTAGAGCGGCCCGATCTGGTGTTCATCAGGGCTCTCCTTCCGGGCAGGGTGGTGGAGGCGACGACGGGGATCGATGATCACGAAGACCGAAGACCTAAAGTTTCGGTCACATCATCGAAACATGTCAATGCCGCCGGGCACCCGGAGTTCCGCCACGGTCTCACTTGGTCATCACGCACCGTGATGACCAAGTGAGACCGCCCGCGCCGACGAACGCAAGACAATCGTCAGGTGCGCCCGGACCGGTCGGTGGGATGCTCGCGCGTGTGCCCCGAACCCCCGCCGCACCCCACGTCCCCACGCCGTCGCGGCGCGGCGGAGCGGCGCCGATGAGCGCCCGCGACGACACCGCCACCCTGGTCCTCGACGACCGGGACTCCCCGCCCCGGGCCGAGGTCGAGCGGTGGCTGCGGGAGCACGTGCGCGGCCGGTCCGCCGAGGACGCCCTGCTGGTGGGGGCCGTCGTCGGCGAGCCGCTGGACAACGCCCGGCGGTACGGGTCGCCGCCCTACGTGCTCCGGCCGGCGCCGCTGCGGCGCCCGGACCCGCTCGTGGTGCGGGTCCGCAACGGCGCGGAGCGCCACGTCGGGCCGTGGCGCTCCGGCGCCGGGCTGCTCGTCGTCGACGCCCTGGCCGCCCAGTGGGGCGTCGTGTCGTTCGCGGAGAGCACCACCGCGTGGGCCAAGCTGCTGTTCGAGGACTGACCGCGCCGGTTCCACAGTGGACCCGAACCGGGACCCGGGCGATCGCAAGGTGATCGCAAGGTGGATCCGCGGCGTCGTGGGCCACAGTGGAACGGGCTCCCGAGACCATCACGGGTGCACGACCGGGTGTCGGCCGCAAGGGCGCGGCCGACACCCGCCTCCCGTCCCCCATCGAGGAAGTCGACCGTTTCACCGTGACCGCCATCCCCACCGGGCGCGACCCCGTCGCGCTGCTCCTGATCTGCGACAGCTGCGGTCGCGACTTCGACCCCGGCGACCGGCGCCAGGAGTGGATCGTGCTGTGGCAGCGCGCAGTCGCCGCCGGGTGGGACGGCCGGGACCGCGCCGTCGGCCCCCACCGCTGCGACCGCTGCGCGGAACAGGACCGCGCCCGGTAGGAACCCGCCCCGCAGACCACGCCCCGCAGACCACGCCCGCCAGGACCGCCGGTCGGGACCCCGGCGTCACGGCCCCGTCCGGTACCCCGAGCCGCGAACGGTCAGGATCAGCTTCGGCTCGTCCGGGTCGGGTTCGACCTTGCGGCGCAGGCGGCGGATGTGCACGTCGAGCAGCCGGGTGTCGCCGAAGTAGTCGTAGCCCCACACGCGCTGGAGCAGCTGCTCCCGGCTGACCACCCGGCCCTCGGCCGAGGCCAGCTCCACCAGCAGCCGGAACTCCGTGCGGGTCAGGTGCACCTCCGCGCCCGCGCGCAGCACCGCGCCCGTCTGCGGCTGGACCTCCAGCTCCCCGAGCCGGACGACCTCCTGGCGACCGGTGCGGCGCAGCAGGGCGCGGATGCGGGCCGCGAGCACGCTGGCCACCAGCGGTTTGGTCACGTAGTCGTCGGCGCCGGCTTCGAGGCCGGCGATCACGTCGGCGGCGTCGGTGCGGGCGGTCACGATGATGATCGGCAGGTCGCCCCGGGCCCGCAGCGTGCGGCAGACCTCCAGGCCGTCCACGCCGGGCAGCACCAGGTCCAGCAGCACCACGTCCGGCTCGGCCCCGGCCAGCAGCTCCAACGCCTGCTCACCGGACACCGCGTCGGTCACGGCGAAACCCTCGTCGGCCATCGCCAGGCCCAGCGCCTGCCTGATGTGCTCGTCGTCCTCGACGAGCAGGACCGAGATGTCCATGTCACCGCTCCTCCGGTCCGGGTCCTCCAGCTTCACCCACCCCGACGCCTCCCGCCGGGGCCGGGCGCCGATCGCAAGGTGTTCGTCAGGTTCTCCCCGGACGGGCGCCCGGAAACCGGGAATTCGGCCCCACCCTCCTCAGTGGACCGCAACCCGCGCCGACCCGACCGACCCGCGCGCGCCGACCCGCCCACACCGACCTGACAGCCCCGGCCGACTCGCGCCACCCGACCGCCCCGCGCCACCCGGTCCACCCCGGCCTGTCGAGGGTGTGCCGGCCGCCCCTTCGGGTAGTACTGGTCCATGCGCGCGCTGACCCTGGAACCCGGCACCGCCGGATCGCTCCGGCTCACCGACCTCCCCGACCCGACACCGGGGCCGGGCGAGCTGCTGGTCGAGGGCCTGGCCGTGGGTGTCTGCGGCACCGACAAGGAGATCGTCCAGGCCGAGTACGGGTGGGCCCCACCGGGTCGCGACCGGCTGGTCCTCGGCCACGAATCCCTCGGCCGGGTGAGCACCGCGCCGGAGGGCAGCGGCTTCACCCCGGGAGACCTGGTGGTCGGCGTTGTCCGGCGACCGGACCCCGAACCGTGCGGGGCGTGCGCGCGCGACGAGTTCGACAACTGCCGCAACGGCCGCTACACCGAACGCGGCATCAAGGAGCTCGACGGGTACGGCGCCGAACTGTGGTGCGTCGAACCCGCCTACGCCGTGGCCGTGGACCCCGCCCTCGGCCACCTCGGGGTGCTGGTGGAACCCACCTCGGTCGTGGCCAAGGCGTGGGAGCAGGTGCGCCGGGTGGGGGAGCGCGCCTGGTTCGAACCGCGCCGCGCCCTGGTCACCGGGGCGGGCCCGATCGGTCTGCTGGCCGCGATGATCGGCGTCCAGCAGGGCCTGGAGGTGCACGTGCTCGACCGGGTCGAGACCGGCCCCAAACCACGCCTGGTCGACCGGCTGGGCGCGACCTACCACTCCGGGTACGTGGAGGAGGTCGCCTCCGGCCTCCAACCCGACGTCGTCATCGAGGCCACCGGGGTGGGCGACCTGGTGTTCGCCGCGATGGGCAACACCGCCCCCTACGGCGTGGTCTGCCTGACCGGCGTCTCGCAGGGCGGCCGCCGGACCCGCGTCGACGCCGCCAAGGTCAACCGCGACATGGTGCTGGAGAACGACGTGGTGGTCGGCTCGGTCAACGCCAACCTGCGCCACTACCGGCAGGCGGCCGAGGCGCTGGCCGCGGCCGACCGCGACTGGCTCGACGGCCTGATCACCCGACGGGTGCCGCTCGGCTCCTTCGCCGACGCCTTCGAGGCCGGACCCGAGGACGTGAAGGTGGTCATCACCCTGGACGGGGGACGCTGACGATGCCCTCCCCGATCGAGGACTACGCGCTGCTGGGCGACCTCCAGACCGCCGCCCTGGTCGCCCGGGACGGCAGCCTGGACTGGCTGTGCCTGCCCGCGTTCGACTCGCCCGCCTGCTTCGCCGCCCTGCTGCACGACGAGGACGCCGGCCGCTGGCTGATCGCCCCCGCGACCGGCGGCCCGGCCACCCGGCGCCGCTACCGCGGCGACTCCCTGGTGCTGGAGTCGGAGTGGGACACCCCGCACGGCACCGTGCGCGTGATCGACTGCATGCCGCCGCGCGGCGAGGCCGCCGACGTGGTGCGCGTGGTGGAGGGCGTGTCCGGCAGCGTGCCGATGCGCGTGGACCTGAGGCTGCGGTTCGACTACGGCAGCGCCGTGCCCTGGGTGCGCCACCACGACGGGGCGCTGGCCGCGGTCGCCGGACCCGACGCGGTGTGGCTGGAGACCACCGTGCCGCTGCGCGGCCACGACCTGACCACCACCGCCGAGTTCGAGGTCCGCGCCGGGCAGCGGGTCCCGTTCGTGCTCACCCACACCGCCTCCCACCTGCCCCGCCCGCACGCCGTCGACGCCGACCAGGCCATCGGCGACACCGAGGACTTCTGGGCCGGCTGGATCAGCCGCTGCACCTACCGGGGGCCCTGGGCCGACGCCGTGCGCCGCGCCCTGGTCACCCTCAAGGCCCTGACCTACGCCCCCACCGGCGGCATCGTCGCCGCCGCCACCACCTCGCTGCCCGAGCAGTGGGGCGGTCCGCGCAACTGGGACTACCGCTACTGCTGGCTGCGCGACGCCACCTTCACCCTCCAGGCGCTGCTGGGCACCGGGTTCGTCGCCGAGGCCCGCGCCTGGCGCGAGTGGCTGGTGCGCGCCGTCGCGGGCGACCCGGCGAAGCTCCAGATCATGTACGGGCTCGACGGCCGCAGGCGGCTGCCCGAGCAGACCCTGCCCTGGCTGTCCGGCTACGAGGGCGCCTCACCGGTCCGGGTCGGCAACGCCGCCGCCGACCAGTTCCAGCTCGACGTGTGGGGCGAGGTGCTCGACGGACTGCACCTGGCCCGCGAAGCCGGCCTGGCGGGCTCCGACACCGCGTGGGACCTCCAGCGGGCGCTGCTGGACCACCTGGAGGGCCGCTGGCAGGACCCGGACAACGGCCTGTGGGAGGTCCGCGGCCCGCGCCGGCACTTCGTGCACTCCAAGGTGATGGCGTGGGCCGGGCTCGACCGCGCCGTGCACACGGTCGGCCACCACGGGCTGGCCGGCCCGGCGGACCGGTGGCGCGAGGTGCGCGACCGCATCCACGCCGAGGTCTGCGAGCAGGGCTACGACGCCGAACGCGGCACGTTCACCCAGTTCTACGGCTCGCAGGGCCTGGACGCGGCCCTGCTGCTCATCCCCAGGGTCGGGTTCCTGCCCTGGGACGACCCGCGCGTGCGCGGCACCGTCGACGCGGTGCGCCGCGAGCTGTGCGTGGACGGCTTCGTGCTGCGCTACCGCACCGACGCCGACGGCGGCGTCGACGGCCTGCCCGGCGACGAGGGCGCGTTCCTGGCCTGCACGTTCTGGCTCGCCGACGCCCTGCACGGCACCGGCCGCGAGACCGAGGCCCGCGAGCTGTTCGAACGGCTGCTCGACCTGCGCAACGACGTCGGCCTGCTCAGCGAGGAGTACGACACCGCCACCGGCCGCCACATGGGCAACACGCCCCAGGCGTTCAGCATGGAGGGCCTGGTCAACACCGCCCGCCAGCTCGGCGGCACCTCCACCAGGACCTCCGCCGGCCGCGCCGAGCAGCACCTGGGGGACGACGGACCGGCCTGAAGACCACCGTGCGCCGGCGCCCGCGCCGTCCCCGGGCGCCGGTTCGCCGCCCGGCCCCACGGGTACCCGGGCCGGGAGGCGACCAGGAGGTAAGACGTGCCACGACCCGACGTGCGACCGGGGACCATCGTCATCTACACCGACATCGCGTGCCCGTGGTCGGCGGTGGCGATCGTGCGGCTGCTGCGCGCCCGGGACGAGCTGGGGCTGACCGACCGGGTCCACCTCGACCACCGGTGCTTCCCGCTGGAGGAGGTCAACGGGGGCCCGATCCCCAGGGCGCTCATCGACTCCGAGATCCCCGTGGTGGGCGCGCTGGAACCCGCGCTGGAGTGGAAGAACTGGCAGGCCGACCCGTCGACCTGGCCGGTGACCACCGCCCCCGCGAACGAGGCCGTGCAGGCGGCCAAGGAGCAGTCGCCCCAGGCCACCGAGGAGCTGGACGTGGCGCTGCGGCAGGCGTTGTTCCGCGACAGCCGGTGCGTGTCGCTGCGCCACGAGATCCTCGACGTCGCCCGCGGCTGCGCCCACGTGGACGCCGACGCCCTGGCCGAGGCCCTCGACGACGGGCGGGCGCGCGGGCCGATGACGCGCGACTCCCGGACCCACCGGGACGCCGTGCAGGGCAGCCCGCACCTGTTCTTCGCCGACGGCTCCGACGTGCACAACCCCGGCGTCGAGCTGCGCTGGGAGGGCAAGCCGGGCGCCGGGTTCCCGGTGGTCGAGCACGACGACCCCGGTGTGTTCGCCGACCTGGTCCGCCGCGCCGCCGGGTGACCCGCGCCGTCGGGTGACCCGGGTCGCCGGGTGATCCGCGCCGCCGGGTGACCCCGGACCGGAGGTCCCCGGGTTCGGCGGCCCCGACACGGGGTAGGTGCCCCCCATGGCTGAACACACGCTCACCGCGCTCGCCCTGACCTGTTCCCTCAAACCCTCGCCCGCGCCGTCGAGCACCGACAAGATGGCCCGCCAGGTGCTCGACGAGCTGGCCGGCCACGGCGTCCGGGGCGACCTCGTCCGCGTGGTGGACCACGACGTGCGCCCCGGGGTCGAGAAGGACATGGGCGGCGGTGACGAGTGGCCCGCGATCCGGGACCGGGTCCTGGCCGCCGACATCCTGCTGCTGGCCACGCCCACCTGGGTGGGCCACCCCTCCAGCGTCGCCCAGCGGGTGATGGAACGGCTGGACGCCGAGCTGTCCGAGACCGACGACGAGGGCCGCCTGCTGACCTGGGGCAAGGTCGCCGTGGTCGCGGTGGTCGGCAACGAGGACGGCGCCCACAAGATCATCGCCGACTGCTTCCAGGCACTCAACGACGTCGGGTTCACCATCCCGGCCAACGGCGGGACCTACTGGAACAACGAGGCGATGAACCCCAAGGACTACCTGGACCTGGAGCAGACCCCCGACGCGGTGGCCTCGACCAACCGGAAGCTGGCCGCCAACGCCGCGCACCTGGCGCGGCTGCTCAAGCAGGACCAGTACCCGCCCGCCGGATGACTGCGGAGCGGGGTGGCCGGGGTGGCCGGGGTGGCGGAAAGGGCGGGGGAGACCGGCGGGGGAACGCGGAGGGGCCGGTCACCCGGGTGACCGGCCCCTCCGCGTTCCCGATCACTCGGCGATGCGCGTCCGACCGGACCAGGTGAACACGGCGAGCGTCTCACCGTCCCGCCGGTCGAATTCACCGCTGTGGCTGAAGTGCTCGTAACCGGCGCCGTAGCTGACCTTGACCTTGTCGTCGAGGTTCGTCACCTCGCACACCCGCTCCACCTCGGGCAGCTCGGTCGGACCGCCGATCAGCGTTGCTCGCTGGAACTTCACGTGCAAACCCCCATGCGCTCGCCGGACGATTTCCCGAAACCGGTCGTCCGGTGTGTTCCACGTCTCATGCTGGGGACGGCGTGGAGGGCTGTCAAGAAATCTCGATATCATTGCCCGTTGGTTCTGTGGTGCCAGTCGAAGATCAGGGGTCGAATTCTTCGGGAAAGGGGTTGCGTCACCCCGCGTCCCCGGTCCCGTCCAGCGCGCGGATCGCCACCGCCGTCTCCACGCCGTGCTCGTGCAGCACGTGCCGCATCCGGGACATGTCGACGTAGGCGGCGTCGAGGGGGTGCGCCACCAGGCGCGAGAGCGCGGTGCCGAACTTGGCCACCGAGTCCCGGCCCGGCAGCAGGATCGACAGCTCCTCCCGGGCCGCGAAGGGCTGGACCTCGATGTCGCCCGGCAAGGCCGGCACCGCCGCCCCGGCGGTCACGAAGGGCACCTTCACCAGCCAGTGCGGTCCCTCCGCGGTGAGGCCCCGCCGCTTCTGCTCCGGGGTCTCGGCCGCCCAGGACCGCCACGGCGGCCCCGACACCTCGGCCCCGCACGACTCCACCGCCCCGACCACCTCCCGCACCGCGGCGGTCGTGGCGTCGTCCACCTCGGCCCAGTCGTACCGGTCCCGCGCGGCCACCGGACCGGGCACCGGCTTGGACGCCACGGTCATCGCGGGCACGGAGCGGCGCCGCACCTCCGGCCACGAGCCGAGGAGCTCGCGCGCGTCGCCGAGCGCCTCGTCCTGGGCCCGCCGCAGGCGCCGCACCTCCTCCTCGTGCCGCCGCAGCAGCCCCGGCGCCGCGTCGGGCTCGTCGAGCGCCCGCCGGACCAGCTCCACGCCCATCCCCGCCCCGCGCAGGACCGTGATCACCATCGCCTGCTCGACCTGGTCGAACGAGTACCCGCGGTAACCGGTCCGCTCGTCCACCTCGGCCGGCACCAGCAGCTCCCTGGCGTGGTAGAACCGCAGCGCCTGGGGCGACAGGTGGCACATCTCGCTGAACTCGCCGATCGACAACATGCCCCCATCGTCATCCCTGTGGTTGCCACAAGGTCAAGCGCGGTGGTCACCGCCCCGCCCGACGATCCCTCGAAAGTGGCGATCCGGGGCGCCGCGACCTCCACCATCGGGTGGTTTTCCACGCGACCGGGAAACTGGCTGTGACCAGCACGGATGCCGCATAACAGGTTCGCATCCACCCGGCCGTTCGCGGACTGAACCGGCCCGCCCGGGGCAGTCCACCCCGCGAGGACCGGAGGCGACCGCGGTCCGCGGTGACCGGCGCGGGAGGCGATCAACGGTGGCACGCGCGAGGTACTGGTTGCTCGGCGCACTGGCCGGGGTGGCGGGCGTGATCGGCACGGCGCTGTTCCTGGAGGTCGGCGGCGCGACGGACCCGTCCGGCCCACCCGGCAACGGCCCGCTGACCGTGGTGACCCTGGGTGACAGCACGACCTCCGGCGAGGGCGCGGGCGACTACGCCCCCGAGACCGACGGCGTGCGGGGCAACTGGTGCCACCGCTCCGGCAACGCCCTGGTCAACCGGATCGACGTGCCCGGCGTGGAGGCCAAGGTCAACCTCGCCTGCTCCGGGGCCGCCACCGAGGACGTCACCCTGGACGGCACCGCGCAGTGGACCGAGCCCAGCCAGGCGCGGCGGCTCACCGAACTCGCCCGGACCCACCGCGTCGCCGCCGTGCTGGTCGCGGTCGGCGCCAACGACGACCCCCGCTTCTCCCGGCTCATGTCCGACTGCCTCAACGCCAGGCTGAAGCTCGCCACGCCGTGCCGCGGCGAGATCGAGCGGGACTGGCGGCAGCGCCTGGACGCCGTGGTGCCCAAGGTCGCCCGCGCGCTCGCCGACGTCCGGCGGGCCCTGGCCGACGCCGGCTACCGGGACGGCGACTACCAGCTGGTCCAGCTGTCCTACGCCTCGCCGCTGACCCCGGACATCCCCGAGGAGCTGCGCAACCTCAGCGGCTGCCCCTTCCTCACCGAGGACCTGGCCTGGATCCGGGACCACGCCGTGCCCGACCTGTCCGCCGCGCTGCGCACCGCCGCCGACCGCGCCGACGCCCGCTTCCTCGACCTGTCCCGCGCCGGGCACGGGCACGAGGCGTGCACGGGCGGCGAGCACCCGGAGCACGAGTGGTTCACCCGGCTCACCCTGGACTGGGACGGCTTCGCCGACGCCGAGCGCGTCGAGCACGCCAGTGTGGAATCCTTCCACCCCAACGCCGCGGGGCACGAGCAGGTCGCCGGCTGCGTCGGGCTGTTCCTCGGCACCGCCGAGCGGGAGGCGGCGTGCGTGCCGGGGGAGGACGGGGCGCTGCACCTCTCGACGGAGGGGGCCGACGCGGCGCGGCGCGGGGCCGACGCGGCGCACCCCAGGTGAGGTGGGGCTCGGCCCCGGGTACCCCGCGACCAGGACCGGCGCGAACGCCCCTCTCGGCGCGCGTGCGCGTCCCGGACTCGGCACACTGGGCGGGAACGCGAGGGAGGGCCGCACGTGGGAGTCGGCAAGCCGGTGAAGCAGGTGGGCGTCGTCGTCGTGGGCTCGGCGCTGCTCGTCGTGGGGGTGCTGCTGCTGGTGCTGCCCGGACCCGGGCTGCTGCTGGTGCTGGCGGGGCTGATCGTGCTCGCCTCGGAGTTCCCCGCCCTGGAGCGCTACGTCGACCCGGTGCGCGACCGGGCCATGAAGGCGGCCGAGGACAGCGTCTCCTCGCCGCTGCGCATCGCCGGCTCCGTGACCGCCGGGCTGCTGCTCATCGCGGCCGGCGTGGTGTGGGGCGTGGTGCGGTCGCTGCCCTTCGGCGGCTGGAGCACCGGGTCGAGCCTCATCCTGTCCGGGCTCGTCCTGCTCGCCCTGCTGGGCTGGAGCTACCGCCGGGTGCGGGCCCGGCGCCCGGCTCCCCGCACGTAGCCGCCCGCTGCCCGCACCCCGCTGCCCGCACCCCGCTGCCCGCACCCCGCTGCCCGCACCCCGCTGCCCGCACCCCGCTGCCCGCACCCCGCACCCCGCCGCCCGCACCCCGCCGCCCGCACCCCGCCGCGCCGGCTCACCGCCCCTCCACCAGCTCCCGGTACCGCTCGGTGTCCGCCGCGGTCCAGCCGGGCGGGTCCAGGACGTGGACCCACGCCTCGACCGTCTCCACCGGCCCGTAGTGGTGGCCCTGCCCCGGCGGCACGTCCGCGGCGAACACCAGGTCCATGGTCAACTGCCAGAAGGTGATCGCGGGCAACCACGTCATCTGCGGGCTGACGTCCGGGGCGCGCGGCTCGGCCAGCCAGTCGGGGCGGCGGGTGAGCAGCTGGGGCGACCACCAGACGACCGGGTCGGTCGCGTGCTGGAGGTACACCACGCGGCTGCCGCCCCACGGCGCGGACAGGTCCAGGTCGCCCGGGTCGTCGGCGAACCGCACGGCGGCCCCGGAGTCCACGACGGGCAACCGCTGCGGGGTACCCGGGTCGCGCTCGGCGGTCAGGTCCTCCCACACCCGCGTCGAGTTCGGGGTGCCCGTCCACAGCGCGCCGGAGGTGCGGGTGGTCATGTCCCCGAGCCCGTCGAACGCCGCCTGGCCGCCGAAGGCGCCGAGGCTCTCGCCGTAGACGACGAGTTCGGGCCTGCGGTCGGGCGGCCGCCGCTCCCGGGCCGCGTGGACCTGGTCGAACAGCTCCGCGCCCGCCGCCTGCGGGCTCTCCCGGTCGGCCACGAACGCGGCCCAGCTGGGCAGGTAGGAGTACTGGAGGGCGGCGATCGCGGTGTCGCCGCCGTAGAGGTACTCCAACCCCTCGGTGGCCGCCGGGTCCACCCAGCCGGTGCCGGTGGTGGTGACCACGGCCAGCACCGCCCGGTCGAACGCCCCCGTCCGCTCCAATTCGGCCACCACCAGCCCCGCCACCTCGGACAGCGACCCCGCCGAGGACCGCCCGCCGTAGACGCGGATCGGCGTGAGGGCCGGGCGGCCGGTGAACTCGCTCAGCTCGGCCGCCGTGGGGCCGCCCGCCACGAACGCGCGACCCTCCTTGCCCAGCGTCTTCCACGGCACCCGCGAGACCGGCGACCCCGAGCGCTCCGGCGCCACCGGGCGCACCACACCGGGGTGGTCGGTGCGGTCGGCCGTCGCCGCGAGCCGGTTGACCACCGCCAGGAAACCGTTGACCAGCGCGCCCTCCACGACCAGCAGCGCGAGCATGGTCACCACCGCCGCGCCGGTCAGCCGGGCGACCGCCGGCGGCACGAACCGGGACCCCGCCGCCGCCAGCCGCCGCGACGCCGCGCGCAGCAGCAGCGCCACGTCCCGCAGCCCGACCGCCACCGCCACCGCGACCGCCAGCACCAACCCGTAGTAGGACCGCTCGTCGCTGCGCACCCCCACCAGCTCCCGCACCTGCTCCTGCCAGTGCGCCCCGAGCAGCAGCGACACCGGCACCCACACCCCGACGCCGGCCGCCAGCAGGGCGTTGCCGCGCCGCCGGGTCGGCTCCGACCACCGCGGGCGCAGACCCAGTGCCCGCGCGAACCGCGCCACGCCCACCCCCGCCAGGTAGCCGGTGGCCGAGCAGATGCCCGCGGCGACGCCCTGGAGGTACCAGGGGCGGGGCAGCAGCGACGGGGTCATCGACCAGGCGAAGAACACCAGCGCGAACACCAGGCCGACGCTGCTCAACGACCGGCGGTAGCGCGACAGGGCGTCGCGGACCGGGCTGGGGCGCGGCGCGTCCGGCGCCTCGACGGATGTCGTGACGACCTCCCCGGGGTGCGCTGCGGACGTCGGCGGCGGTGCGCTGCGCCGGCAGCGGTGCGGTGCCGACCTCGGCGTCCGGTCGGCGTTGGCCGCACCAGCGGCGATGCCGGTCGGCGGTGATCACAGCCTAGGGCAGGGCGGTGGGGCCGCCGGGGGCGGCGCGCGGGCCGCCGTCGATCGCGGGCGACCGGTGCCGGTGGAGTGCTGTCGGAGTGCCGGTGGAGGAGGGCGGGAGGTCGTCGGAGCCGGGACCCCGGGGCGGCGGAAGCCCTCGTCGGCACGGGTCGCGCGCAGGTGCCGGAGGGTTCCGCCGGCCCAGGATCAGGCCGGCCCAGGATCACGCCGGCCCTGGGCTCAGGCCGTCTTCCGCGCGGCGCTCCGGGTGTCGTCCGCCGCCTCGCCGTGGTGGTGCCCGCCGCCGAAGCGGTGCACGTGGAAGCGGGCCGCCTCGGCGGGCATGACCACGAAGGGCCGCATCATGCCCTCGTCCTCGTGGTCGAGGATGTGGCAGTGGTACATGAAGTTGCCCGTCGCGCCCTCGAAGCGGCCCGCGATGGCCAGCCACTCGCCGGGGCCCACCAGGAAGGTGTCCTTCCAGCCCTCCTCCTGCGGGTCCAGCGGCCGACCCGGCTCGGGCACCGGCAGCGGGGCGGTGGTGCCGCCGGTGGCGACGTCGAAGCCCGTGACGTTGCCCGTCGCCGCGTCCCTCGGGAACCGGGTTCGGGTGAGGGCCTGGAACTGGCTCAGGTGGACGTGCATCGGGTGGGCCGGGCCGCCGAGGTGCAGGAAGTGCCACACCGCCCAGCGGCCGTGGTCGATGAACACGCTGGTGGTGTCGTCGAACAGGCTCGCGACCCGCTCGAACGTGCGCACCCGCCCGGTGGCGGGGTCGGTGAGCTGGACGATCCCCGGCGCGGGCAGCTCGGCGGGCAGCCGGTCCGGGTCGGTGATCTCCTGGAGCTCCCACAGCTGCGGGTGGCCCTCGCCCGCCGTGCCGGGCGGCACCAGCCCGACGAACACGTGGTCGTGGTCCTCGGGCACCGTGGTGCCGTGGTGGAGCCGGACGTAGGAGGCCGACAGCTCGGCGGGCAGCCGGAAGCGGTCGTGCCGGTGGCGGTCCTCCACCCGGAACTGCATGACGGCCGGTTCCGGGGCCGCCGTCGGGTGCGCGTTGGTCAGCCGCACGCGCCTGCCGCGCAGCCGTGAGAAGTCGACCAGCAGGTCCGCCCGCTCGGCCGGGGCCAGCACCAGGCCGCCCTCCGGCAGCGGGGCGGGCGCGGGCAGCAGGCCGCCGTCCGTGCCGATCTGGCGGGCGGCGTCGTCGAGCGCCTCGCCGGTCTCGTCGTCGACCAGGCGCAGCTGGTAGGTGCGCGCGTTCGAGGCGTTGACCACCCGGAACCGGTACCAGCGGGCCTCGACGTCCAGGTGCGGCCAGATCCGCCCGTTGACCAGGGTGAACGGTCCGGTGAACGGCAGGTGCAGCACCTGCCCCGCGGCGGTGGTCAGGTAGGGGACCTTGTAGAGCAGCTGCCCGGTGAGGGCGCCCGACGCGTCGGTGTCGAGGTTCCGGTCGGTGATCACGAGCGGTACCTCGTGCTCGCCCGAGGGCAGGTCGAGCGCGTCCTCCTCGTCGTCGCGGACCAGGTACACGCCGACCAGGCCCGCGTGGACGTTGAAGCGGGTGACCGCCATGGCGTGGTCGTGGTACCAGAGGGTGGTGGCCTGCTGCCGGTTCGGGTACTCGGCCAGCTGCGAGGCGTCCGCGAGCACGGCGTTGTGGGCCCAGCCGTCGTTGCCGCCGCCGGTGTGGGCGCCGTGCAGGTGCACGACCGTCCACGCGGGCAGGTCGGCCACGCCGTCGACCAGCGCCACGCCGTCGGGCAGCGAGCCGTCCGGGTTGCGGAAGCCGGGGCTGTTCTGCGGGGCCGAGGCCAGCGGCGCCCTCGCGGCCACCAGCGGGATGGTCCCCTCGATCCGGTTGGTCCAGGACACGCGGAACAGGTGCCCGGCGCGCACCTCGATGGTGGGGCCCGGGAAGTGCCCGTCGTAGGTCCACAGCGCGGTGGGCGGCAGCTGCGAGTGCAGGTGCGCGGTGGTGCGGACCATGGGCATGGTGATCGTGTCGCGGTGCCGCCAGGAGTGCGAGCGGATCACCGGTGGCACCCGCAGCGGGTCCAGGAAGGCGGTGAGCCCGAACGTCGGTGGCCCGGCGGCGGGCGCGGTGGCAGGCCCGGCGGCGGGCGCGGTGGTGCTGGGTGTGGTGATGAGTTCGGTCATGGAATCGCCCCCCGGCGAGGTCGCGTCGCGCGGCACACCCGCCCCGGAGGGCGGGTGGCGCGCGATCCCCCTGCGTCGCGGGTCCGGCTCCCCAACCGGGATCCCCGACACAGGAGAAGAGGGGGCTGGGCGGCGCTGGATACACGGCCGGCGGTTCACGGGTGAAAAGACTCGGCCGCCGCCGGGGGGAACCGCGTGCCGCTCGTGTTCCCCGCACGACCCGCCGGAAGTCGGGGCCCCGGGCCGCCTGCCGCCACACCTCCCGCGGCGCCCGGTCGAGCTGGTCGACCAGCACCCGCAGCGCCGAGTGGACGTGCTCCTCGGCGAAGCGGGTGACCGCCTCGCCGTCCCCCGCCCCGAGCAGCCGGACGAGGTCCCGGTGCTCCTCGACGACCACCGCCCGGTACCCCTGGTGCCCCAGGCGGATGCGGGTGAGCTGGAACAGGTGCACCTGGGACCGCACGGCCCGCCACGCCTCCAGCAGCCGCCGGTTGCCCG
This sequence comes from Saccharothrix lopnurensis, assembly GCF_042658445.1. Lineage (NCBI taxonomy): Bacteria > Bacillati > Actinomycetota > Actinomycetes > Pseudonocardiales > Pseudonocardiaceae > Saccharothrix > Saccharothrix lopnurensis. Next base: position 30,510 of record NZ_JBHSQO010000061.1, on the reverse strand, counting down.
CCGCCGCGTAGACCTCGTCGTGGAAGCCCATGTCCAGGGCGAGCAGCTCCTCGCTGGGCGCGCCCGCCGCCAGCCGCCCGGCCATGGCGTCGACCAGCCCGTCCAGGGCGGCGAGGTCCACGCGGCCGATCGCGGTGCGGCTCGCCAGCCCCTCCAGCGCGGCCCGCACCGAGTACACCTCCCGCGCGTCCCGGACCGTCAGGTCGACCACCCTGGTGCCCCGGTGCCAGGCGCTGCGCACCAGCCCCTCGCGCTCCAGCACGGCCAGGCCCTCCCGGACCGAGCCCCGGCTGACGTCGAGCGACGCGGCCAGCTCGACCTCGCGCACCGGCGAGCCCGGCGGGAACACCCCCGCGAGGATCGCCTCCCGGATGCGGTCGGCGGCCTCGCCCGCGAGACCCCGCCGGTCGGCCTTGCGCAGCTCCATGGAGGGCAATGTTGACATTCGGACATCAGCTGGTCAATCGTGGGGGCATGAGACCCGCCTTCCACCTCGCCATCCCCGTCGACGACCTGACCAGGGCCCGCGAGTTCTACGGCGGCGTGCTGGCCCTCGACGAGGGCCGCTCGGCCGAAGCCTGGGTCGACTGGAACTGCTACGGCCACCAGCTCGTCACCCACGTCGTGCCCGGCGCGCGCGGCGACTCCGGCCGCAACCCGGTCGACGGCCACGACGTGCCGGTCCCGCACTTCGGCCTGATCCTGCCCACCCCCGAGTTCCACGCCCTGGCCGACCGGCTGCGCGCGGCCGGCACGGAGTTCGTCATCGAGCCCTACCTGCGGTTCGCGGGCGAGCCGGGGGAGCAGTGGACGATGTTCCTCCGCGACCCGGCGGGCAACGCGCTGGAGTTCAAGGCGTTCAAGGACGAGTCGCAGGTGTTCGCCAAGTGAGCCGGGGAGTCCTCGTCACCGGCGGCAGCCGGGGCATCGGCGCGGCGATCGCCGACGCGTTCCGCGAGCAGGGCGACCGGGTGATCGCCCTGTCCTCGGCGGACGTTGACCTGGCGGACCCCGAGGCCGTCGCCCGGACGGTCACCGCGGCCACCGGGGAACTCGGCGCCATCGACGTCCTGGTGAACAACGCCGGCCTGGTGGAGTTGGGCTCCCTGGCCGGCAGCTCGTACGACGAGTGGCAGTCCCTGTGGCGCAGGACCTTCGACGTCAACGTCTTCGGCGCCGCCAACATGTCCCACCGCGTGGCCCACCACATGATCGACCGGGGCGTGCGGGGCCGGATCGTCAACGTCGGCTCACGCGGGGCCTTCCGCGGCGAACCCGACATGCCCGCCTACGGCGCGAGCAAGGCGGCACTGCACTCCCTGGGCCAGTCGCTGGCCGTCGCCCTCGCCCCGCACGGCATCGCCGTCACCTCGGTGGCACCCGGCTTCGTGGCGACCGACCGGGTGTCGGACATGGTGACCGACGAGGTCCGCGCCCAAAGCCCGTTCAACAGGGTCGCCGAGCCGGAGGAGGTCGCGGCGGCGGTGGTCTACCTGGCCTCGCCCGCCGCCGAGTGGGCATCGGGCACCGTCCTCGACCTCAACGGCGCCTCCCACCTCAGGACCTGACCCCACCGCCCACGACGCGAGGAGACCCGGATGGGTTCGTTCGACGTGCCCCTGGCCGACGAGCGCACGCAGCTCGACGCGTTCACCGAGGAGTACCGCGGCGCCGTCGAGGCCGCCCTCGACGGCCTCACCGAGGAACAGGCCCGCCGCCGCCTGGTCCCGTCGGCGACGACGCTGCTGGGCCTGCTCAAGCACGTCACGTGGATGCAGCGGGTGTGGTTCGAGGAGTGCGTGGGCGGCACGCCCCGCCGGGAACTCGGCCTGGTGGGCACCCCGGACGACTCCTTCCGGCTCACCGCCGAGGACACCGTCGCCTCGGTCACCGCGGCCCACCGGGAAGCCTGCGCCACCGCCAGGGAAGCGGTCGCGGACCTGCCGCTGGACACCGTCGTCACCGGCCACCGCGCCGGACCGCGCACGCTGCGCTGGGTCTACCTCCAGGTCCTGCGGGAACTGGCCCACCACTGCGGCCACGCCGACGTCCTGCGCGAGCAGGTGCTGGCCGGCTAGGCTTCCCGCGCCCGGGCCCGCAGCACGTCGAACTCGCACCCCGGCGTGTCCGGGTCGAAGCCGTGCTCGATCAGCCAGCGCGACGCGGTCAGGGCGCGCAACGACCACCAGGCGCGGATCACGTCCCGGTCCGCGCCGGCGCCGTAGCCGGCGAGCAGGTCGTCCAGGCGGTCCTCGTGCCCGAGCGTCAGGACGGCCAGGTCGAACATGGCGTCACCGGGGGCGGCCTCGGACCAGTCGATGACCCCGGTGACCTCGTCCCCGTCGACGAACACGTGGGTGATCTGGAGGTCGCCGTGGATGAACACCGGCTCCCACGGCCGGAGCGCGGCCTCGGCGATCTCCCGGTTGCGCCGGACCACCTCGGCGGGCAGGACGGCGTTGGCGAGCAGCCACGCGCACTCCTCGTCGAGCTCCGCGGCCAGGTCGTCGAGCCGGGGTCCCGGCCACGGCGGCACCGGCGCGTCGTGCAGCCTCCGCACGGCGGCACCGGCCGCGGCCCACGCCGCCGGCGACGCGGTCGACGGTTCGCCGAGCACGCCGAGCGCCTCGCCGGGCACGGCGGCGATCGCGAGCACGGGCGGCTCCCGCCAGAGGACGGCCGGGGTCGGTACCGGCGCCATCGCCATCGCCCGCACCTCGACATCGGCGTGCGCCGGGTCGACGTCGACCTTCAGGAACACGTCGCCGACGCGCAGCGTCGCGCGTTGGCGGTGGGCGACGACGACCTCGATCTCCTCCACACCGGCCATCCTGGCGGGGCCGGCCGCCGGTGTCGCCGGATTTCGCGGACCACCACCTACGACCCCAGGTACCCCCGAACCACCGCCACCTCCTCCTCCCGCCCCTGCCGCCGGTACAGCTCCAACGCCTCCGACCACACCCCCCGGGCCTCCTCGCCCCGCCCCAGCGCCGCGTAGGACCCACCGAGGTCCCGCAACACGTCGGCCGACATGTACGTGTTCCCCAACGCCCGGTACAGCGCCAGCGCGTGCTCGTAGTGCCCCGCGGCCCGCTCGTGCCGGCCCGTCCGGTGCTCGATGTACCCCAGGCTCACCGACGTCGCCGCCTCGCCGTCCGGGTTGTGGTGCCCCCGGTACAGCTCCAGCGCGGCCCGGCAGTGCGCGCGACCGTCCTCCAGCTCCCCCAACCGGGCCGCGTGCCGGCCGAACTGGTTCAGCGCGTCGGCCTCCCACACCGGCTGGTCGAGCGCGCGGAACAGCTCCAGGGCCCGCGCCGCGTGGTCCACCGCCAATCGGTCCTCGTCCTGCTGCCCCCAGGCCCAGGCCAGCATCCGGTGCGTCTGGGCCAACTCGGAGTTGTCGCGGTGCTCCTCGGCCGAGGACAGGGCCCGGTGCAGGTGCCGCACCGCCTCCTCGTGCGACCCCAGGTGTGCCAGCGCCCGCCCGAGGAACCGCGACGCCCGCACCCCGAGCACGTGCTCCGGCAGGTGCGCCGCGGCCCCCACCGCCACCCGCCACGTCGTCACCCGGTCCCGCAGGTGCCCGCGCCGCCCGTGGAACGAGTCCAGCGCCCACGCCAACAGCCACGCCACCCGGTGCCGCCCGCCGGCGACGGCGACGTTCTGGGCCGCCAGCAGGTTGGGGTGCTCGACCTCCAGCCACGCCATGGCCGCGGCGGCGTCCGCCGGCGGTTCGGGCCGGACCCCCGGCACCGGCGGGTCCAGCCGCACGGGCAGCCGGTGCGGGGCCAGCAACCGGTCGGCGGCGCACGCGACGTGCGCGTAGGAGTCCAGCACCCGCCTCAGCGCCGCGTCCCGCTCCTCGTCGGGCAGGTCCTCGTGCGCCACGGCCACCGCCCAGCCGCGCACCAGGTCGTGCATCGCGTAGCGGCCGCGCGCGTCCTGGTCCAGCAGGGACGCCTCCTCCAACCCGCGCAGCGCCCGCTTCGCCCGCACCGGGGGCAGCCCGGTCAGGTCGGCCGCCGCCGGCAGGGCCAGGTCCGGGCCGGGCGCGATGCCGACCAGGCCGAACACCCGCTGCTGCTCGGCCGACAGGGCGCGGTGGGACCAGGACAGGACCTTGGGCAGGCTCGCCGCCGGGTCGTCGTCGTCCAGCACGTCCAACCCGAACTCGCGCAGTTCGCCGGCGAGCCGGGCCAGCGGCGCGCCGGGGTGGGTGTGGGCGTGCCCGGCGATCAGGCCCAGCGCCAGGGCGAAACCCCGGCAGAACCCCACCAGCTCGGCCACCGCGTCCGGCTCGGCGGCGACCCGGTCCGCGCCCAGCCAACCGGTCAGCAGCTCGTGCGACTCGTCCACGGCCAGGGGGTCCAGCCTCAGGTGGTGGGCACCGTGCCTGCTGACCAGGGTGTTGGGCGTGCGGCGGCTGGTCGTCACCACCACGCACGACCGCCCGCCCGGCAGCAGGGGAGCGGCCTGCTCCGCGGTCGCGGCGTTGTCCAGCACGATCAGCATCCGCCGCCCGGCGACCAGGCTGCGGTACAGGGCGGCCTGGGCGTGCAGGTCGGTCGGTATGCGCCCGGGTTCCACGCCGAGCGCGTCGAGGAACCCGCGCACCGCGACGCCCATCTCCATCGGGTCGCTGTCCGGGCTGAAACCACGCAGGTCGACGAACAGCTGCCCGTCGGGGAACCGGTCCAGGTGCCGGTAGGCCCAGCGCACCACCAGCCACGTCTTGCCGATCCCGCCGGCCCCGCTCAGGGCCAGGACCGGCGCGGCGCCGCCCGCCTCCGCCGCGTCCAGGAGCGAGGTCAGCCGCTCCAGCTCGGCGGCGCGGCCGACGAAGCGCGCGGGCACGGGCGGCAGTTGGCGCGGGGGCGGCTGCTCCCGCACGGCCGGGTGGACGTGGACGTCCCCGCCGATCGAGCCGGCCTGCACCACCGACCCGACCACCACCCCGCCGAGCTCGTTCCGCCCCGCCGGACCCCCCGACCGATCCCCGCCCGGTAACCCCGGACCGTCCCCACTCGTCGACACCGCACCATCAGACCGGAGGGACCCGGCACCGGCCAAGCGCCACGCCCGCGCGCACCCGACCGCGATCGGGTTCGACCGCCGTCGAATCGACACGGGACGCCACCACGCGCGGTGTGACCAGCGGTCCATGCCCGGAGGGTGATCACTGTCCGCACTCGAAAGAGTGTATTTGATTACCGTCTGTCTTGAACGACGCCGTTGCGTGACTAGAGTTGACGCGGTGTTGACCGAAGACGTCCGTGCGGAGTGCGCGTGGTGAGTCGAGTGCGGTCGCTGTTGGACCAGTACCGCAGGCAGGGCGCGAGGTCGTTGCTCGACCAGGCGCGGGGCACCGTCGCCGACCTCCTCGAACCCCGCCGCCCGCCCTCCCGCCCACTCCCGCCCCCAGCCTCTCCCTCGACACCCCGACCGGCCGGGTCCCCACCCGCCGGGTCCCCGCCCACCGACGGCTCCCGCGACGACGTGCTGGCCGGCGTCTGCGCGGGCATCGCGTTGCGCGACCTGAACCTGCTCGACTCCCTGCTGGCGGAACTGGAGCGCATGGAGGCCGAGGAGCAGGACCCCGACGCCCTGGACCGGCTCTACCGCCTCGACCACCTCGCCACCCGCCTGCGCCGCAACGCCGAGAACCTGCGCGTGCTCGCCGGCGAGGAGGCCGGCGCCGCCGCCGAGGACACCGCCTCGCTGGTCGACGTCATCCGCGCCGCGATCTCGGCGATCGAGCGCTACCCGAGGGTGGACGTCGGCCGGGTGGCGCCGCTGGCGGTGGTCGGCTTCGCGGCCGACGACGTCAGCCGGCTGCTCACCGAGCTGCTCGACAACGCCACCGCCCAGTCCCCGCCCAGCTCGCCGGTGACGGTCAGCGCCCACATCACCGAGAACGGCAGCATCCTGCTGCGCGTGGAGGACATGGGCATCGGCCTGCCGCAGGAGCGGATGGCCGGGCTGAACGAGCGGCTGTCCACCGCGCCCGCCCTCGACAGCGCCGCCATCGAGCACATGGGCCTGGCCGTCGTGCGGCGGCTGGCCGACAAGCACGGGGTGCGCGTGTGGCTGGGCCGCCGCGCGCCGCACGGCACGACCGCGTCGGTCCTGCTGCCCGCCGGCCTGGTCCGCGAGGCGCCCCCGGTCTCCTTCACGCGGCCGCCCGAACCCGACGCGCCGCCCCGCGCCGCGCTCCCTCCCCCGTCCCCGACGCCGCGGCGCCCGCCCGCGCACGCCAGGTCCCCGCACACCCGACCCGGCGGCCCCGACGCGCCGCGCACGGGCGGCGTGACCGCCGGCGGGCTGCCCCGCCGCGTGCCCACCAGCCTGCGCGTGCCCGACAGCCCCGCCGACCTCGCCGCGCCGTTCACCCCGCCCCTGCTCGGGACCTCCACCGACGACGGGTTCTTCACGGACCTGGCGGACTTCGACGCCGGCGAGCGCGCGGCCCGGGGCACCCCGCCCGAGCCCGACGACCTGCCCGGGGACCTGAGCGGCGATCTCGGCGGCGACCTGCGCGGCGACCTCCGCGAGGGCGGCCCGGACGACGCACGCCGCGAGGACCACCCGAACGATGACTGACCACGAGGACCACCCGAGTGACGACTGACCACCGAGCCGCCGACCCCGCACCGGACTTCAGCTGGCTGATCAACGACTTCGTCCACCGGGTGCACGGCGTGACGCACGCGTTGATCCTGTCCTCCGACGGCCTGCCGCTCATCGCCTCCGACACCGTGGGCACGGACGCGGCCGAGCAGTTGGCGGCCATCTCCAGCGGGATGCTCAGCCTGGCCCGCAACGCGGCGGCGGTGTTCGACCAGGGCGGCTGCGAGCAGATCCTGGTCCGCCTCACCGGCGGCTACTTCCTGTTCATGGACATCGGCGAGGGCGCCGGCCTGGGCGTGCTGACCTCGTCCTCCTGCGACATGAAGGTCATCGGCTACGAGATGACCAAGTTCGTCGACAACGCCGGGCACGCGTTGACCCCGCAGCTGAGGGCCGACATGCGGCGCACGGTGACCGCACGGCGCCCCGGCGCGTGAGGAGGGCGATCGTTGTGGCCACCGGTTCCGCACCCGGCGCGAAGCGCAGCACCAGGGTCCGCGCCTACGCCATCACCCGCGGCCGCACCAGGCCCCGGCACCTGCTGCTGGTGGAGACCCTGGTCTCGGTGCCGAACCACGACCCGCAGGCCGCCGCGCGGATGATGCCGGAGACCCGGGCGCTCTACGAGCACGCCCGGCAGCGCACCTCCGTGGCCGAGCTGTCGGCGCACCTGGACATCCCGCTCGGGGTGATCCGCGTGCTGCTCAGCGACCTGATCGCGCAAGACCTCGTGTACATCCACCCGACCGGGCACGAGTACCAGTACGACCTGTCCCTGCTGGAGAGGATCCTGGATGGGCTCAAGGGCGTGTGACGCCGCGCCGTTGACGATTTCGGCGAAGATCGTGGTCGCCGGCGGCTTCGGGGTCGGCAAGACGACCTTCGTGGGCTCGGTCTCCGAGGTGCCCCCGATCAACACCGAGGCGTGGATGACGGAGGCGGCCGAGGGCGTGGACCCGGTCGACCCCGGCGGCGACAAGACCACGACCACGGTGGCGATGGACTTCGGCAGGCTCACGCTGACCGACGACCTGGTGCTGTACCTGTTCGGCACCCCCGGTCAACCCCGGTTCTGGTTCCTGTGGGACGACCTGTCGCGCGGCGCGCTGGGCGCGGTCGTCCTGGTGGACACCCGCCGCGTCGAGGAGTCGTTCGCGGCCATCAACTACTTCGAGAACGACTCCGAGATCCCGTTCGTGGTCGCCGTGAACATGTTCGACGGCCTGCTGGCGCACGACCTGGACGAGGTCCGCGACGCGCTGGCCATCTCCCCGGACGTCCCGCTGATCACGTGCGACGCCCGCGACCGGGCCTCGGTCGTCGGCGCCCTGCGCGAGCTGGTGTCGTACACGATGCAGCTCGCCCCGTCGTACGGCCCGGCGTGATCGGCGGCCCACCCCGCGAGCAGAGAGGTTGGCGGCAATGCGGAAGGTGCTCGTCGTCGGAGCCGGTCAGGCCGGGTTACAACTCGCGTTGGGCCTGGTCGGCCGGGATTACGACGTCACGGTCATGTCCGCCCGGACACCGGAGGAGATCCGGGCCGGCCGGGTCACGTCCACCCAGTGCATGTTCGGCCCGGCGCTCCAGCACGAACGTGACCTGGAGCTGAACCTCTGGGAGGAGCGGACGCCCCGCGTCGAGGGCCTCGGCCTGTCCGTGGGCGCGCCCACCGACGACGGCGGGTGGCAGCGGGCGCTGAACTGGCTGGGCCCGCTGGACGACCACGCCCAGTCGGTCGACCAGCGGGTGAAGATGGCGGGCTGGCTGGAGCTGCTGGAGGACCGCGGCGGCCGGGTCGTCTACCACGGCGTCACCACCTCCGACCTGGACGCGCTGACCGCCCGGTACGACCTGGTGCTGGTGGCGGCGGGCAAGGGCGAGCTGGTCGAGGCGTTCCACCGCGACCCCGGGCGGTCCCCGTACCGGACGCCGCAGCGCGTCCTGTCCGTGGCCTACGTGCACGGCATGGCGCCGCGCCCCGAGCACCCGGACGTGCGGGCGGTGCGGTTCAACGCGGTGCCCGGCGTGGGCGAGCTGTTCGCCATCCCCGGGTTCACCCTCAGCGGCCCCTGCGACATCCTGTTCTTCGAGGGCCTGCCGGGCGGCCCGCTCGACTGCTGGGACGACCGGCCGGGGCCCGACGAGCACCTGGACCGGTTCCTGTCGCTGGTGCGCCAGTACGTGCCGTGGGAGTACGAGCGCTGCGGCGAGGTCGAGCTGACCGACCCGAAGGCCACCCTGACCGGCGCCTACGCGCCGGTGGTGCGCAAGCCGGTCGGCGTCCTGCCCTCGGGCGGCCGGGTGCTGGGCATGGCGGACGTGGTGGTGGCCAACGACCCCCTCACCGGGCAGGGCTCCAACAACGCCGCCCGGTGCGCCGCGTCCTATGTGGACAGCATCCTGGCGCGCGGCGACCGGCCGTTCGACGAGGCGTGGATGCACGAGGCGTTCGAGGCGTACTGGGAGAGCGCGCGGCACGCCACGCGCTGGACCAACGCGATGCTCCAGCCGCCGCCCGAGCACGTCATGCGCGTCTTCGGCACGGCGCTGGAGGTCCCGGAGGTGGCCCGCAGGTTCGCCAACTGCTTCGCCGACCCCTCCGACCTGGAGAGGTGGTTCTTCGACCCGGAACTGGCCGACCGCTACCTGACCTCGGTCACGCGGGGCTGACCCCGGGTGGGGGCGGTGCGCCCGCACCGCCCCCACCGGATCAGCAGGACTTCGTCCAGGAGCACTCCAGGTCCCGCACCGGGTCCGACCCGGTTCCCGGCCCGACCTTCGGCGCGGTGCCCGGCGCGTCGCGGTGCCGGGCCCGCGCCCCGGGCTGGGACTGGCCGGCCCGGTCGGAGGCCAGCCGCACCGCGATGGCGTCCTCGATGTCGCGCGGCACGCCCGACACGAAGTTGTTGAACATCAGCGAGAACACCAGCTCCCGACCGTCGGCGTTGGTGACGTAGCCGGCCAGGCCGGTGATCCCGGTCAGCGTGCCGGTCTTGGCGTGCAGGTTGCCCGCCGCGGCGGTGCCGGCCATCCGGCCGCGCAGGGTGCCGCCCTCCATCCGGTCCCACCGGCCGGCCACCGGCAGCGCGTCGTACCAGCTCCGGAACCACGGCTTGGCGCGCGCCGACCGCAGGACCTGCGCCAGCAGGTCGGGCGACAGGACGTTCATCCTGGACAGGCCCGAGCCGTCGAACAGGTTCATCGTCAGCGGGTCCGCGCCCAGGCCGGGCAGCAGGGACTCCAGCGCCCGGATGCCCGCCGGCCAGGTGCCCTGGCCGTGGAACTTGCGCCCCAGCGTCTTGATGAGCACCTCGCCGTGCATGTTGTTGCTCAGCTTGAGGAACGGCACCAGCAGCTCGCGCAGCGGCATCGACTGGCGGGTGGCCAGCACCCGCGCCGCCGCCGGGGTCGCGCGGAACCCGGTCCCGCCGGTCACGGTGATCCCCTTGGCCGCCAGGGACGCGCGGAACAGCCCGGCGACCAGCGTGGTCGGGTCGTCGACCGAGATGTAGGCGGCCTGGGCCGCCGCGCCCGGCGCGATCGAGCCGCTGACGTGCACGACGTTGCCGCCGTGCTCGCGGTTCACCTGGACCCCGCCGCCGCCGGCGGTCGTGGTGGCGGTGTTGCGGATGTCGAGGGCGACCGGCGGGGTGACGGTCACCTGCGGGGGGCCGCCCGCGGCGCCGGGGGAGACCCGGACGGCGACGGCGCCGGAGTCGTAGTCGGTGTCCGGCGCGAAGGTCAGCGCCGAGGTCTGGGCGCTGTAGTAGTGCGGCTCGTCGTCCCACGCCCAGCCGGTGGCCAGCGGGACGGAGTCGAACCAGGTGTCGTCCGCGACGAGTTCACCCCTGACGGTCCGCACGCCGGTGGCGGCCAGCTGCGCGGCCAGGGCGTCGTAGTCCTGGGCGAGCATGGTCGGGTCGCCGGTGCCGCGCAGGTAGAGGTCCCCCGCCAGCTCGTCGCCCTGCACGGCCGCCGTGGTGGCCAGGTCGGTGCGCCAGCGGTGGTCGGGCCCGAGGCCGTCGAGCGCGACCGCGCTGGTGACGATCTTCGCGGTCGAGCCGGGCTGGAAGCGGGTGTGGCCCGAGCGGCGGTAGAGCGCGTCGCCGGTGTCGGCGTCGCGCACCACCAGGCCCACCGCGGACGAGGCCAGCCGGGGGTCGCCCAGCAGGCGGTCGAGGTCCGTCGTGAGCGGGTCGGCGGTGTCGGCGGCGGCCGCGGCGGTGAGGCCGAGGACGAGGGACAGGGAGGCGAGCAGGACGGTCGATCGTGGCCGACTGGTCATGCCCTGGATTGTGCCGGTGACGGCGGGTCCGGTGGACGTGGTCGGCGGAATCCGGTGTGCGGCCGGGTGCCGGCGCGGTTGCGCGCCCGCGTCGACACCCGTGCCGCGAGACCTCCGCGGCCACCGCCTGAACGGCCACTGCCAGAACGGGCCACTGCCCAGAACGAGCCACGGCGGACAACTGGGTCTCGTCCGGATGACGCAGCGCGTTACCCGTCACCCGGGTGCCTCACCTCATCAGGTGACCGAGTGGTCCGGCCGGCGGGACAGCGGACCGGGTGCGCGGGCCGTCCGGGCGCTCCTCCGCCGATCCCGCGGGCGGCTCGACCGCCGGCGCGTCCGGTTCACCCGCACGGCCCGACACGATGGCTCGATCAGACCTGTCGGGGCTGGTCCGAGGGGTCGCCGGCCTGTGGCGGGGAGGGGGCGCGGTTACTGTTGATCCGGGGCCATCGGCGCCGTGGGCGCCCGCGGAGGAGGTGCACGGATGAGCGAGGAGAGCCTGGTCGAAGGGGTGTCGGTGGAGACCCTCGCGGTCGGGGGCGTGCCGGTGCTGCGCCTGGCGGGTGAGGTCGACACGCGCGGCAGCGAGGCCCTGCGCCGCGAACTGCTCCCCTGGCTGGACACCGTCACCTCCACGTCGGCGGTGGACCTGACCGGGGTGACCTTCCTGCCCTCCAGCGGGTTGGCGGCGCTGGTCGAGGGTGCGCGGTACGCCGACCAGCGCGGCGTCTCGTTCGTCATCGTCGCCGACCAGCGCGCGGTGCTGCGGCCGTTCCGGGCCACGCGCATGGACGAGGTGTTCGCCGTCTACCCCGACCTGGAGCGGGCCGTGGCCGCGCTGCGGGAGGCGGGGGACGGGGCCGGCGGGGGTGCGGACGGGGCGTGACGAGGGCCGCGACCGCCGCCGTCACCGCCGTCACCACCACCGCCGTCCACAGCGGACACCACGGCAACCCGAAGCGGGTCCTCGGTGCGCGTGCGTTCCCGCTCGCCGGGCCCGCCGTGACCCCTCGCGCGGCAGGGGGTGGTGCTCCCGCGGCCCGCCGGGTCGACGACGTCCCGCGGGAGCACGCCCACCGGATCACGGAGCGGTCGTGGCGGCCTTCCCGTAGCCGAGCGTCGAGATCGTCGTGCCGCCGGTGTCGCGCAGCTTCGCGGTGTCGCCCTGGTCGTTCCAGATCGGGCGGCCCTTGCCGTAGGAGAACCCGCCCCACTGCGGGTGCACCTGGTTGGTGTAGACCCGGATGCGCTGGCCCGGCTGGAGGACCGTGCCGGGCGGGAAGGCGAAGTCCTGGCCCGCGTCGTCGGCGCCGAGCACCCAGCCGGAGATGTCGCCGGGCGCGCTGCCCCGGTTGACGATCTCGACGAACTCGTCGGCCTGGCTGCCCTTGACCTCGCCCTTGTGCCGGACCTGGGTGATCGCGATCTCCGGGCGGCCGGCCTTGGCGAAGATGGCGACCACGTCGGCGCTGTTGGCGCCGTTCTCGGCGCTGATGAACTTGCGGACGACCTGCCCGCCCTGCTTGAAGCCGCTGATGACGACGGCGTACTCCTCGCCGTCGACGGTCACGGTCTGCGGTGAGACGAACGAGGGCAGGTCGACCTCGTCCTCGGGGTTGGGGCCGACGTTGGGCGTCTCGTTGTGGTGGAACCGGAAGCCGAAGTCGGCCTTCGTGCCGTCGTCGAACACGACCGCCACCGTCAGGTCGACGTCGAACTGGGGTGCCGGCATCGCCTGGATGGGGAAGTTCTCGTGGGTGAAGGTGCCGAGGGTGAACTCCGTCCCGTCGAGCCGCACGTCCACCGTGCCGCCGCGGAAGACGTAACCGCTCTTGCCCCCACCCACCGGGATGCCCCAGGTGACGTGGTCGGTGCCCAGGCCGGAGAGGTTCGGCGGGGTGACGCTGGTGCTCGGCCAGGTGCCGGATGTGGTGGCGCTGCTCATGGGTGAAGATCATCCGGCGATCGGAGCACGATCGTTAATACCCCGGCGGGGTGGGTGCGTTCACCGCCGATCGCGGGAACCACCCGGCTGGGTCGTCGGCACCCGCCCCGGACCGCCTGCGTTCGGGTGGTTGGTGGGTGCCCGAACGGCCCAATCACCGCAGAACTGCGTACTCGTGCCGGTGAGCCGGGCGCACACCGCGCGCCGGCCGCGAACCCGGCGTCCCCCGTCCGGTGCCGGCGCAGGGCCGCGCACGGCGGACCGCCGCGGGGCGCCGGTCGTCCCGGGCGTCGCCGCACTCGACCACACGACCTCGGCGGGTCACACCCCCGCACCCGGCTTCGCCGCCCGCCGCCAGGCCGCGCCGCGCAGCAGGCGCAACCCGTTGAGGCCCACCACGACGGTCGAGCCCTCGTGCCCGGCCACCCCGAGCGGCAGCGGCAGGGTGCCCAGCAGGTCCCACGCCACGAGAACCGCGATCGAGGCCCCGGCGATGACGAGGTTCGCCACGACCAGCCGCCGGGCGCGGCGGGCCAGGGCGAGCACGGCGGGCAGGGTGGCGAGCTCGTCGCGGGTGATCACCGCGTCCGCCGTGTCCAGCGCGAGGTCGGACCCGGCGCGCCCCATCGCGACGCCGACGTGCGCGGTGGCGAGCGCGGGCGCGTCGTTGACGCCGTCGCCGACCAGGACCACCCTGTCCCCGCCCGCTTCCAGCTCCCGCACCGCCGCGACCTTGTCCTCCGGCCGCAGCCCGGCGCGGACGTCGGTGATGCCGACCTCGGCGGCCGGCCGCGCGGCGGCGCGCGGGTTGTCGCCGGTGAGCAGGACCGGCGGAGCGCCGGTGAGGGCGGTGATCCGGGCGACGGTGGCCGCGGCGTCCGGGCGCAGCCGGTCCGCGAGCCCGAGCACCCCGGCCGGGCGGCCGTCGACCCGGACGACCACCGCGGTGTGCCCGGTGCGTTCGAGCCCGGCGACGAGGTCGCGGACGGCGGCGGTGTCGGTCCGGTCTCGTCGAACCGGCCGCCCGGCACGGGCCGCACCGCCGCGAGCCGGGGCGCGCCCTCGGTCAGCGTGCCGGTCTTGTCGAACGCCACCCGCGTCACCGAGCCGAGCCGTTCGAGCACCACGGCGGACTTGACCAGCACGCCGTGGCGGCCGGCGTTGGCGATCGCGGACAGCAGCGGCGGCATCGTCGCCAGCACCACCGCGCACGGCGAGGCCACGATCATGAACGTCATCGCGCGCAGCAGCGTCGGCCGCAGCTCCGCGCCGAACAGCAGCGGCACGACGAACAGCGCGAGCGTCGCGGCGACCATGCCGATCGAGTAGCGCTGCTCGACCTGCTCCACGAACAGGTGGGCGCGGGACTTGGTCGCGCTCGCCTCGGTGACCACGGCGACGATGCGGGCGATCGCGGTGTCGGCGGGGGAGCGGGTGATCCGCACCCGCAGCGCCCCGGTGCCGTTGAGGGTGCCGGCGAACACCCCGTCCCCGGGCCGCTTGTCCACCGGCAGCGGCTCGCCGGTGATGGTGGCCTGGTCGACCTCGCTCGCGCCCCCGACCACCTCGCCGTCACCGCCGACGCGTTCCCCGGGCCGCACCAGGACGAGGTCGCCGATCCGCAGCCGGGTGGCCTCCACGGTCTCCTCGCCGGTCGCGGTGACCCGCGTGGCCCGCTCGGGCGCGAGGTCGAGCAGGCCGCGCACCGAGTCCTCGGTGCGCTTGGTCGCGACCGCCTCCAGCGCCCCCGAGGCGGCGAAGACGACGATCAGCAGCGCGCCGTCGAAGACCTGGCCGATCGAGACCGCGCCGATCGCCGCCACGACCATCAGCAGGTCCACGTCCAGGGTCCTGTCCCGCAGCGCGCGCAGCCGGACCAGCCCGGTTGCCACCCGCCGGCGGCGCAGCAGGCCAGGTGCGGCGCCCACCACAGCTGGTCGGGGCCACCGGCGAGCCCGGTCGCCAGGCCCAGGAGGAACAGGGCGGTCGCCGCGACCGCCCACCGCACCTCCGGCAGCGACCACGTCCCGGTCCGCCGGCGCACCCCGGCCCGGCGCGGTTCCGCCCGTGGGGGGACCTCGAATTCTGCTGTCACAGCAGTAAGATATATGCGCAGTCACGCAGATACGCAAGTAAAGGGACAGCTGGGTACCCTGGCGCCATGCACACCTCGCTGTCCGACTTCGACATGCCCGACGAGGAGCAGGTGCACCTGGCCGCCGAGTCGTTCCGGCTGCTCGCGGACCCGACCCGGATCAAGGTGCTGTGGGCGCTGCTCCAGGGGGAGTCGTCGGTGGCGTGCCTCGCCGAACTCGCCGGCGCGGCGCCCACGGCGGTCAGCCAGCACCTGGCCAAGCTGAGGCTCGCCGGCCTGGTCAAGGGCCGCCGGGAGGGCACGTTCGTCTACTACTCCGCCGCCAACGACCACGTGCGCGGGCTGCTCAAGCAGGCCCTGTTCCACGCCGACCACGTGGACCGCGGCACCTCGGAGGACCCCGCGCCGACCGGCTGAGCCGGTGGGAACCCCGGGAACGAGGCCGGCTCCCGCGCCAGGGGGGAGGGGCGCGGGAGCCGGTGGTGGTGCGGCGCGACCGGGGGGTGGGCCGCTCGCCGCACCGGATCAGGGGGACGGGTGTCGATGCCGGTGACGGCCCCGGCACCCGCTCGGATCACTCCTCGGAGGCGAAGTCCTCGCCGCCGCCGTCGTCCTCGAACGCGTCGTCCAGGGCCTCGCCGATGATCATGCCACCGACCACGCCCGCCGCCGCGCCCGCGACCACGCCGCCCACACCGGGACCGCGGTGGTGGCCGTGGTGCCCGTGCTGACCGTAACCCGGCTGACCGTACCCGGGCTGTCCATAGCCCGGTTGGCCGTACCCCGGTTGGCCGTACCCCGGCTGCCCATACCCCGGCTGGCCGCCGAACGCGGGGTTGCCCTGCGCCGGGTAGCCCGGCTGCCCGAACGCCGCGTGCCCGCCGCGCTCGGAGACCTGCGCCAGCCACTGCCCGATGGCCGCCGCCCAGTCGGTGCGCGCCGCGTCGTCGTGGGTGGCGTGGAAGCGGCCGAAGGCGTCGGAGCCGGAGGAGAACATGCCCCCGCGCTTGTCGGCCTCCAGCACCACGACCAGTTCGTGCGGGCTGGTCACGAAGGTCAGCTCGACCTGGTTGATCCGACCCGCGAACTGGCTCGGCGGGAAGAACTCGATCTCCTGGTAGAAGCCGAGCTCCTGGTGGACGCCGTGGATCCGGCCCGCCTCCACGTCGGCGGACCGGAACTGGAAGCCCAGCTGCCCGAACGCCTCCAGCACCCGGTCCTGCGAGGGCAGCGGGCCCACCAGCACCGGGTCCAGGTCGCCCTTGTCGGGCGCGCCGGAGATGACCAGCTCGGTCCGCACGCCCACGGTCATGCCGGGCAGCGGCTGCCCGCCGACCGCGGTGATCGGGGTCTCCCACGGGAGCGTCAGCCGGAACGGCACCGACACCGGCTGCCCGGCCGCCACGCGCACGCCCTGGGCGACCGAGACGCGCAGGAACTCCGACACGCCGTTGAACTCGTGGTCGCCGTGCTCCACCTCGACGCGGGTGACCAGGGACAGCACGATCTGGTCGATGACGGCCTCGTTGCTGCCGCCCTGGATGCGCACCTGGCCGCTGACGACCTGGCCGGGCTGGGCGTGCGGGGTGTCCAGGACGGTGTCGACGGACGGTCCGCCGACGCCGAAGGCGCTGAGCATCCGTTTGAACATCGGGTTTCTTCCTCCGGAGGTGGTGGGCGGGTCAGCTCTTGCGGAGCGGGGTGTCTGTCTCGTCCTCGAAATCGCCGATCAGCTCTTCGAGGAGGTCTTCCAGGGTGGCGATGCCGACCACGCGGTCGTCCGGGCCGGCCACCAGCGCCAGCTGCGCCCGGTCCTCGCGCATCGCGGTCACCGCGCCCGCCACCGGCATCCCGGCGGGCAGGGTCAGCGGCCGGGACATCAGCTCGCGGGCCGGCACGTCCCTGCCCGCGGCGGTGGCGCGCACCGCCTCGCGGATGTGCACCAGCCCGACGAAACCGCCGCCCGCGTCCCGGACCGGGAAGCGGGAGCGCCCGGACTCGCGGCTGCGGTGCTCGATCGCCCGCGCGCCGGTGTCCTCGGTGACGCTGACCGTGTCCTCGATCGGCACCATGATCTGCGCGACGGTCGTCTTCTGGAGCTGGAGCATCCGGGTCAGCAGGCGCTGCTGGCCCTCGGGGATCAGGCCGTGCTCGCCGGACTGCCGCACCAGCATCCGCAGCTCCTCCGGCCGGTGCGCCTGCGCCAGCTCGTCCTGCGGCTCGACCTTGAACGCCCGCAGCAGCGCGTTGGTGATCCCGTTGAGGCCGCTGAGCAGCAGGCGGACCACGTGGGCGAACGCCCGGAACGGGATGGCCAGCAGCGTCGCGGAGCGCTCCGGGTGGGTGATCGCCCACGACTTCGGGGCCATCTCGCCCACGACCATGTGCAGGAACACCACCACGAACAGCGACAGCGTGAACGCGATCGCGTAGGCCACCGCGTCGGGCAGGCCCACGCCCACCAGCAGCGGGTCGAGCAGGTCGGCCACGGCGGGCTTGGCCAGCGCGCCCAGGCCCAGCGTGCACAGCGTGATGCCCAGCTGCGCGCCCGCCAGCATCAGCGACAGCTCGCGGACACCGGCCACGGCGGCACGTGCCGCGCGGCTGGTCTCGGCGTCCTGCTCCAGCCGGTGCCGCTTGGCGGCGATGAGGGCGAACTCCGCGGCGACGAAGAACGCGTTGGCCACCAGCAGGAACAGGGAGATCACCAGGGCCCAGGTGGTGTTCATCGGACGCCCTCCCGGTCCTCGGCGGTGTCGCGGTCCCCGGCGTCGTCCGCCGGCGCGCCGTCGGCGCGGCTGAGCACGACGCTGCCGGGCACGTTGCGGTTGACCTCGGTCACGTGCAGGGAGATGCCGTCGAACTCGACCCGGTCACCGACCCGCGCGGTGCGCCCCAGCAGGTGCAGCAGCAGGCCGGAGACGGTGTCGTAGCTGTCGTGCTCGGGCAGCTCGACCCCGGTGGCGTCGGCGATCTCGTCCACGCGCATCCGGCCGGGCACCCGCCACGCGCCGGGGCCGATCGGCTCGATCGCCTCCTCGACGATGTCGTCCTCGTCGTGGATCTCGCCCACCAGCTCCTCGGCCAGGTCCTCCAGCGAGACCACGCCCGCGAACCCGCCGAACTCGTCCACCACGCACGCCAGCTGGCGGTGCTCGGCGCGCAGCCGCTCCAGCACGGCGGGCAGCGGCAGCGTCGTGGGCACGACCAGCGCGGGCGAGGCCACGTCGCCGACCGGGGTGGTGCCGCGCGCCTCGGGCTCGACGGTCAGCACCTCGGCCAGACCGATCACGCCGCGCAGGTCGTCCAGGCCGTCGCCGACGACGGGGAAGCGCGAGTGGCCGGTGTCGAGCAGCTCGACCACGCGCGCCACCGGCTCGGCCGCGCGGATGGTGTGCACCACCACGCGGGGCGTCATGGCCTGCTCGGCGACCAGCCCGCGGAAGTCCAGGCCGCGGTCGAGCAGCCGGGACAGCTCGGGGTCCAGGTGCCCCTCGGCGCCCGCGTCACCGATGATCTGCTTGAGATCCTCGGGGGTCGCGCCCTGGGGCAGCTCCTCCACCGGCTCGATGCCGACCGCGCGCAGCAGCCTGTTGGCCGCCGCGTCGAACAGCCGGATCACCGGGCCGGCGATCTTCAGGTACACCACCGTCGACCCGCTCAGCGCCTTGGCCAGCGCCTCGGGTTCCGCGATGGCGAGGTTCTTCGGGAACAGTTCGCCCAGCACCATCTGCACCGCGGTGGCGAACACCAGCGCGACGGCCATGGAGATCGAGGTGGTCGCGCCCTCGGGCAGGCCGGTCAGCCCCACCACGCCGGTGAGGCCGGTGCCGAGCAGCGGTTCGGCCACGTAACCCACCAGCAGCGCGGTGACCGTGATGCCGAACTGGGCGCCGGAGAGCATGAAGGACAGGCGCTGCGTGACCGCGTACGCGCGGCCCGCGGCCTTGTCGCCGTTCTCGGCGAGGTGCTGGAGCTTGCCCCGGTCGACCGCCATGTAGGCGAACTCCTGGGCCACGAAGTACCCGGTGGCCGCGGTGAGGGCCACGATCGCGAGCAGGCCGGAGAAGATCAACACGGTAGGCTCGCCAGGTTGGTTCCGCAGTTCAGCCGGGTCCTGCCCGGCCGAGTACTGCAGCCGTCCACGTCTGTTTCGTCAGGTTCATCAGGCATACTCAACACTAGCACGTGGCACTGTACGGTTGACGTGGTGCGGCGGAGAGGGGAAACCGGCGGTGACGGAGGTCCTGCTCAAGATCGGTGAACTGGCCGCCCGAGCGGGGGTCAGCTCCCGCACCGTCGACTACTACACCACCCTGGGGCTGCTCTCCCCGACCAAGCGCACCGCGGGCAACTTCCGGCTGTACCACCCGTCCGACGTCGACCGGATCCACCTCGTCCAGCGACTGGAGGTGGAGGGCCTGCCGCTGGAGCAGATCGCCGGCGCGCTGGGCACCTCGCACGTCGACGTCAGCGCCATCCTCGACCGCATCAACGAGGACCTGCGCACCCTCCAGGCCGCGACCGAGACCGCGTCCCCGGAGGTCCACGGGCTGCTGGCGGCCATCGCCACCCGGGTCCACTCGCTGATCACCGTCGCGCTCCAGATCCCGCCGGACATGCTGGCGCCCTGACGCCGGGGTCCGGAGAGGCGCGGGAGAACCGTGCGTCCCCGCTGTCCTGCCTCGCCCACGGCAGCCGCCTCGTACCCGCGGGACCCCCGGGCAACCCTTCACCGACCCCGGCTATGAATGATCATTCATCGTCGTGCATACTTCTGAACCGTGTCCAAGGTGCTCACTTCCCTCCCCGCCGGCGAACGCGTCGGCATCGCCTTCTCCGGTGGCCTCGACACCTCGGTGGCGGTCGCGTGGATGCGTGAGAAGGGGGCGGTGCCGTGCACGTACACCGCCGACATCGGTCAGTACGACGAACCCGACATCGCCTCCGTGCCGGGCCGGGCCTCGACCTACGGCGCGGAGCTCGCCCGCCTGGTCGACTGCCGGGCCGCCCTCGTCGAGGAGGGCCTCGCGGCCCTGGCCTGCGGGGCATTCCACATCCGGTCCGGCGGCCGCACGTACTTCAACACCACCCCGCTCGGCCGGGCCGTCACCGGCACCATGCTGGTGCGCGCCATGCTCGACGACGACGTGCAGATCTGGGGCGACGGCTCCACCTACAAGGGCAACGACATCGAGCGGTTCTACCGCTACGGCCTGCTCGCCAACCCCTCCCTGCGGATCTACAAGCCGTGGCTGGACGCCGACTTCGTCCGCGAGCTGGGCGGCCGCACCGAGATGTCCGAGTGGCTGCTCGCCCGCGACCTGCCCTACCGGGCCAGCACCGAGAAGGCGTACTCCACCGACGCCAACATCTGGGGCGCGACGCACGAGGCCAAGGCGCTCGAACACCTCGGCGCGGGCATCGAGATCGTCGAACCGATCATGGGCGTGCGGTTCTGGGACGCCGAGGTCGAGATCGCCCCCGAGGACGTCACCGTCGGCTTCGAGCAGGGCCGCCCCGTGACGATCAACGGCAAGGAGTTCGGCGACTCCGTCGACCTCGTGCTGGAGGCCAACGCCATCGGCGGCCGGCACGGCCTGGGCATGTCCGACCAGATCGAGAACCGGGTCATCGAGGCCAAGAGCCGCGGCATCTACGAGGCCCCGGGCATGGCGCTGCTGCACGCCGCCTACGAGCGGCTGGTCAACGCCATCCACAACGAGGACACCCTCGCCGCCTACCACAGCGAGGGCCGCAAGCTGGGCCGGCTGCTCTACGAGGGCCGCTGGCTGGACCCGCAGGCGCTGATGGTGCGCGAGTCGCTCCAGCGCTGGGTCGGCACCGCGGTCACCGGCGAGGTCACGCTGCGCCTGCGCCGCGGCGAGGACTACTCCGTCCTGGACACCACCGGCCCCTCGTTCAGCTACCACCCGGACAAGCTGTCCATGGAGCGCACCGCGGACTCCGCGTTCGGCCCGGTCGACCGCATCGGCCAGCTGACCATGCGCAACCTGGACATCGCCGACTCCCGCGCCAAGCTGGAGCAGTACGCGGTCCTGGGCATGATCGGCAGCCAGTCGACCCTGATCAACGCCGCGCCCACCGCGCCGACCGAGCTGATCGGCGAGATGCCCGAGGGCGGGGCCGAGGTCATCGCCTCGCGGGGCAGGACCGCCGACGACGAGCTGCTGGACCACGCCGCCCTGGAGGCCGGCAACGACTGAGGCCGCGGTCCGCGCGCGCCGCTCCACGTGGGCGGCGCGCGCGTCACCGGCCGGTCAGGTCGAACTCGGCGGTCACCGCGTCGAGCACCTCCGGGTGCGCGGCGGCCGCCGCGTCCAGCGCGCGGGGCCACTCCAGGGTGGTCAGCAGGTGCGCGGCCGGGCGGCCGGTGGCGCGCAGCTCCGGGTCGTCCAGCAGGAGCCGCCACAGCGCGGCCCGCCGGGCGGCCACCGGGATCGCGGGGACGACCGCCTCGGCCCGCGCCCGGTCCCCGCGCCGCAGGGCGTCGCGGGCCAGCGCCTCCAGGACGTCGGACCGGTGCTCCGGCCCGGTCGTCGCGTCGACCAGGGCGTCCACGCGGTGGCGCGGCAGCTCGACGGACCCGGGCGTCGCGCCGATCACCGACACGAGCGCGCGGGAGCGCGGACGCCCCCGGTGGAACCCCTCGACCAGGTCGAGCGCCCGGTCCACCAGGCCCGCGGTGGCCAGTGCCCCCACCAGGAACCGGCGGGCCTCCGCCCGGTACCGGGGGACCACGATGGTGCCGACGACCTCTTCCGCGCGGTCGAAGTCCTCGGCGGTGGCCAGCGCGCGCACCACCAGCGCCTCCGCCTTCGCCCGGTAGGCGTCTTCGTCGAGCGACCGGGCGAGCTCCGCCGCGCCGTCGTGGTCGTGGTCGCCGAGCCGGGCGCGGGCGGCGACCAGGGCCAACGCGGCCCGCGCGCGGTGTCCGGGCCGCCCGATGTCCGGCAGCGCCACCCACGCCCGCGCCGGCGCGGACCGCGCCAGGTCGTGCCTGCCGGTGGCGCTGCCGGCGTCCGCGAGGTCGAGCAGCGCCCGGACCCGCGCGAGGGGGTTGGCCATCCGCCGCACGACCGCCTCGGCCCGCGCGAACAGGGCGTCGTCGCGGGCCGCGCGGGCGGCGGCGGTCAGCAACCTGGCCCGCCACGGCAGGTGGGGGAGGGACCCCGCGTGCCCGGCCGCGCGGGCGGCGAAGTGCGGGTCGCCGGAGAGGGCGGCCACCAGCGCCTCGGTGCGCCAGTACCCGTCGGGCATCGACCCGGCGATCCGCTCGGCCCGGTCGGCCGACCCGGCGGCGGCGAGGTCGCGCGCCAGCTCCACCAGCAGTTCGACCCGGTCCGGCGAGTCCGGCACCAGCCACGCCAGCCGTTCGGCCTCGCGGTGGTCACCGCGTTCCCGAGCGGCGGCCACGAGCAGCCGGAACGCCCGCGTCCGCACGTCGTCCCCGGCGTGGACGGCCAGTTCCTCCGCGCGTCCCCACTCGCCCACCGCGATCTCGACCCGGACGAGGTCGAGCCGGTCGTGGTCCGGCGTCACCTCGCCCAGGGCGGTGGCCAGGCGGCGCGCCTCGGCGGCGTGACCCCGGGCGGCGTGGGCCAGCGCGAGCGACAGCAGGGCCGCCGGCCGGTCCGCCGCGCCCGACCCCGACCGCGCGGCCACCTCCGCCTCGACGGCCAGGCGGCGGGCCACCTCCGGTTGCCCGTGGGTCAGGGCGGCCCGGCCGATCGTCACCAGCACCACCGGCCACGGGGCGTGCTCGGCGGCCACCTCCTCGGCGCGGCGCACGTCCCCCAGGGCCAGGAACGCCTCCACGACGTGCTCGCCCCGGTCCCTGCTCACCTCCGGCAGCAGCGCGACCGCGTCCTCCAGCGGCCCGGGGTCCCCGGTCTCCGCGACCCACGCCACCAGGGCGTCGATCCGCTTGTGCGCCGGGTTGATCGAGGAGATGTACTCCTCGACCTCGGCGGCGTCCCTCGTGGCGGTCATCGCGACCACCAGGGGGCGGTGGTCGCGCTCCCGCCGGGAGGCGGCGGTGACGCGGTTCTCCACCAGCAGCGCCAGCCGACCCGCCTGCCCGTGGTCGCCGGAGCGCGCCGCCGCCGCCACGAGGCGTGCCAGCACCGGCAGTTGGAGCGAGGGTTCCGACATCACCCCGCAGAGTTCCTCCGCCCCGCGCAGGTCCCCGGCCGCGATGGCGGCCTCCGCCGCCGAGACGAGGGCGTGCTCCCGCTGGTCGCTGCCGGACAGCGACTCCGCGACCTCTCGCGCGGACGCGGCCAGCCGCAGCGCGCCCGCCTCGTCCCCCGCCCCAGCCGCGGCCCGCGCCAGCAGCACCAGCGCGGCGATCCTCGCCTGCGCCGCCAGCAGGCCCCGGGCCACCGACCCGGCCCGCTCGACGTGCCCGGTCGCGATCATCGACCCCACCAGGGCGAGCTGCGCCTCGGTCCGCCGGTCCGGGTCGGTGATCGACGAGGCCAGCTCCTCCGCGCGGTCGAGGTGCCCGCCCGCCGCGAGCGCGCCGGCCAGGTGCACCGCCGCGCCCGGCCGGCGATCGGGGTCGGTCAGCGCCTCGGCGCGCGCGACGTTGCCCAGGCCCGCCCACAGCGCGGGTAATCGCTCGGGGATCGTCGAACCGCGCTTGACCAGGCGGTCGCGGTGCACGGCCAGCCGCGCCAGGGCGACCAGGTCGGGGCGCTCGGCGGTGAGCAGCACGTCCTGGGCGGCGGCGATCTCGGCCAGCGCGTCGCCGTCGCCGCCGGACAGGTCCAGCACCCGGTCGTGCCGGGCCGGGTCGGTCGCGCAGGAGACCAGCCGGGCGGTGTCACCGGTGGCCACCAGCAGCCGGTGGTAGCCGCGCAGCAGGTACTCGGGGGTGTCCTCGGGCCAGCCCCGGTCGCGGTACCCGTCGGCCCAGCGGTGCAGGCGGTCCCGGTACCCGGCGATCGCGGCGCGCCCCAGGCGCTCCTCGGCCGACGCCTGGAGCTCCTCGTGGCCCAGCAGGTAGACCGTGCCCGGCCGCCAGCGGCCGGGGCGGACGTCGAAGCCGCGCCCGGCCACGGTGCGCAGCTGCCGGCGCACCTCGTGCTCGTCGCGGCCGGTCAGCTCGGCCAGGTCCGGCCCGCCGAGACCACCCGCCGCCGAGACGACCAGGCCCAGCAGGTCCCGCCCGGCCGGGTCGCCCCGCAGCAGCCGGTCCAGCTCCAGTTCCATGTCGTCGCGCAGGACGCGGGCCCGCGCGGACACCGCCAGGTCCCGGGTGATCCGGGGGTCGCGCAGCGGGTGGTGCGGGCTGAGGTCGGCGGGCGCGGGCGGGTTGGGCCGCCCCGAGACCACCACCCGAAGCCCGTCCGCAGGGTGGGCGGGCAGCAGCGCCGCGATGCTGTGCGCGCCGGTGGGCGTCGTGACGCCCCGGTCCTCGTCCAGGCCGTCGACGAGCAGCACCAGCCGTTCGCCGCGCGACCGGCACAGCTCGGCGGCCTCGGCCAGCATCCCGACCAGGTGCGCCTCCCGGGTCGCCTCGGGCAGCAGCGCCGGCAGCGGCTCCGCCAGCAGCTCGGCGAGCTGTTCGAGCACGACCTCGACGAACGCGCCCCGGTGGTCCTGGCCGGCCAGGCGACCGGTCACGAAGAACGACACCACCCGCACCCCGGCCGGCGGGTGCAGGACGAACCAGGACATCAGCGCGGACTTGCCCGCCCACTTCGGCGCGCGCCACCAGCGGTAGGCCCCGGCGTCGTCGTCGAGGCAGAACGCCGCCAGCTCGGCGAGTTCGGCCTCCCGCCCGACCAGCTCCGGGGGAGCGATCTGGCGCACCTGCTCGCGGTAGCGCGAGCGCGCGGCGGGCGACCCGGTCCCGACGTGCACCCCGCCGCTGATGTCGCGGGCCTGCACGACCGGCTGCAACGCGAGACCGGTCACCCGGTTCTGGTGCTCGGGCACCCCGCCGTCGTCGGGCACGCGGCCATTCTCCCCGCCCCGAGGGGGCCGGTCCAGCTTTCCGGCGGCGGGACCTCGTCGGCTTCGGGCCCGACCACCCCGGTCAGGGGGTTTCCGCGTCCACGGCCCGGGTAGTCGCGAGCACGAGAGCGGCCGGGGCTCCGGGCCGGACGATCGACGAGGGGACGACACCGTGCCGGGTGTGCTGGTGGCGGGCGGCTGGGGGCTGCTGGCGGGCTCGGCGCTGGTCGTGGGCGCGCTGATCGGCTACCTGGTCCGGATACCGGCCGGCGCGGTGGCCGCCGTGATGGCCTTCGGCAGCGGCGTGCTGCTCTCCGCGGTGTCGTTCGAGCTGATCGCCGAGGCGCACGACCAGGGCGGCCTGCTGCCCACGGCGCTGGGCGCGGTGGCCGGCGCGCTGATCTACACCCTGGCCAACGTCGCCCTGGCCCGGCGCGGCGCGCGGCACCGCAAGCGCTCCGGCGGGCAGCAGCCCTCCGAGTCGGAGCAGTCCGGTTCCGGCACCGCCATCGCGCTGGGCGCGCTGCTCGACGGCGTGCCCGAGTCCATCGTGATCGGCACCAGCCTGCTCGGCGGCGGCGCGGTCAGCGTCGTCACGGTGGCCGCGGTGTTCATCAGCAACGTGCCCGAGGGCCTGTCCAGCGCCTCGGGCATGAGGCGGGCCGGGCGCGGGCGCGGCTACGTGTTCGGGCTCTGGGCCGGTATCGCGGTGATCAGCGGCCTGGCGGCGATGCTCGGGTACGGGGTGCTGGGCGGGGCGTCCGGGGCGGTGCTGGCCGCGATCACCGCGCTGGCCGGTGGCGCGATCCTGACCATGGTCGCCGACACCATGATCCCCGAGGCGTTCGAGAACGCCCACCTGTGGATCGGGCTGATCACGGTCGCGGGCTTCCTCACCGCCTTCGGCTTGTCCCAGCTCGAAAGCTGACCGCTTGACCACCGGGCCGCCCCTTTGCGCCGGGGCGCGGTGAGGCGATGATGGTGGTCGTCGGCACCCCTGCGCGCAGCACTGGAGCACCATGTCCCACCCCGCGGCACCCGAACCCGGCGACCCGGAGCACCTCGACGTGCTGATCGTCGGCGCGGGCATCTCCGGCATCGGCGCCGCCCACTACCTGCGCACCAGGCTGCCGGGGAAGACCTGGGCGATCCTGGAGGCCCGCGACGCGATCGGCGGCACCTGGGACCTGTTCCGCTACCCGGGCATCCGCTCCGACTCCGACCTCTACACCTTCAGCTACGAGTTCAAGCCGTGGACCAGCCGGAAGTCCATCGCCGACGCCACCACGATCCTCGACTACCTGCGCGAGACCGCGGCCGAGAACGGCATCGACCGGCACGTCCGCACCCTCCACCGGGTGCTCGCCGCGTCCTGGTCGACCGAGGACGCGCGCTGGCTGGTGGAGGTCGAGCGCGCCGACACCGGCGAGCGGCTGAGCCTGACCTGCGGCTGGCTGTTCTGCGCGAGCGGCTACTACGACTACGACGAGGGCTTCACCCCGGGGTTCGAGGGCCGCGAGGACTTCCGCGGCACGGTCATCCACCCGCAGCACTGGCCCGAGGACCTCGACCACGCCGGCAAGCGCGTGGTCGTCATCGGCAGCGGCGCCACCGCGATCACCCTCGTCCCGGCCCTGGCCGACACCGCGGCCCACGTGACGATGCTCCAGCGCTCACCCACCTACGTCATGCCCGTGCCGTCGGTGGACCCCGTCGCCGGGCTGCTGCGCAAGGTGCTCGGCACCCACCGCGCCTACCCGGTCATCAGGCGCAAGAACATCGCCCAACAGCGCGCCGTCTGGCTGTTCTGCCAACGCTTCCCCAGGGCCGCCCGCCGCCTGATCCGCCGGATCAACACCAGGCAGCTCCCCGAGGGCTACCCGGTCGACGAGCACTTCCGCCCCACCTACGACCCGTGGGACCAGCGCCTGTGCGTGGTACCGGACGGCGACCTGTTCCGGGCCATCCGCGGCGGCCGGGCCTCGGTGGTGACCGACCGGGTCGAGACCTTCACCGAGCGGGGCGTGCGACTCGCGTCGGGCCGCGAGCTGGAAGCCGACGTCATCGTCACCGCCACCGGCCTGAAGCTGCGGGCCATGGGCGGCATCACCCTCACCGTGGACGGCGCGCCCGTGGCCCTGCCCGACACCGTGGCCTTCCGCGGCATGATGCTCAGCGGCGTGCCGAACTTCTCCTTCGCCATCGGCTACACCAACGCGTCCTGGACGCTCAAGATCGGCCTGCTGTGCGAGCACTTCTGCCGCCTGCTGGCGCACATGGACGCGCACGGGTACGACACGTGCCGCCCGGACACCGGGGAGGGCCCCATGACGACCCGGCCGCTGCTGGACTTCGCCGCCGGTTACGTCCGTCGTTCGCTCGACCAGTTGCCGCGCCAGGGGGAGCGGGCCCCGTGGCTGATGTCGATGAGCTACCACGGTGACGTGAAGCTGCTGCGCGACCGCCCGGTGGACGACGAGCACCTGCGGTTCAGCCGTCGGCGGGGGAGTGGGTCGGCGGCGCCTTCGCGGTCGGTGCCGGGCACGCGGTCCGCGCCGCGCTGAACCGCCCGCCCCGGTCCGGGTCGGCGAACCGCGTCCGGCGCACCGTGGTGGTGCGCGGCCCGGCGGCGGTCGGGACGCTCGTCGGCGAGTTCGTCAGAGGCGGTTGCTGACCCGATCGGTCAGCAGCACCGCGACCACGCCGACCGCCACCACCAGTCCCACCGCCCCCACCGCTTCCGCCGCGCGTTCCCGGGCTTGCGCGTCGCCCCACATCCACATCGACGCCCAGCCCGCCAGCACCAGCCCCGCCACCGAGCCGATCGAGCACACCGCCCGCCGGTAGGAGCACCACCAGGTGCAGGACCCGGGTCGGGCGTGCCGGCACAGCGCCTCACCCCGGATGTCCCGGGGCAGTTGGACGGCGCTCACAGCTGTGCTCCGCACAGCCGGCACCGGTTCGGCGCGGGCGAGGGCACGCGCACCCCTGCCTCTCCCACGGGGCACGGCGCGACGACATCCATGCCGTCGAGTGTGACAGTGCCCCGGCGGCGGCCTCGCGGTCGGTGCCGGGTACGCGGTCCGCGCCGCGCTGAACCGCCTGCCCGTCCCGGTCCGCGGCGTGCGCTACCGGCGTGGACGCTACCGAGGCGGACGCGGGAGGTGGGCCAGGGCCGTCTCCGCGATGCCCCGCAGGGTGTCCTCGTCGGTTCCGGCCTTGCCGAGGGCCTCGATGCCGCGGTGAACGGCCAGCAGCAGGCCGGCGAGTTGCCGCGGGTCGGCGGCGGGGTCGAGGTCGCCGTTGCGCCGGCACGCTTCGAGGTCGGCGGTGATGGCCTGGTGGATGCTCTCGAAGGTCTTCAGCGAGCGGGCCGCCACCACCTCGTCGTGCTCGGCCAGTTCCGCCGTGCCCTTGGCCAGCAGGCAGCCGCGGTGGCCGGGCTCGGCGCAGGCGGTCGCGTGGTCCAGGAAATAGGCGGTGAGCCGCTCGAACGCCTGCGCGTCGTCACCGCCCAGCCGGCGGTTCGCCGAGGAGATCGCCGCGTCGCAGTGGTCGTCGAACACCCGGTGGAAGAGTTGGCGCTTGCCGCCGAACGCCCCGTACAGGCTGCCCTTGCCCAGGCCGGTGGCCGCCGCGATCGCGTCCATGCTGGTGCCGGCGAAACCGGTCGTCCAGAACTGGTCGCGCGCCGTGTTCAGCACGCTCTCCTCGTCGAACTCCCTCGGCCTCGGCACCCCCGCAGTCTAAGCGTTCTTGACCGGGTCGTCCACAACGCTCTACGTTGTGGACGACCCGGTCAAGAACGGGTCTTCGACGAGGATGGGGAATTCGGGCGATGAGTGGACTCCTGGACGACAAGGTGGCCGTGGTCACCGGTGGGACGAGCGGGATCGGGCTGGCCATCGCCCGGCGGTTCGTCGCCGAGGGCGCGCAGGTCTTCGTCACCGGCCGCCGGCAGGCCCGGATCGACGCGGCGGCCGCGGAACTCGGACCGCGGGCCGTCGCGGTGCGGTGCGACGTGGGGAACCTGGCCGAACTCGACGCCCTCTACGAGGTCGTCGCGCAGCGGTCGGGCCGGATCGACGTCCTGGTGGCCAACGCGGGCGGCGCGGTGCCGGCCGTCCTCGGGGACATCACCGAGGAGCAGTTCGACAGCATGTTCGCCACGAACGTGAAGGGCGCGGTGTTCGGGGTGCAGAAGGCGATGCCCCTGCTGTCGAAGGGGGCCTCGGTGATCCTCATCGGGTCGAGCACGTCCTCGCGCCCCGACCGGGGCATGGAGGTCTACGGCGCGACCAAGGCGGCGCTGCGCAACTTCGCCCGCAGCTGGACGCTCAACGCGCGGGAGAACGGTTTCCGGGTCAACGTGCTGAGCCCGGGGCCGATCCGGACCCCCGGCCTGCTCGGCGTCGTCCCCGAGGACCGACAGGACGACTTCGTCAAGATGTTCGAGACCGTGCTCCCGGTGGGACGGCTCGGCGACCCCGACGAGGTCGCGTCGGCGGCCCTGCTCCTGGCCTCGGACACCGCCACGTACGTCAACGGCGCCGAGTGGTTCGTCGACGGTGGGTACACGAGCGTTTGACGGGCAGGGTCGGGATGGCTGGCGCGGTGGCGCGGTTCGGGGGAACAGCCTGGCCGGGCGCACCGGCCCGCCCCCGCTCGTGCGGGGAAGACCGGCCCCCCGCCGGTGCGCCGGCAGACCCGCCGGGGACCACCCCCGCGCGTGCGGGGAAGACCTTCAAGCAGTGGGGCGAGTGGGCGCCGGCCCCGGACCACCCCGCGCGTGCGGGGAAGACGTGGAGCAGATCGCCCAGGACATCACGAGGCTCGGACCACCCCCGCGCGTGCGGGGAAGACCGTCCGCTTCGGCCAGAGCACCCACCCACGGGGGGACCACCCCCGCGCGTGCGGGGAAGACCCGGACCCGCTCGCCGCGTTCGGAGCGCGCTACGGACCACCCCCGCGCGTGCGGGGAAGACGCAGGGGCACCCGAAATCAAGGTGAGGGGGACAGGACCACCCCCGCGCGTGCGGGGAAGACCGTCTGCACCCACTACGGCCTGGTCCTCGACGCCGGACCACCCCCGCGCGTGCGGGGAAGACTGCGCTCCCGCATCACCCGGTCCCTGCCGCCGGGGACCACCCCCGCGCGTGCGGGGAAGACACCCCACCGTCGGCACCCCCGACCCGCAAGGACGGACCACCCCCGCGCGTGCGGGGAAGACGTCGGTGACGGCAGCCGCGGCGGTGGCGTCACCGGACCACCCCCGCGCGTGCGGGGAAGACGATGAACTCACCCGGCTGACCCGGGTCCTTGATGGACCACCCCCGCGCGTGCGGGGAAGACGAGCAGTTCATGGGCGTGCCCTACGTGGCCGAGGGACCACCCCCGCGCGTGCGGGGAAGACCCACCGTGGCCGGAGCGGCCACCGTGGCCGGACGGACCACCCCCGCGCGTGCGGGGAAGACACTTCCTGACCAGTGATGTTAGTGCCCGTTTCCGAGCTACTGAGGTTGGGTGAGTCGGCGGGTGGTGATGCGGATCATGGCCCAGCGGACCATGGCT
>NZ_JBHSQO010000060.1:0-49148 GCF_042658445.1 Saccharothrix lopnurensis | reverse complement strand
TGTCGTCCACGGGGGCGGTGAACCGGCTGCTGGCCGCGGTGGGGCTGGGCGTGGGCTGGGGCGTGGGCTGGGGCTGAGGCGTGTGGGGCTGGGGCGCGGACGTGGTGCGGGCGGCGTCGACGGGCAGCGCGCGCGTGGCGTCGGCCGGGAGCGCCCGGGTCGCGTCGGCGGGGACGACCTGCGTGGCGTCGGCGGGGCGGTTCTGCTCGGCCTGGCGGTTCTGCTCACCCGACAGGGCGCGCGTCACGTCCACCGCCGGCTGCATCACCTGCGTGGCCTCGACCCCCTGGCCACCGGCCTTGGCGGTGGCCTGACCGTTGGCCGGGCCGTTGGCCTGACCGTTGGCCTTGCCGTTGGGCCGCGGTCCGGCCGGCGCGGCGCCGTTGGCCGGCGGTCCGGGCGGCGTGACGTTCCGGACGGTCGCGTTGGCGTCGGAGCCGGCTCCCGCCTCGGTGTCCGGCTCCTCCTGCGGCCACTCGGCCTGGGGCCACCCGGCCTCCTGGACGGACGACGCGGCGATCTGCGTCGTGCGCTCCGAAGCGGTGCCCGACGGGCGGACCGGCTCCATCGCCTTGGTCCGCTCAGCGTCGTACTCCGGTCGCTGGTTCTCCGGCACCGCTCCCCCTCTTGCCTCTCCGCAAGGTCCTGGGACTGCTTACCCGACCGCCGTCACGCGACGATCACGTTCGGGCAGTTCACAGGTAAAGCCCGGTTCCCTGGTCCGTCCGCTCGGTGGCGGTGGCGTGGACGTCCCGCTCCCTCATCACGAGGTAGGTCTGCCCCTGCACCTCGACCTCGAACTGCTCCTCCGGGTTGAACAGCACGCGGTCGCCGACCTTGACGTGCCGCACGTTGGTGCCGACCCCCATCACATCGCCCCAGGCCAGGCGCTTGGCCATCTGGGCGGTCGCCGGGATCACGATGCCACCGCTGCTGCGGCGTTCGCCGTCCTCCGGCGAGATCCGCACCATCACGCGGTCGTGCAGCATCTGGATCTCGAGCTTGACATCGGCCACCCGCAGAGTCTAGATGGCCTCGTCGAGGCCACCCATCATGAGGGGTAGGCGGTCCGATCCGTCCTTTTCGACCCGGATCGGCACGCCCCAGTCCTGGCGGGCCAGCCTGCACACCGGGTGCTCGACCGCCGGGTCGTCGGTGCAGCTCGCGGCCTGCGCGACGACGTGCAGCACGCCCTCGGTGAAGCCCTCGGCCACGCGCAGCTCGCGCACCAGGTCCGTGCCGACGCCCGCGCCGCCCGCCAGCAGGCCGGGCGGGGAGCTGGTGACCTCCAGGCGGGTGGACGGGCCGTACCGGTCGTCCAGCTTCTGGCCGGTGGGCGGGGTGAACACGACGGCCAGCTCCAGGACCCCGGGACCGACCACGGACGGCGGGCGGCGGACCTCGTGGGCGTCGCCGGTGACGCTGAGCCGGGCGCCGGGGGCGACCGGGCGCTCCAGGCGGTGGGCGGCGGAGGCCACCACGACCAGCTCGCCGTCGACCAGGACCGCGTCGGACGGCTCGGCGATGTCGGTGGCCAGGGTGGACACCTCGCCGGTGGCCGGGTCGTAGCGGCGGAGGGCGCCGTTGTAGGTGTCGGCGACGACGACCTGGCCGTTCGGCAGGGCGGTCACGCCCAGCGGGTGCTGGAGCAGGGCCTGCTCGGCGTCGCCGTCGCGGTGGCCGAAGGCGAACAGGCCCTTGCCCACGGCGGTGTGCACGGTGCGGTCGGCGTCCAGCCAGCGCAGGGCGGAGGTCTCCGAGTCGACCAGCCACAGCCGGTCGCCGGCCGCGGCCAGGCCCGAGGTCTGGGCGAAGAACGCCTCCGCCGCGGGCCCGTCGTGCAGGCCCTCGACGGTGGTGCCGGCGAGGCGTTCGAGGCGGCCCTCCAGCGGCGTGAACAGCCCGAGCGTGTGGTTCCCGGCCAGTGCCACGACCACGCCGCCGGCAGGTTCCCACCAGGCCACGTCCCACGGGCTGGTCAGCGCGATCCCGTCGGCGGGGCCGTCGGTCGCGCCGTCGCGCCACTGCTCGCCCGTGCCGGCGACGGTGGTGACCTCGCCGGTGTCGAGGTCCAGGCCGCGCAGCAGGTGGTTGACCGTGTCCGCGACGACGACGTGGTAGCCGACCCGCTCGGCGACCCCGGCGGGCAGCAGCGCGAGGCCGGCGGGCTCGGAGAAGGTGGGGTCCGGCCCGTCGCGGCGGCCGCGCTCGCCCGTGCCGAAGCGGCGCAGGACGGTCTCGCCGTCGGCGTCCAGCTCGACCAGGCGGTGGTGGGCGGAGTCGCTGACCAGCAGGGTGCCGCGCGGGGTGAGCAGGGCCTTGGCCGGGAAGCGCAGCTCGGTCGCGGCGGGCGGCGGCGCGACGTACGGGCCGCCGCCGCGGTGGAGGGTGCCCCTGGCCTCGTGCTCGGCGACGACCTCGGAGACGACCTGGCGCAGCGCGTCGAGGTGGCCCTCGCCGGCCGCGACGTGGACGACGTAGCCCTCCGGGTCGACCAGGACGAGGGTCGGCCACGCCTTCACCGCGTAGTTCTGCCAGGTGGTGAGCTCGGGGTCGTTGAGCACGGGGTGCTCGACGGCGTACCGCTCGACGGCCGCGGCGACGGCGGCGCGCTCGGCCTCGTGGACGAACTTGGGCGAGTGCACGCCGATCGTCACCAGGACGTCGGGGAACTCGGCCTCCAGCGGGCGCAGCTCGTCCAGCACGTGCAGGCAGTTGATGCAGCAGAAGGTCCAGAAGTCGAGCAGCACGAGCTTGCCGCGCAGGTCGGCGAGCTTGAGTTCGCGGTCACCCGTGTTGAACCACTCGCGCCCGACGAGCTCGGGGGCGCGGACACGGGCACGGCGGCGTGGAGCGGTCGTCACGTCCGGAGTCAACACGACGTCGAGGCCGGTCTGTTCCGGCGTCCACGATGCGGGCAGCGGTTCGAGCGCGGCTCGTTTTTGAGGATCGGGGCGAGGTCCTGCGGCGTCACGGCATCGACGCGAGGCGAGCGGGGGAGCCGGTGGCACGGGAATCCGCCCGCGCGGGGAGCGGAACGCGGGATCACCGGACCGAGCGGGGACCCAGCACCTCCGCGCCCAGCGCCGTCACCCGCTCGCGCAACGCGCGGTCCGCGGTGACGACCGCGCAGGGGCGGTCGGCGCCCTCGGCGCGGACCACCGCCACGATCTCGTCGTCGCCCGACCCGGCGGCGGCGACCACCCGGACCCCGGGGACCGACTCGACGCCGCGGGCCCTGCCCTCGACCACGAGGACGATCTCCAGCGGGCCGGGGAAGGTCGGGAGGCCCGGGTCGACCACGCCCAGGAGGTTGTCCCTCACCCGGGTGGTGGCGCCGGCTCGGTCGCGCCACCAGCCGTCGGGGACGGAGCCGACGACGTTGGCCGCGTCGACGACCAGGAGCGGGAGCCTCACCGGTTCATGCTCTCAGCAAACGCTCAAGAAACTGTCGTACCCCGGTGGCACGATGGAGTTGTCCATGGGGGACAAGCAGAACAACCAGGGGGAAGCAGTGACGATCAGGCGTGCCCGCAGAACGGATGACACCTGGAACGGCTCGGCCACGGCCGAGTAGCCGGGACACGGGAAACCCCGCGGTGCTGCCAGGTCGGGGGTCCGACAGCACCGCGGGGTCATCAGGAACATCGGGACACGATCGTGGACTGTTACATCCGCTATCGGGTGTGACGGAGATCACTTTTCTGATGTGGCGAAGCCCTGCCGCGCGGGAGGTGCGGCAGGGCTTCGTCGTTCCCCCTCCACCGGCGCGCGAGCGGCGGGGCGTGTGCCCGGTGTCGATCGGGCGGCCGTCGCGCGGGCCGGTGGAGGCGTCGGGGCCCGACCTCAGCGGAGGCCGGTCACCTGGGACTGGGCGATCGCCATCAGCTCGTGGCGCATCGACGGGGTCGGCGCCATGTCGATCGCTCGGGCGACAGCCTTGCGGTTGCGAGCCTCGACACGACGAGCGCGGAGCTTCGCAGTGAAGTTCATCGGGGGTTCATCCCTCTCAGACATCTCTTGGTGGTGTGCCTCAAGTATGCACCCTTCAGGGGTGGAAGCGCACCCGATTTTCCGGTGAGGTACCGCACATACCGATGAATCACCGGCCGCAACCGCATAGATGCCGACGATTCGCGCGGAAGACACCTCCTGTACCGGATGCGCCTTCGGCTGCCGGCGGGCGCTCCGACTGCCTGGGACGGGGACGGACGAGGGCGCAGCGGGTCCGCCCCCGCACGCCGTCGGCGCGCCCAGGACAAACCGCTGTGGGCGCGTCCGAAGGCGGAACCGGTCAACAGGTGATCGAGCCGCGCGGCCCCGTCGAACGTCATCGGCGGTAGCGTGGCCCCGTGGCCGAAGTGGTGACCAAGGGCGTCGGCAGGGTCGAGCGGACCGCCGACCGCGCAGAGGTGCAGGTGGGCTTCGAGACGACGGGCTCGACCCGCGACGAGGCGGTGAACGCGCTGACCGCGCGGATCACCGGCGTGGAGGCGGCGCTGACCGGACCGGGCGTCGAGGTCCGCTCGCGGCAGCTCCACGTGCACGACAACTGGGACGGCAAGCGGCGGTCCGGCAGCCGCGCCACGCAGAACTACGTGGTGCGCGTCGACGACCTCGCCCGGCTCGACGACCTGCTGGCCGCGCTGGTGACCGCCGAGCCGAGCTGGCTGGGCGGCCCGAACTGGCAGCTCGCCGACGACTCGGAGGCCGTCCGCGAGGCGCAGCGCGAGGCCGTGGTGGACGCGCGCCGCCGGGCCGAGGGCTACGTCCAGGCCCTGGGCGCGCGGCTGGGTCCGCTGCACCGGCTCGCCGACGGCGACGCCGAGACGTGGGCGGGCGACTCGTCGCGCGTGATGGCCGCCTACGGCGGTGGCTCGCCCGGCGCCGCGCCGGAGGTGGGGCGGCTCAACCTGGAGGCGCAGCAGATCACCGTCACGATCCGCTGCACCGCCACCTGGTCGCTGCTGGACTGACCTCCCGGGCCCGCTAGCTGCTGGAACCCGGCCGCGCCAGCTCCACCACCACGGACCGGTTGCGCGCGGCCGCGTCGGGGACCAGGTCGCCCGAGGAGTCCAGGTCCACGGCCAGCGGCGCGCCGAACCCGGCCCCGACGACCTCGGTCAGCGCCGACCGGCTCACGCCGAGGTCCACCAGCTCCGCCGCCACGCGCTCGCCGCGGCGCCGGGTCAGGTCGAGCGCGGCCTCGGCCGAGTCCGCGGTGGCCGTGCGGACGATGACCCGCCCGGTGGTGCGGCCGTCGAACCTGTCGGCCACCTCCCGCAGCACCTCGCGGGCCCCCGGCGCCAGCTCGACGCCGCCCGCCTCGAACAGCACCGAGCTGGGGATGCTCACCAGCGCGTCCTGGTGCTGCACCTCCCCGATGTCCACGGTCGGCACCTCGACCCGGGTGACCGGCCCGCCCGGCGGCACCGGGTCCGGGTCGTGGGTGCAGCTCGCCGCGCCGAACCGCTCGCAGATGCCCAGCCACAGCCGCACCAGCGCCGCC
Organism: Saccharothrix lopnurensis; assembly: GCF_042658445.1. Taxonomy (NCBI): domain Bacteria; kingdom Bacillati; phylum Actinomycetota; class Actinomycetes; order Pseudonocardiales; family Pseudonocardiaceae; genus Saccharothrix; species Saccharothrix lopnurensis. The sequence continues at coordinate 43,639 of NZ_JBHSQO010000060.1, read as the reverse complement.
TGCGCGCCCGGCGGCAGCGGTCGCTGCGCGCCGTTGACCTGGCCGAGGCCGGAGAACACGACCTCCTTGTCCGCGAGGTCGGGCAGCGCGTCGTCCGGCACCGCGTCGACCAGCGCGGTCACGTCGAGGTCCAGGCCGAGCCTGGTCAGGTCGAGCGGGTCGGTGGTCTGGAGCCCGCTGCTGTGCAGCACGAGCAGGGCCGGGCCCTCGGCGGAGGCCATGTCGGCGAGCACGGACAGCGGGTCCAGCGCGGAGCCGGAGCCGTCGATCCGGGCGAGCTGCCCGTTGAGCCGGGCAACCCGGCCGGCCGGGTCGAGTCCGTCGTCCGAGTCGGCCGAGACGACCTCGTCGGAGTGGGCGCCGCCCGCCGCCTCGCCGTCGCGGTAGACGACGAGGCGCGTCCGACCGTCCTCGAACGCCGTGGTCAGCCGCTCGGCCACGGTCCTGGTCAGCTCGACGCGGGGCTCGTTGGCCGAGGCGGTCACCCCGATGCGCACGGTGGTGGTGTCGCCGGAGTCCCCGCCGCAGGCAGCACAGGTCGCCGCCACGAGCACGACCGCGGCGAAGAGCCGTGAGTGGTCCATGACTGTCCAGCGACGGCGGAATGCTCAGTGTTACCTGCATCACTCTATTGGCGTAACGTTCAGGTTAGCGCTCCACGATCGCCGTAACGCCCTGACCACCCGCCGCACAGATCGAGATGAGTCCGCGACCGCTGCCGCGCTCGGCCAGGAGCTTCGCCAGCGTGGCCACGATCCGCCCGCCGGTCGCCGCGAACGGGTGCCCGGCGGCCAGCGACGAGCCGGTGACGTTGAGCTTCGACCGGTCGATCGCGCCCAGCGGCGCGTCCAGGCCCAGTTTCCCCTTGCAGAAGTCCGCGTCCTCCCACGCCTTGAGCGTGGCCAGCACCTGGGACGCGAACGCCTCGTGGACCTCGTAGAAGTCGAAGTCCTGGAGGGTGAGCCCGGCGCGGTCGAGCATCCTCGGCACCGCGTACGCGGGGGCCATGAGCAGGCCCTCGCCGCCGTGCACGTAGTCCACGGCGGCGGTTTCGCTGAACGTCAGGTAGGCGAGCACGGGCAGCCGCCGGGCCTCGGCCCACCCCTCGGAGGCCAGCAGGACCGCGGACGCGCCGTCGGTGAGCGGCGTGGAGTTGCCCGCGGTCATGGTGGCGCCCTCGCCGCGGCCGAACACCGGCTTGAGCCGGGCCAGCTCCTCCGCGCTGGAGCCCGGCCGCAGGTTCTGGTCGCGGGTCAGCCCCTGGAAGGGGGTCACCAGGTCGTCGAAGAAGCCCCGGTCGTAGGCGGCGGCGAGGTTGCGGTGGCTGGCCGCGGCCAGCTCGTCCTGCTCCTCCCGGGTGATCCCCCATTCGCGCGCGGTGACGGCGGCGTGCTCGCCCATGGACAGGCCGGTGCGCGGCTCGCCGTTGCGCGGGACCTCGGGCACGACGTGCCGGGGGCGCAGCTTGAGCGCGGCCCGGAGGCGGGCGCCCGCGGTGCGCGCCCGGTTGAACTCCAGCAGCACGGCGCGCAGGTCCTCGTTCACCGCGATCGGCGCGTCGCTGGTGGTGTCGACGCCGCCGGCGATGCCGACCTCGATCTGCCCCAGGGCGATCTTGTCGGCCACCGCGATCACCGCCTGGAGGCCGGTGCCGCACGCCTGCTGCACGTCGTGCGCGGGCGTCTCGGCGGCCAGCCCGCTGCCCAGCACGGCCTCGCGGACCAGGTTGAAGTCGCGGCTGTGCTTGAGCACCGCGCCCGCGACGACTTCGCCGAGCCGCTCGCCCCGCAGCCCGAAGCGGCTGACCAGGCCGTCGAGCACGGCGGTGAGCATGTCCTGGTTGGACGCCGCGGCGTAGGGGCCGTTGGAGCGGGCGAAGGGGGTGCGGTTGCCGCCGAGGATCGCTACGCGCGCCATGTCGTCCTCCGGGGGTGTGGGCGGGTGCTGCCCGGATCTTACCTACTGATCAGTAGACTTACCAACGAGTAGGGGGTGGAATGTCCGCATGGATCGGTACCAGTCGTTCGCCAACTCCGGGTTCGGGCGGTTCGTCGTGGGCAGGCTGGGCCTGCCCCACCCGCACCCGCTGCGCCGCCACGTCCCCGGCCAACCCCCGCTCGACGGCCCCGTGCTGCTCGGCGGCGGCGGGCGGCTCGTGGAACCCGTCCGCTCGGCGCTGGGGTCGATGGGCGCGCGGGTGGTGGAGGCGGGGCCGGAGGCCGGCTCGGGCTCGGGCGCGGGCCGGTACGCCGCGCTCGTGTTCGACGCGTCCGGCATCGACTCGGTCGAGCGGCTGCGCGAGCTGCACGGGTTCTTCCACCCGGTGATCAGGTCGCTCGGCCCGTCCGGGCGCGTGGTCGTCCTGGGCACGTCGCCCGAGCAGGCGGTGTCGCGGATCGCGCAGCGCGCCCTGGAGGGGTTCACCCGGTCGGTCGGCAAGGAGCTCAAGCGCGGCGGCACGGCGCAGCTGGTGCACGTCGCGCCCGGCGCCGAGGACGCGATCGAGTCGACCCTGCGGTTCCTGCTGTCCGGGCGGTCGGCGTACGTGTCCGGCCAGGTGATCCGGGTCGACCCGGCCGAGGTCGAGGCCCCGGCGGACTGGGACAGGCCGCTGGCGGGCAAGGTCGCGCTGGTCACCGGCGCGGCGCGCGGCATCGGCGCGGCGATCACCGAGGTGCTGGGGCGCGACGGGGCGCACGTGGTGTGCCTGGACGTGCCCGCGCAGGGCGAGGAGCTGTCGGGGGTGGCCAACCGGGTCGGCGGGACGGCGCTCCAGCTCGACGTCACCGCGGCCGACGCGCCGGGGCGGCTGGTCGAGCACCTCGTGCGGCGGCACGGCGGCGTGGACGTCGTGGTGCACAACGCGGGCATCACCCGGGACCGGACGCTCGGCCGGATGGACGCGGACCGGTGGGACGCGGTGGTCGCGGTGAACCTCGCCGCGCCGGTGCGGGTGACCGAGGCGCTGCTGGCCGCGGACGCCCTGCGGGCCAACGGCCGGATCATCGGCGTGTCGTCCATCGCGGGCATCGCGGGCAACGTCGGCCAGACCAACTACGCCACCACCAAGGCGGGTGTGATCGGCCTGGTCGGCGCCCTGTCCGCCGAGGTCGCGGGCCGCGCCACGGTCAACGCGGTGGCACCCGGGTTCATCGAGACGAGGATGACCGCCGCGGTGCCGCTGGTGATCCGCGAGGCCGGGCGGCGCATGAACAGCGTGTCGCAGGGCGGGCTGCCGGTCGACGTGGCCGAGGCGATCGCGTGGTTCGCGCACCCCGCGTCGGCCGGCGTGAACGGCAACGTCCTGCGGGTCTGCGGGCAGAGCCTGCTGGGCGCGTGATGGCGAACCTGACGTGGCTGTACGCGAAGGCGGCGCTGACCGGGTTCACCCGGCGCGGCTCCGAGCTGCCCGGGACCTCGCCGGCCGCCGAGGTGGTCGTGGACCCCGGGCGCCTGGCCCGCTACGGCCGGGTGTGCGGGTTCGGCGTGCGCGACGAGCTGCCGATCACCTACCCGCACGTGCTCGGGTTCCCGCTCCAGGTCGCGCTGATGACCGGGCCCGGGTTCCCGTTCCCGCTGCCCGGCCTGGTGCACGTCGCCAACCGGATCACCCGGACCCGGCCGCTGCTGGTGGGCGAGCCGCTGTCGCTGCGCGTGGAGGCGGTGGACCTGCGGCCGCACGAGCGCGGGCGGCAGTTCGACGTGGTGACCACGGCCGCCGTGGACGGTGAGGAGGTGTGGGTCGACGTGTCGACCTACCTGCGGCGGGACGGGGGCGTCGGCGGCGGGTCCGGGGGTGAGCGAGGCGACGGGCATGGCGACGGCGGGCGAGGCGACGACGAGCGGGGCGGCGGGCGAGGCGACGGCGGGCAGGCCGGCGGCGGCCGGGCCGGCGGCGAGCGGGCCGGGGCGCCGGAGCCCACCGCGGTGTGGCGGGTGCCGGCCGACACCGGGCGGCGCTACGCCGAGGTGTCGGGCGACCGCAACCCCATCCACCTGCACGCGCTCACCGCGAGGGCGTTCGGCTTCCCCCGGGCCATCGCGCACGGGATGTGGTCGAAGGCCCGGTGCGTGGCGGCGTTCGAGGGCCGGCTGCCGGACGCGTGCGAGGTGGACGTGCGGTTCAAGGCCCCGCTCGCCCTGCCCGGCCGGGTGGGCTTCTCGACCACGCCGACCGGGAGCGGTTGGCGGTTCGCGCTGTGGTCGCGCAAGCCGCACCTGGAGGGCCTGATCAGCGGCTGACGTTGGCGACCAGGGTGCGCAGCAGGTCGCGGAGCAGGGCGGTCCGCTCGGGGTCGAGGTCCATGGCCGCGCCCATCGCGGGCGGCACGTCCTTGGCGCGTTCCCGCAGCTCCTCGCCCTGCGCGGTGAGCACGACGCGCACCGAGCGCTCGTCCTCGGCGCGGCGTTCGCGCCGCACCAGGCCGTTGGCCTCCAGCCGCTTGAGCAGGGGCGAGAGCGTGCCGTAGTCGAGCTGGAGCGCGGTCCCGAGGTCCTTGACCGGGGCCGAGCCGCGCTCCCACAGCACCAGCAGCACCAGGTACTGCGGGTAGGTCAGGCCCAGCTCGTCCAGCAGCGGGCGGTACCGCGCGGTGACCGCCCGCGAGGCGGCGTAGAGCGCGAAGCAGAGCTGGTCGTCCAGCTCCAGGCTGAAGTCCCGCACGACGTTCCTCCTCCGGGTGCCCCTTGTGAGGGAGCCCACGGTACACCAGCACCCACTTAGATTGTGCACGATCTAATTGCGAGCTATGGTTTTGACCATCAGCCCGCAACGAGGGAGAAGGAGCCCGAGATGACCTTCCTGGAGCCCGCCGCCGCCGCGTTCGCCGCCGCGACCGCCAACCCGCCGTACCTGTTCGACCTGGGCCCGGTCGACGGCCGCAAGGCCGTGGACGAGGTGCAGTCGGGCGAGGTGGCCAAGCCCGAGGTCGACGAGGAGCGGGTGATCGTCGGCGGGGTACCCGTCCGGATCGTGCGCCCGCTCGGCGCCACCGGCACGCTGCCCGTGGTCCTCTACGTCCACGGCGCCGGCTGGGTGTTCGGCAACGCCCACACCCACGACCGCCTGGTCCGCGAACTGGCCGTCGGCACCGGCGCGGCCGTGGTGTTCCCCGACTACAGCCTCTCCCCGGAGGCCAGGTACCCGACCGCGATCGAGGAGAGCTACGCCGTGGCGCGGTGGATCACCACCGAGGGCGCCGCGAAGGGCCTCGACGCCTCGCGCCTCGCGGTGGCGGGCGACTCGGTCGGCGGGAACATGTCGATCGCGCTGACCCTGCTGGCCAAGGAGCGCGGCGACGTGCGCTTCGTGCGGCAGGTGCTGTTCTACCCGGTGACCGACGCGGCCTTCGACACGCCGTCGTACCACGAGTTCGCCGAGGGCTACTTCCTGCGCCGCGACGCGATGCAGTGGTTCTGGGACCAGTACACGACCTCGGCGGAGGAGCGGGCCGCGATCACCGCCTCGCCGCTGCGGGCGTCCGTGGACCAGCTGCGCGACCTGCCGCCGGCGCTGGTGATCACCGCCGAGGCCGACGTGCTGCGTGACGAGGGCGAGGCGTACGCCGCCAAGCTGCGCGAGGCGGGCGTGCCGGTCACCGCGGTCCGCTACCAGGGCGTGATCCACGACTTCGTGATGCTCAACGCGCTGCGCGAGACCCACGCCGCCGGTGCCGCCATCGCCCAGGCCGTCGCGGTGCTGAAGGACGCCCTGGCCTGACCGGCCCGGTCTGGCCGGCCCGGTCTAGCCGGCCGTCGTCCGCCGCGACGGCGGGTGCCACACGTCGCCCGCCACCAGGTCCCCGAAGCCCATCCAGACCAGGTTCATGAGCCGGGCGGCGACGACGCCGGCCGGCTCCTCGGGGTTGTCGAGCCACCAGTCCGCCAGCGACTCGCCCGCCCCCACCAGTGCCGCGGCCAGCGACTCGGCCTCCTTGTCGCCGGCCCGCGGCACGTTCGCGAAGTCGGCGGAGTGCACCAGCAGCGCGGCCACCAGGCTGATCGCCCGGCCGCGCATGTCGGCCAGCTCCCGGGCGAACGGCCCGCCCTGCGAGGACGCCTGCCGGTGCAGGACCTGCCAGCCGGCCCGGTTCTCGCCGACGAAGCCGAAGAACGCGCGCAGCCCGCTCCACAGCTGCACGTCCGGCGGGGACTCGGCCTCGACGCCGTGGGCGATGGCCTCCATCATGCGGGTGGCCTCGCGGCGGATGCACGTGGCGAACAGCTCTTCCTTCGAGCCCAGGTACGCGTACAGCATGGGCTTGGAGATGCCCGCGACCTCGGAGATCTCGTCCATGGACGCGGCGTGGAAACCCAGGCGCGAGAAGACGTCCACGGCCGCGTCCATGATCTGCCGTTCGCGCACCGCGCGGGGCAGCCTCTTCGCCCGGCCGGCGCGTACCGGTTGCTCAGCGTGCATCACACCCCCTGAAGACTGCGGCAAGGTTACTCCGAAGTGCTTGCCCCCCTACCTACTGGCCAGTAGGCTTACCGCTTAGTAGGTAGCGGAGGTGCCACTCATGACCATCGACCTCTCCACCGAGGCGATCGCCAAGCTCAGCCCGCGGGAGCTGATCTCGACGCTCCAGCAGGTCGACCCGGACGACCCGGCGCTCCGGGACGTCGACATCGACGTCATCGCGCGCGCCATCGACCCCCAGAAGCTCGGCCGCGACGAGTTCGCCGACCTGCTGGACGCGCTCGGCGCGCTGGCCGACGGCGGCGCCGCCCTGGACCTGGCGCGGATGGACCCGCAGAACTTCGCCCGCATCATCTCCCGCGCGTCCAAGGACCAGGTCGAGGCGGTCACGTCCCGTCCCGGCCTGCGCACGCGCGTGCTCGACGAGGTGTTCCGGCGGATGGAGGCCCACTTCCGCGGCGACCGGGCCGGCGCGACGCGGGCCGTGGTGCACTTCCACCTCACCGGCGGGTCGTCCGAGGACCTGTACGAGGTGATCATCGAGAACGCCGCGTGCGTGATCAACAAGTCCGCGACCCGTGACCCCAGGGCCTCGGTGACGTTGGGACCGGTGGAGTTCCTGAAGCTCGCGACCGGCAACGCGTCGGCCCCGGTGCTGTTCATGACCGGCAAGCTGAAGGTCAAGGGCGACCTGGGCTTCGCGGCCGGTTTCATGAGCTTGTTCAACATCCCGAAGGCGTGAGGGGACATGGGCGGTTTTTCGCTTGAGCTGAACGAGGACCAGGTCGACCTGCGCGACTGGGTGCACGGTTTCGCCAAGGACGTGATCCGACCGGCGGCCTCCGAGTGGGACGAGCGCGAGGAGACGCCGTGGCCGGTGATCCAGGAGGCCGCCAAGATCGGCCTGTACGGGTTCGAGTCGCTGGCCACGTGGTTCGCCGACCCGATCGGGCTGTCGCTGCCGATCGCCACCGAGGAGCTGTTCTGGGGTGACGCCGGGATCGCGCTGGCGCTGATGGGCACGGGGCTGGCCGCGGCGGGCATCTTCGCGTCCGGCGAGCCCGAGCAGCTGGCCGAGTGGGTGCCCGAGTGCTTCGGCACGGAGGACGAGCCGAAGCTGGCCGCGTTCTGCGCGTCCGAGCCGCAGGCGGGCTCCGACGTGGCGGGCTACCGGACGCGGGCGGTGTACGACGAGGCTTCCGACGAGTGGGTGCTCAACGGCCAGAAGGCGTGGGCCACCAACGGCGGCATCGCCAACGTCCACGTGGTGACGGCCGTGGTCGACCCGGCGCTGGGCGCGCGGGGGCAGGCCGGTTTCGTCGTCCCGCCCGGCACGCCGGGGCTGTCCTCGCCGGGCAAGATCAAGAAGCACGGGATGCGCGCGTCGCACACGGCGGACGTGTTCCTCGACGACGTGCGCGTGCCGGGTCGCTGCCTGCTGGGCGGCAGGGAGCGGCTGGAGGCGCGGCTGGCCCGGGCCCGCGAGGGTCAGCGGGCCGGTGGCCAGGCGGCGATGGCGACGTTCGAGACCACGCGTCCCACGGTGGGTGCCATGGCGGTGGGCGTGGCGCGGGCGGCCTACGAGTACGCGCTGGAGTACGCGAAGGACCGCGAGGCGTTCGGGCGGAAGATCATCGAGAACCAGTCGATCGCGTTCGACCTGGCGAACATGAGGATGGAGATCGACGCCGCGCGGCTGCTCGTGTGGCGGGCCGCGTGGATGGGCCGCAACAACGTGCCGTTCACGGCGGGTGAGGGGTCGATGTCCAAGCTGAAGGCCGGTGAGGTCTCGGTGTGGGTCACGGAGCGGGCGATCCAGGTGCTGGGTGGGGCCGGGTACACGCGGGAGCACCCGGTGGAGCGGATGCACCGGGACGCGAAGATCTTCACCATCTTCGAGGGGACCAGCGAAATCCAGCGTTTGGTCATTTCACGGGCCATCTCGGGGATGACGATTCGGTAGTCGACCACCCCAGGCCGTGGTCGGGCCGGCTGGGAGCGGGACGGGGTCTTCGGGACGCGGAAGACCCCGTCCACCGCTTTCCGGACGGTTACCGCACCGCCTCCGCCAACCAGGCCCGTTCGGCGGCCGTGTCCGGGACCGCGGGCCAGCCGTTGACCCTGGCGATCAGCGCCCAGTACCGCTCGGCCCTCGGGTCGCCGAACTCCTCCAGCCGCCGCGCCAACTCCGGGCCCACCGGGACGTCCAGGGCGGTCGACCACCTCTCGTCGACCCGCCGCACCACGGCGGCGGCCTCGGGAGAGCCCGGGGAGACACCCGCGGTCATCGCCTCGCGTGCCTGGGACATCGCGTACCGGAACGCCTCCTGCTGCTCCGGCGCCGGGGCGGACAGGTCGGCGCCCTCCGCCCTCAGCTCCTGGTGGCGCACCGACATGCGGCGGATCGACGCCCGGAAGTCCGGGTCGCGCACCAGGTTCGCCAGCTCGATCCACGCCTCCAGCTGCTCGGGCGCGGGGTCGTCGGGCAGCTCGACCCGGACGGACCTCATGCCCTGCTCGAAGCCCGGTTCCAGGTCCAGCCCGCCGAACACCTCCTCGAAGAAGTCGTCCAGGACCGCCTGCCTCTCCTGCTCCGACAGCCGCGCCAACTCGTGCACCATCTCCACCTCCCCGTTCCGCGCCACGACCCGCAGCACGGCCCGGCGCAGCCGGAGCGTGCGCATCTGCGCGTCGATGGCTTCCGCGTGCGTCCGGGCCACCTCGGCCACGGACACCTCGCTCGCCAGCACCCGTCGCGCGGTGGGCAGGTCCACGCCCAGGTCGCGCAGGGTCCTCACGAGCTTGAGCCGCGCCAGCCCGTCGACGTCGTAGGTGCGGAAGCCGCCGACCGTCCGCCCCGCCACGGGGACGAGGCCGGAGTCGGAGTAGAACCGGATCGTCCGCGTGGACAGGCCGGTCATCCGCGCCAGGTCGCCGATCGAGTAGTGCGTCACGGGGACCACCCTGAACTCTCCAGTCGCTGGAACTTCAACCCGATTGACGCGATGGTCCGGCACGATGACGTGTCGTGCCGGCAACCGCGCGGGAACTGTTCGACGCCTACTGGCCTGCCGCGGCGGCTCTCCTCGGTCTGCTCGCCCTGTGGCGGCTCACGAACCGCAGGGAGCCCTCGCACCACCAAGGGCCGGTGTGGCGGTCGGTTGTGGCGTGGTTCGCGATCGCGCTGGTGATCGCGGCCGGCACGGGTGCCGGGTTGCTGTGGGTCTTCGGGTGGCCCGCGCTGCCGAGGGGCGTCTCGTTCACCGCCACCGAGGTGCTGGACCTGCTCAAGATCGCGTTGGCGGTGGTCGCGGGTTTCGGTGGTGTCGTTGCGCTCGCGGTGAACTACCGCAGGCAGCGGGTCACCGAGGCCGCACACGTGTTGACGCTCGACCAGGAGCAGCGCGAGCGCACCAAGCTGTTCAACGAGCGCTTCAGCGCCACCTCGGCGCAGCTCGGGCACGAGCAGGCCGCGGTTCGGGTGGCGGGCGTGTACGCGATGGCGGGCTTGGCCGACGACTGGGTCGCGCAGCGGCAGACCTGCTTGGACGTCCTGTGCTCCTACCTGCGCCTGCCCCGCGACGACGAGGAGCAGGAGGGCGAGGTGCCGCGGGGCAAGGGTGAGCGTGAAGTCGTCGCCGCCATCTTCCGGGTGCTGCGGGCCCGGCTGGGCAACCCGCACACCCCTGGACCGTGGTCGGACCTGGACTTCGACTTCACCGGGATCGAGTTCAGGGAGGCCGACTTCAGCGAGATCACCTTCCAGGGCAGGGTGGTCTTCGACGGCGCGGTGTTCACCGGCCCCCACACGTCCTTCGAGCGCACGGTCTTCCGCAACACCACGCTCAGCTGCCACGGCACCGTCTTCACCTCCGCCGAGGTCAGCTTCCGCGACGTCCTGCTGGACCAGGCCACCGTGGAGTTCGTGGGCGCGGAGTTCACCAAGACCTCGGTCGACTTCACCGGCAGCGAGATCCGGGGCCGGACGGTCTACTTCTTCCGCACCGCGCTGACCGGAGCGAAGATCACCTTCCGCTCCGGTGAGGTGGCGGGCGCCACGGTCCGCTTCGAGCGCAGCATGGTGACCGACAGCGAGCTGGACTTCTCCGACCTCCGCCCGGACATGGCGCGCAAGAGGTCGTTCGGCTTCCTCGTCGTGGACGGCACCGCGGTGACCCGTTCGCGGATCGACCTGCGTGGCATCTTCGTCTACGAGACCAACGCCTGGTTCCTGGACAGCACGTTCACCGAGGTGGTGGTGCTGGCGGACGAGTCCGTGGACCGCCCGTGGCTGAGGGCCAGGCGGGTGAAGTTGGTGGGCACGACGCTGCCGGCCGTCGCCGGAGCCGCCGCGTCGGGCGGCTCCGGCGACGCGCCTCAGTAGGTCAGCGCCACGCCGGGGTCGGCGAGGAGCGCGCCGACGTCCGCGAGGAACCGCGAGCCCTGCTGGCCGTCGACCACGCGGTGGTCGAAGCTGAGCGCCAGCTGGCACACCTTGCGCGGCACGACCTGGCCGTCCACCACCCACGGCATGTCGCGGATGGCGCCGAAGGCCAGGATCGCCACCTCGCCCGGGTTGATGATCGGCGTGCCGGTGTCGACGCCGAAGACGCCGACGTTGGTGATGGTGATGGTGCCGCCCACCATGTCGGCGGGCGTGGTCCTGCCCTCGCGGGCGGTCGTGGCGAGGTCCTCCAGGGACACCGCCAGCTCGCGCAGCGACATGCCGTCGGCGTCGCGGACCTTCGGCACCACCAGGCCGCGCGGGGTGGCGGCGGCGATGCCGAGGTGGACGTAGTCCTTGTAGACGATCTCCTGCGCCGCCCCGTCCCACGTCGCGTTGACGTCGGGGGTGCGGCGCACGGCCAGGACCACGGCTTTCGCCGCGAACGCCAGCGGTGTGAGCTTGACGTCCCGGAACTCCGGCGCGTTCTTCAGGCGCGCCCGCAGCTCCATCATCGGCGTCACGTCGACGGTCAGGAACTCCGTGACGTGCGGTGCGGTGAACGCGCTGTCCACCATCGCCTGGGCCGTGGCCCGGCGGACGCCCTTGATCGGCACGCGGCGTTCCCGCGAGCCGGCGGGGGCGAGGACGGGTACGGCTTCGGGGGTCGGGGCGGTGGCCTGCTCGACGTCCTCCCTGGTGATCACGCCGCCCGGACCCGAGCCCGACAGCGCGTACAGGTCCACGCCCAGGTCCTTCGCCAGCTTCCGCACCGGCGGCTTGGCCAGCGGCACGTAGCCGCCGCGAGCCGGAGCGGAGGAGGGGGTGAGGGCCGGGGCGGGGGCCGGGGAAGGCGCCGGGGCGGGAACGGCCGGGGTCCGGACGACCGGGGCGGGCGCGGCCGGCGGTGCGGCGACCGGCGGCGGCGCGACCGGCGGCGCGACAACCGGCGACGCGGCGACCGGTGCGGGCGGGGCCACGGCGGTGCCGCCCTTGCGCGGGCGGCGCTTGGCCGCCCCCGACTTGGGCCCGTAACCCACCAGGTTGGCGACCCGGCCGTCCGCCGCCTCCTCGCCGATCCTGCCGTTCGACCCGGCCGGTGCGGCGGCGGGCGCGGCGGCGCCCGTCGGGTCCAGGTCGATGGTGATGATCGGTGAGCCGACCTCGACCGTCTGGCCCACCTCGGCCAGCAGCTCGGTCACCACGCCGTCCCACGGGCACGGCAGCTCGACGGCGGCCTTGGCGGTCTCGATCTCGCAGATGACCTGGTTGACCTTGACCGCCTCACCCGGCCGCACGTGCCAGGTGAGGATCTCGGCCTCGGTCAGCCCCTCGGCCGTGTCGGGCAGGGGGAACTGCTTGAACTGCGGCACAGCGATCCCCTTACCAGGCCAGCGAGCGGTCGACGGCGTGCAGGACCCGGTCGAGGTCCGGGAGGAACTCCTCCTCCAGCTTCGACGGCGGGTAGGGGGTGTCGAACCCGGTCACCCGCAGCACGGGGGCCTGGAGCGAGTAGAAGCACTCCTGCTGCACCCTGGCCGCCAGCTCCGAGGACAGGGACGCCTCGCTGGGCGCCTCGGACACCACGACCAGCCGGCCGGTGCGCCGCACCGACTCGTACACCGGCGCCAGGTCCAGCGGGGACAGCGTGCGCAGGTCGACGACCTCCAGCGACCTGCCCTCCTCCGCGGCCGCCGCGGCGGCGTCGAGAGAGGTGCGCACCATCGGGCCGTAGGCCACCAGGGTCACGTCGGTGCCGGTGCGCAGGGTGCGGGAGGTGAACAGCGGGGCGGGCTCGGCGGTGGTGTCGACCTGGCCCTTCTCGTAGTAGCGCCGCTTGGGCTCGAAGAAGATCACCGGGTCGTCGCAGTCGACGGCCTGCTGGATCATCCAGTACGCGTCGGCCGGGTTCGAGCACGCCACGACCTTCAGGCCGGCGGTGTGCGCGAAGTACGACTCGGGCGACTCGGAGTGGTGCTCGACCGCGCCGATGCCGCCGCCGAACGGGATGCGGATGACCATGGGCAGCTTGACGCGGCCCTGGGTGCGGTAGTGCAGCTTGGCGACCTGGCTGACGATCTGGTCGAAGCCGGGGAAGACGAAGCCGTCGAACTGGATCTCGCACACCGGCCGGTAGCCGCGGATGGCCAGGCCGACCGCGGTGCCGATGATGCCCGACTCGGCCAGCGGCGTGTCCAGCACGCGCTGCTCGCCGAAGTCCTTCTGGAGCCCGTCGGTGATGCGGAAGACGCCGCCGAGCTTGCCGACGTCCTCACCCATCACGATGACCTTGGGGTCGGCCTCCATCGACGCGCGCAGGCCGTTGTTCAGGGCCTTGGCGATGGTCAGCGTCTGCACCGCGGCGGGCGCGCCGGTGTCGGCGGCGCGGCGGTCCATGGTCGGAGCGGCCATCAGTGGTCACCTCCCGCGAACCCGGCGTGGTAGGCCAGGAACTCGTCGCGCTGCGCGTCGAGGACGGGGTTGCCCTCGGCGTAGACCTCGCTGAAGATCCGCCCGGCCGGTGGGTCGGGCAGGGAGACGCAGTAGTCGCGCAGTTCGACCGCGACCTCGTCGGCCTCGCGCTCGATCGACTCGAAGAACGCCTGGTCGGCCCACTGCTGCTTGACCAGGTGCACCTTGACCCGCTCGATCGGGTCCTTGAGCTTCCACAGCTCCAGCTCGTCGGACAGCCGGTAGCGGGAGGGGTCGTCGGAGGTGGTGTGGGCGTCCATCCGGTAGGTGAACGCCTCGATCAGCACGGGGCCGTTGCCCTGGCGGCACTCCTCCAGCGCCCAGCGGGTGACCGCGAGGGTGGCCAGCACGTCGTTGCCGTCGACCCGGATGCCGGGGAAGCCGTAGCCGCGGGCCCGCTGGTAGAGCGGGAGGCGGGACTGGCGCTCGGTCGGCTCGGAGATGGCCCACTGGTTGTTCTGGCAGAAGAACACCAGCGGCGCGTCGTAGACCGCGGCCCACACGAAGCCCTCGTGCACGTCGCCCTGGCTGGTGGCGCCGTCGCCGAAGTAGCAGATGGTGGCCTCGCCGTCGGAATCGCCGACGGCGCCGTCGAACTTCTGGCCCATGGCGTAGCCGGCGGCGTTGAGGACCTGGTTGCCGATCACGATGGTGTAAGGGTGGAAGCGGTGCTCCATCGGGTCCCACGTGCCGTGGTCGGTGCCCCGGAAGATGCCGAGCAGGTCGGTCGGCTTGATGCCGCGGCACCAGGCCACGCCGTGCTCGCGGTAGCTGGGGAACGCCATGTCGGACGGGCGCATCGCGCGGCCCGAGCCGATCTGCGCGGCCTCCTGCCCGAGCAGGGGGACCCAGATGCCGAGCTGGCCCTTGCGCTGGAGCGCGTTGGCCTCGCGGTCGACGCGGCGGACCAGCACCATGTCCCGGTACAGGCCGCGCAGCTCCTCGGCCGTCACGTCGATGTCGAAGTCCGGGTGCTCGACCCGCTCGCCCTCCGGCGTGAGCAGCTGCACCAGGTCGGCGCCGCCCTCGTCTGTCGCTCGCAAGCCGGCGATCACCTGTTCCGGGGTCGGTGTCGCACCGGTGGCGGGCGGGACGTCCGGCCCGGGGTGCGTCCATTCTTCGGGGGACGACATGCGCCTTGTCTCCTCGTCTACGAGGCCGCCCGGGTCGCTTGTGGCAACCGTGCGCGGCGGCACCGCCAGTCGCCGTCGCCCCCTGGGTGTCGAGGGTCGGGCAACCGTCGGCGCTGACGGTGTTCTCATCCACATCCTGACATGGCCTCACCCGGGTTGGTGAGCCCCGTCCCAGTTCGTTACGGGATGCCCAAGCTCCTGACGTGCGGTAACGATAGGAAGGCCAATCTTCGGCCGTCCGAGCAGCACGTCCGGTCAACGGACAGCGTTGTCCTGGTTACCGTTCGTTAACCAGGACGGGGCACCACCGCGGGACCGGGTCCGCGCGGGGAACACCCATGTCCGACCCCGATGGACGGGTGGACTACCGACCATCGGGGGCACGGGGTGTTTCCACCAACCGAAACGGCGGTCGGGCGTGACAGGATCGGGTGGTGGACCGTTCAGCGTTGACCCGTACCGTGCGCGAGCTCTGGGAGGGCGACATCCTCCCCAGCCTGTCCGACCTGGTCGCCGTACCCGCGATCTCCCCGGCCTTCGACCCCGCGTGGGAGTCTCACGGCCACCTGGCCGCCGCGATCGAGCACGTGCGCGCCTGGCTCGCCGACCGCGAGCTGCCCGGCGCGACCATCGAGGTCGTCCGGCTGGCCGGGCGCACCCCGCTGCTGCTGGTGGACGTGCCCGGCACCGCCGACCCGGCCGGGATGTCGACCGGCACCGACACCGACACCGTGCTGATGTACGGGCACCTGGACAAGCAGCCGCCGGTGGGCGGCTGGTCCGAGGGGCTCGGGCCGTGGACGCCGGTGGTGCGCGAGGGCCGCCTCTACGGGCGCGGCGCGGCCGACGACGGCTACTCGGGCTACGCCGCCGTCGCGGCGATCGAGGGCGTGCGGCGCTCGGGCGGCTCGCACGCGCGCTGCGTGGTGCTGCTGGAGACCGGCGAGGAGTCCGGCAGCCCGGACCTGCCCGCCTACCTGGACCACCTGCGGCCCCGGCTGGGCCAGGTCTCGCTGGTGGTGTGCCTGGACTCGGGCGGCAACGACTACGACCGCATGTGGCTGACCACCTCGCTGCGCGGGTTGGCGCAGGTCACGATGACCGTGCGGGTGCTGGAGAGCGGCCTGCACTCGGGCATGTCGAGCGGCATCGTGCCGTCGTCGTTCCGCATCGCCCGGCAGCTGCTGGACCGGCTGGAGGACTCCGCCACCGGCGAGGTGCTGGTGCGCGAGACGCACGTGGACGTCCCCGCGAACCGGGTGGCCGAGGTGCGCGAGGCGGTGGCCAGTGCGCCCGGGATGCTGGTGGAGCCGGTGCCGTGGGCGGGCGGGACGCGCCCGGTGACCGATGACGAGGTCGAGCTGGCGCTGAACGCCGGGTGGCGGCCGACGCTGTCGGTGACCGGCGCGGCGGGCCTGCCCCAGCCGGACGACGCGGGCAACGTGCTGCGGCCGTTCACCACGCTGGTGCTGAGCTTCCGCCTGCCGCCGACGGCCGACTCGGGCGCGGCGCTGCGAGCGGTCGAGCGGGCGCTGACCACCGACGTGCCCTACGGGGCGACCGTCGAGCTGTCGCGCGTGGAGCACGCGGACGGCTGGAACGCCC
Organism: Saccharothrix lopnurensis; assembly: GCF_042658445.1. Classification (NCBI taxonomy): domain Bacteria; kingdom Bacillati; phylum Actinomycetota; class Actinomycetes; order Pseudonocardiales; family Pseudonocardiaceae; genus Saccharothrix; species Saccharothrix lopnurensis. The sequence continues at coordinate 27,567 of NZ_JBHSQO010000060.1, read as the reverse complement.
CGGAGCTCGCGCCGTGGCTGCGCGGGACGCTGGACGTGGTCGGCGAGGAGGTGTTCGACGCGCCCTGGCGGACCGTCTCGCTGGGCGGGTCGATCCCGTTCATGGGGCTGCTGCAGGAGGCGTACCCGGAGGCGCAGTTCCTGGTCACGGGCGCGGTGGGGCCGGACTCGAACTGCCACGTGCCCGACGAGTGGCTGCACCTGGCGCACGCGACGCGGATCACCGAGGCCGTGTCGGTGGTGCTGGACGCGCACGCCAAGCGCTAGGGCGTCGGCGCCCCGGAGCCCCCTGGAACGCGGGGGACCTAGAGCTTCTGGAGGCGGTCGAGCTCCGCGGTGAGGTCGCCGCGGAGCTCGTCGTGCCGCGGGCCGAGCGCGGTGGCCGGGTCCGTCCAGACCTCCGGCGGGTAGAGGTGGACGGGGTCGTCCACGCGTTCGGCGGGCTCCCAGCCGTAGCGGGCGCGGACGTGGGCGTGCAGGTGCGGGACGGCGTTGCCGAGGATCTCGACGTCGACCCGGCGGAACCCCGGGTCGCGCCGCCCGCACACCACCTCGACGGCCTCGGCCAGCAGGTCGACGTCCGCGAGGAACCGCAGGCGGCGGGGCCGGGGCAGGTCGGTGAGCCGGCCGACGCGCGGGTCGTCGGCGAGCAGCACGCAGTAACCGGGGAGGAACTGGGCGTCCCCGACCACGGCGAAGCCGGCTTCGAGGCGGGCGAGGACGGTGGGGTTGTCCCCGCGCAGCGCCGAACCGATCCGGTCCCGCCGCCAGGTCGTGCCCTGCTGGGTCATGCGCCCCATCTTCGGGTGGGAGCGGCCACGAGATCGAGACCCGCGGCCGGATTCGCGGCCGGAGCAGCGCCCGACCTGCGGTGGAGCGCGCACTGCGCCCCGGATGGCCCAGCGCCGAGCCGGCCAACACGGAGAGTGATGAAAACGGTGTTCGCAACACCTTTCACGGCAATGACCTAACTCACCGGTAACCGCTTTACTGAACCGATGCCGCACACTGGCCCAGTGAACGAGCTCAACCGGCAGGCGGAGCGGGCACGACTGGCGGGGTCCGACTCCCCCACCGCTCCCTGGCGCTTCTGGGGCCCCTACCTCGCAGGACGTCAGTGGGGCACGGTCCGGGAGGACTACTCGGCGGGCGGTGACGCCTGGCGGTCCTTCCCGTTCGACCACGCCCGCTCCCGCGCCTACCGCTGGGGCGAGGACGGCATCGCGGGCATCTGCGACGTGCACGGGTTCCTCAACCTGGCGGTCGCGCTCTGGAACGGCCGGGACCCGATCCTCAAGGAGCGGTACTTCGGCCTGACCAACAACGAGGGCAACCACGGCGAGGACGCCAAGGAGCACTGGTGGGTGACCGACGGCACGCCCACGCACTCCTGGATGCGGGTCGTCTACCGCTACCCGCAGGGTGAGTTCCCCTACGCCGAGCTGCGCGAGAGCGCCCGGCTGGCCAGCCGCACCGACCGCGAGCCCGAGCTGTCCGACACCGGCGCGCTCGACGAGAACCGGTTCTTCGACGTCGCGGTCACCTACGCGAAGGCGGGCCCGACCGACATCTGCGTCGAGCTGACCGCCACCAACCACGGCCCGGACCCGGCCCCGCTGCACCTGCTGCCGCAGTTCTGGTTCCGCAACACCTGGGCGTGGGGCCGGGACGACCGCAAGCCCTCCCTGGTCGCGCGCACCACCGACGGCTGGCGCCGGATCACCGCCGAGCACGGCGCGCTGGGCCGCTACACGCTGCACGTCGAGGGCACGCCGACGCTGCTGGTCACGGACAACGAGACCAACGAGGTGGAGCTGTTCGGCAAGCAGGCCAACCCCACCCGCTACACCAAGGACGGCATCGACCGGTACGTGGTGGGCCGCGACAGCCGGGCGTGCCAGGTGATCGGCCCGGACGAGGCGGGCGAGCCGGGCACCAAGGTGGCCGCCTGGTACTCGTTCGACCCGGTCGAGCCCGGTGAGTCGGTGACCGTGCGGCTGCGGCTGGTCCAGGACGACGGCCACCTCGACGCGTTCGGCCCGAGCTTCCAGGACACGCTCGACCAGCGCGAGCAGGAGGCCGACGAGTTCCACCGCACCGACCTCGACCCCAAGCGGGCCGCGGTGGTGCGGCGCGCGCTCGCGGGCCTGATGTGGACCAAGCAGCACTACCGCTTCCGCGCCGCCGAGTGGCTGGCCGGCGACCCGGCGCAGCCCGCCGCGCCCCAGTCCCGGCGCAACCCGCACGCCCGCAACGCCCACTGGCGGCACTTCGACGTGGCCGACGTGATCTCCATGCCGGACGAGTGGGAGTACCCCTGGTTCGCGGCCTGGGACCTCGCGTTCCACACCGTGCCGCTGGCCCGGGTCGACCCGGCGTTCGCCAAGGAGCAGCTGCTCCTGCTGTGCCGGGAGTGGCTGATGCACCCGAACGGGCAGCTGCCCGCCTACGAGTGGGAGTTCGGCGACGTCAACCCGCCGGTGCACGCGTGGGCGGCGCTCCAGGTGTACCGGTCCGAGGGGGTCGGGGACCGCAGGTTCCTGGCCAAGGTCTTCCACAAGCTGCTGCTGAACTTCTCCTGGTGGGTCAACCGCAAGGACGCCGACGGCAGCTACCTGTTCGAGGGCGGCTTCCTCGGCATGGACAACATCGGCCCGGTGAACCGGTCGGAGCCGATGCTCGGCCAGTGGCGGCTGGAGCAGTCCGACGCCACGTCGTGGATGGCGGCCTACAGCCTGCACCTGATGCAGATGGCCCTGGAGCTGGCGCGGCACGACGAGTCGTACGAGGACGTGGCCACGAAGTTCGTGGAGCACTTCATGAGCATCGCCGAGGCGTCCACCCAGTTCGGTTCGGGCCGCCGCGGGCTCTGGGACGAGACGGACGGCTTCTGCTACGACGTGGTGTCGCGGCGGCTGCCGGACGGCGCGGTGGAGTCCAAGCCGGTGCGGGTGCGGTCGATGGTGGGGCTGATCCCGGTGCTGGCGTGCGCGGTGCTGGAGCCGTGGGTGTTCGAGGAGCTGCCGGGGTTCGTGCGCCGCCTGGAGCACTGCCTGGCGCGGCGCCCCGAACTCCGCCAGTTCGTCACCCGCCACGACGGCCGGGCGCTGCTGAGCCTGCTGGACGAGCGCAAGCTGCGGCGCGTGCTGACCCGGATGTTCGACGAGGGCGAGTTCCTGTCGCCGCACGGCATCCGCAGCCTGTCCGCGGCGCACCGCGAGGGCCTGGAGGTCCAGGTCGCCGACCAGGACCACCGGATCGGCTACGAGCCGGGCGAGTCGCGCACGCCGATGTTCGGCGGCAACTCGAACTGGCGCGGCCCGGTGTGGTTCCCGACGAACGCGCTGCTCGTGGAGGCCCTGCGCACGGTCGAGGAGTTCCACGGCGGGAGGTTCCACGTGGAACTTCCCACCCGCTCGACCCGCTTCGTCACCGCCGGTCGGGCGGCGGACGAGCTGGTCAGCCGCCTGGTGTCGCTGTTCCTGCCCGACCACGACGGCCGCCGCCCGGCGGACGGCAAGCGGATCGAGTCGACCGACTCACCGCTGTGGCGGGACCACGTCACCTTCAGCGAGTACTTCGACGGCGACACGGGCGAGGGACTGGGCGCGACCCACCAAACGGGGTGGACCGCGCTGGTCGCCTCGCTGCTGACGGACAGTCGCCAAACCGGTGCGGCGGGTGCGCCAATTGTGTGACTTAACCCAAACGGCCGCATATTTTGCGGCCCTTCGCCACCTGTGACACAGGAAAGCCGGTAACCGAAGCTCTGTAACACGTACGTGCTGTCCCCGGTGTCACCCAAGTGGCAGTATGCCGAACACTCTACCGACACAGTTACGAGGAGTGACGCCGTGGCCCGTCGTACCCGGCACGCCGCGCTTGCCCTGTTCCCCGTGCTCGCCCTCGCGGCGACGATGACGGCGTGCGCCACCAGAGTGGACACCGGCTCGCAGGGGGACGGCTCGACCATCGACCTGGTCCAGGACGGCAAGCTGATCACCTGCACCCACCTGTCCTACAAGCCGTTCCAGTACACCGAGGGCGACAAGACCGTCGGCTTCGACGTGGACCTGGTCGACCTGGTGGCCAAGGACCTGGGCGTCACGCAGGAGATCTTCGACACGCCGTTCGACAACATCACCTCGGGCTCGGTGTTCAGCACCAGCGACTGCGACCTCGCCGCCGCCGGCATGACCATCAACGAGGACCGCAAGAAGGCGATCGACTTCTCCGACCCGTACTTCGACGCCAGCCAGGTGCTGCTGGTCAAGAAGGACTCCGGCATCGCGGACCTGGCGGCCCTCAAGGGCAAGCGCCTGGGCGTCCAGCAGGACACCACGGGCGAGGAGTACGGGCGGGCCAACGCCGAGGCCAACGGCTACGAGGTCGTCGAGTACGAGGACCTGCCGCTGCTGACGACCGCGGTGCGGACCGGCGCGGTGGACGCGGCGATCAACGACAACGGCGTGATGCTCGACTACGCCAAGGAGTTCCCGGACACCGAGGTGACCGCCGAGTTCGCCACCGACGAGCAGTACGGCATCGGCATGAAGAAGGGCAACACCGCCCTCCAGACCAAGGTCAACGACGTGCTGAAGAAGGCCGAGGAGAGCGGCGAGTACGACCGCATCTACGAGAAGTGGTTCGGCAAGAAGCCGGAGTCGAAGTAACCGGCTGACCCCGGGGCCGGTGCCGTCGGGCACCGGCCCCTCTCGTTGTCCCCGCTTCCCGGAGGAGATCCCTCATGGCCATGTCCAAGCGGCGGAGGTCGACGCTCTCCCGCCGCGCGCAGTACGTCCTGTTGCTCGTGGTGGCGCTCCTGCTGGCGTTCATCGCCGACTGGGGCGAGCTGCGCCGGTCGTTCTTCGACGTCGACACCGCCCGGGAGATGTTCCCGGGCATCCTGACGGTGGCGTTCAAGAACACGCTGCTCTACACGGCGTTCGGCTTCGCCATCGCCCTGGCGCTGGGCCTGGTGCTGGCCCTGATGAAGCTGTCCTCGGTGGCGCCCTACCGCTGGCTCGCCACCATCTACATCGAGTTCTTCCGCGGGGTGCCCGCGCTGCTGGTGTTCATCGCGATCGACACCGCGGTGCCGCTGGCGTTCGGCATCGCCTTCGACACCGCGTCCAAGGCGGGCGTGGCGCTGGGCCTCGCGGGCGGCGCCTACATCGCCGAGACGATCCGCGCGGGCATCCAGGCCGTGCCCAAGGGGCAGATCGAGGCGGCCAGGTCGCTCGGCATGTCCCCGTTCCGGACCACGGTCACCGTGGTGATCCCGCAGGCGTTCCGCATCGTCCTGCCGCCGCTGACCAACGAGCTGATCCTGCTCACCAAGGACTCCTCGCTGATCAGCGTGGTGGGTCTGACCAGGGCCGAGTACGAGCTGACGAAGTTCGGCCGCGAGACGCTGAGCCAGAACCCGACGCTGACGCCCATCCTGGTCGCGGGCCTGTGCTACCTGATCATCACCCTGCCGCTGGGCCACCTGTCGCGGCGCCTGGAGCGCCGCACGGGCGGCAAGAAGATCAAGACACCCGCATCGACGGAGGTGTGAGGAAGTGAGCTCCGAGATCGCGGTGGAGATCACCGGGCTGAAGAAGTCCTTCGGCCCGCTGGAGGTGCTCAAGGGCATCGACGTGCGGGTCGAGCGCGGTGAGGTGGTGTGCGTCATCGGGCCGTCCGGCTCGGGCAAGTCCACCCTGCTGCGCTGCGTGAACCTGCTGGAGGAGCCCACCGCGGGCAAGATCGTGGTGGACGGGGTCGAGCTGACCGACCCGGACGCGGACATCGACGCCGCCCGCACCCGCATCGGCATGGTGTTCCAGGGCTTCAACCTGTTCTCGCACCTCAGCGTGCTGAACAACCTGACCGTGGCGCAGCGCAAGGTGCTCAAGCGGGACGCCAAGCAGGCCGAGGAGATCGCGCTGCGCAACCTCGCGCGCGTCGGGCTGTCGGAGAAGGTCAACGCCATGCCGGCGCAGCTGTCCGGCGGCCAGCAGCAGCGCGTGGCGATCGCGCGGGCGCTGTCGATGGACCCGGACGTGATGCTGTTCGACGAGCCGACCTCGGCGCTCGACCCCGAACTGGTCGGCGACGTGCTCGGCGTGATGCGGCAGCTCGCGGACGAGGGCATGACCATGCTCGTGGTGACGCACGAGATGCAGTTCGCCCGCGAGGTGGCCGACCGGGTGCTGTTCATGGACGGCGGGTACCTGGTCGAGGAGGGCCCGGCCGAGCAGGTCATCGGGGCGCCGCGGCACGAGCGGACCCAATCGTTCCTGGCCCGCGTGCTCAACCCGACCCACCAGGGACCGACCGCTCCCTGACCTTGCGCGGGCACCCGCGCAACCCCCATTGTCGATCACATGGGCGAGGGGGCGCGGCTGGACGTGTTCGACCCCGACCCGCCGCGCTCCTCCCGCCTGTCGGCGGCCGAGGTGCTGCGCGGGGTCGGGGAGCAGGAGGGTGCGTGGCGGCTGCCGCGCCGGCGGGCGGGGATGCCGCCGGTGGTGCGGGTGGCCGACCGGTACCTGACCGGGCAGCTGGACCTGCGGGCGGTGGAGTTCCCGTACCTGCTGGAGTTCGTGCGGTGCCGGTTCGAGGCCCCGCCGGACCTGCGGCAGGGCAAGCTCGCGGGCATCGGGTTCGAGGGCTGTTGGCTGCCCGGCCTGATGGGGCGCAACCTGTCCTGCGCGAACGAGGTCTCGCTGGCCGGCAGCACCGTCGAGGGCCTGGTGGACCTGGTGGACGCGGACGTCGCCGGGTCGCTGTCGCTGCGGGACGCGGTGCTGCGCGCGGCGGGCGGCGCCGCGCCGGACGGCATCGCGTTCCACGCCGACCGGCTGAAGCTCGCGGGCGGGCTGCTGGCGCAGCGCGTGCGGGTCTCGGGCGAGCTGCGCCTGGCGGGCGGGCGCGTCGGCGGGTACTGCAACCTCAGCGGCGGGGAGCTGGACAACCCGCTGGGGCACTCCGTCAACGGCACCGGGCTGCACGTGGGCGGGAACCTGCTGATGGCCGACTGCCGGTTCCGCGGCACCGTGCTGCTCGCGGGCGCCCGGGTGTCCTCGGCGCTGACGCTGCGCGGGGCGGTGGCGACCGACGGCCGGGCCGACGACGACGCGCTCGACCCGCACTCCGACCCCAACGCCACCCTGGTGTTCGACCGCCTCGCCGTGGACGGTGACGTGCAGCTCGACCGGGGGTTCAGCAGCACGGGGACGGTGCGGATGGTCAACGCCGCGCTCGGCGGCACGCTGTCGCTGTCCGGCGGGGTGTTCGACGCGGGCGGCCCGGAGGCGGACGACCCGACCGGCTACGGGCGGGCGCTGCGGACCGACGTCGCCGAACCCACCGGGTACGGGCGCGCGCTGCACCTGGACGGCGCGCAGGTCGGCGGGGACATCATCGGGCGGCAGGCGCGGGTGCGCGGCCAGCTGCGGATGGTGGACCTCCAGGCCAAGGGCAGCCTGGTCCTGGACGGGTCCACCCTGGACAACCCCCGGGCCGACGCGGTGCTGGGCAACCGGTCGCGCGTCGGCAGCAACCTGAACGCGCGCCAGGTCGAGGTCACCGGCGGGCTGGAGCTGCGCGGCGTCCACGTCGGCGCCAACCTCGACCTGCGCGGCAGCCGCCTCACCCGGCCCGGCCGGTACCGGCACCAGCCCGCCGGGAAGCCGTCCCTGGACGTCGGCGGGGCGGTGATCGGGCGCGACCTGATCTGCGCGCGCGGCGAGAAGGAGTTCGTGGCCCACGGCGGGGTGCGGGCGCGGCGGGCGCAGGTCGGGCGGATGGCGACGTTCGCCGGGGCGGTGCTCGGCGACAAGCTCGACGCGCACGCGCTGAACGTGCTGGGGATGCAGGTGCAGGAGCTGGTGGTCACGCCGATCACCCCGCCGCGCGGCGACGTGACGCTGCGGCAGGTGCGCTGCACGTCGCTGGACGACAACGAGAACTTCTGGGGCGCGACCGGGCGGATCGACCTGGAGGAGTTCCGGTACGACTCGCTGCGGCGCCCCATCGACCTGCGCGACGACCAGGAGGTGGCCCGGCGGCTGCGGTGGCTGAGCCAGGCCATGCGGCGCACGTACCGGCCGGGGCCCTACGACCAGTTCGCGGAGATGCTGAGGGCGAGCGGCAACGACGAGCACGCGTCGGCGGTGCTGGTGGAGAAGCAGCGGCTGAGGTACCGGGCGGTGGCCGAGGGTCGCGGCTGGCGGCGGCCGCTCGTGCTGGTGTGGAGCTGGGCGCAGCGGGCGATGGTGGGGTACGGGTACCGGCCGGCGCGGGCGGTCGGGTGGCTGGTGGTGGCGTGGCTGCTGGGCAGCGCGTGGTTCGCGGCGGGGCCGCCGCTGGACGAGATCAACGAGCAGGACCACCTGCCGTGGAACCCGTGGCTGTTCACCATCGACCTGGTGGTGCCGATCGTGGACTTCGGGAACAAGAACCGGTGGCAGACGCCGGGGGCGTCGCAGTGGATCGCGTCGGGGCTGATCGTGCTCGGGTGGGTGCTGGCGACCACGGTGGCGGCCGGCCTGACGCGGGTGCTGAAGCGGTGAGCCGGGATCGGGTGGGCGTCGGGCGTCCGCCGGGGGCGGGCGCGGCGTGACCTAGGCTGATCCGCGTGACGGACCTGGTGCTGGCCCTGGACGTCGGCGGCACCAAGATCGCCGGCGCGCTCGTCGACCGGAGCGGCGCGGTGCTGCGCGCGGCGCGCGTGGGCACCCCGCGCGCGAGCGCCGAGCGGACGTGGGCCGCCGTGGTGGACGTGGTCGAGCAGGTGCTGCGCGGCGAGGGCGTGGCGGGCGTCGGCATCGCCTGCGCGGGGCCGGTGGACGCGGCGGCCGGGACGGTCGGGCCGATCAACGTCCCGGCGTGGCGCGGCTTCCCGCTGCGCGACCGCGTCGCCGACCTGCTGCCCGGCGTGCCGGTGGAGCTGGCGGGCGACGGGCCGTGCATGGCGCTGGGCGAGCACTGGCTCGGCGCGGGCCGGGGCAGCCGGTTCATGGTCGGGCTGGTGGTGAGCACCGGGGTCGGCGGCGGGCTGGTGCTGGACGGGCGGGTGTTCGGCGGGCGCACCGGGAACGCCGGGCACCTCGGGCACGTGGTGGTCGAGCCGGGCGGCGAGCCCTGCGCGTGCGGTGGGCGCGGGTGCGCGGAGACGGTCGCCGGCGGGCCCCGGGTGGTGGACTGGGCGCGGCGGCAGGGCTGGTTGGCGCCCGACGACGCGGACGCGGCGCTGCTCGCGGCGGCGGCCGGGGCCGGTGAGGAGATCCCCCGGGCCGCGTTCGAGCGGGCCGGGCGGGCGGTGGGGCTGGCGATCGCGGCCACGGCCGCGGTGGTGGACCTCGACCTGGCGGTGGTCGGCGGCGGGGTGGCGCGGGCCGGGGAGCTGCTGCTCGACCCGGTCCGGCGCACCGTCGCCGAGCACTGTGGACTGTCCTACCTGGACGGGTTCCGGGTGGAGCGGGCCGAGCTGGACGAGCGGGCCGGGCTGGTCGGGGCGGCCGCGCTCGTCCTGGGGGCCTGAAAACGCGCCCGACCCCGGCGCGGGAGCGCCGGGGTCGGGAGGCGGGACCGGGGACCGGGGGTCGGGGGTCGGGACCGGGATCGGACCGGGGACCGGACCCGGACCAGGCCGGCGATCGGACCCGGGACCGGGTCAGTGCGCGGCCACGGGCTTCACGCGGTCGCTGTCCTCGTCCACGTGGTAGTCCTCGCCGGCGGTCTCGTCCGTGCCGTTGAACAGCCGGGCCTTCCGCGCGATCAGCGTGACCACGACGGCGACCAGCAGGTTCGCCACGACCGCCACCGCGCCGACGTAGATCTGCACCGTCGACCCGCCGAACGGGTGCCAGCCGAACAGCGACAGCTTGCCCAGCGGCAGCGCCGACCCGGCGAAGTGCGCCTTGCCTACCGCCGGGTTGCCGATGTTGTAGAGCAGCCACATGCCGTAGCCCATGCCGGCGACCCAGCCGGCGATGAGGCCCCACAGGTGGAACCACCGCGTGTACAGCGCGATCGCCACCGCGGGCAGCGTCTGGAGGATCATCACGCCGCCGATGAGCTGGAGGTCGATGGAGAACTGCGGGTCGATGAACACGATGAACGCGACCGCGCCGAACTTCACCACCAGCGACGCCAGCTTGGCCTGCTTGGCCTCCTGCGCGGGCGTCGCGTCCTTCTTCAGGTACTCCTTGTAGATGTTGCGCGTCCACAGGTTCGCCGCCGCGATGGACATGATCGCGGCGGGCACCAGGGCGCCGATGGCGATCGCCGCGAAGGCGACGCCCGCGAACCAGTCCGGGAACTCCATGTCGAACAGCACCGGCACGATGGTGTTCGTGTCGGGGCGGCCGGTGGCCTGGTTGGTGATGGGCTTGACGCCGGCGCTGATCGCGACGAAGCCGAGCAGCGCGAGCAGGCCCAGCAGCAGCGAGTACGCGGGCAGCGCGACCATGTTCCGCTTGATCACGTTGCGCCCGCGCGAGGCCAGGATGCCGGTCAGCGAGTGCGGGTAGAGGAACAGCGCCAGCGCCGAGCCCAGCGCGAGGGTCGCGTACTGGAGCTGGTTGTTGGCGTTGAGCAGGACGCCGTCGCTCGGGTTGGGCGACGCGTCGAACTTGGCCTGCGCGCTGTCGACGATCGCGCCCCACCCGCCGAACTTGCCGGGCAGGTAGATCACCGCGACCAGGATGACGATGTAGATCAGGGTGTCCTTGACGAACGCGATCAGCGCGGGTGCCCGGAGCCCGGACTGGTAGGTGTAGAGCGCGAGGATCACGAACGCGATGAACAGCGGCAGGTGGCCGAGGAGGCCGGAGCCGTTGAGGCCCATCGTGCGCAGCACGGCCTCCAGGCCGACGAGCTGGAGCGCGATGTAGGGCATGGTCGCGACGATGCCGGTGATCGCGATGATCAGCGCCAGCCAGTGCGAGCCGTACCGGCCGCGGACGAAGTCGGCGGGCGTCACGTAGCCGTGCACGCGGGACACCGACCACATGCGCACCAGCGGCAGGAACACGATCGGGTACAGCACGACCGTGTAAGGCAGGGCGAAGAAGCCCGTGGCGCCGGCGCCGAAGACCAGCGCGGGCACGGCCACGAACGTGTAAGCGGTGTAGAGGTCACCGCCCACCAGGAACCAGGTGATCCAGGAACCGAACTTCCGCCCGCCGAGGCCCCACTCGTCGAGGTGGTCCAGCGTGCTGCCGGCCTGCCACCTCGCCGCGACGAAACCGAGCACGGTGACCAACAGGAACAGGGCGGTGAAGACCGCCAACTCGACCCACTGCACCTCTACTTCGCCCCCTCGTCCAGGTCGTCCACGCCGAGCAGGTCGGGCTTGCCCTCGACCACCGGTTCGTCCTTGGTCTTCAGGTAGACCAGGCCGACGCAGAGGACACCGACCGGGACCCAGGCGAACTGGTACCAGTAGAAGAACGGCAACCCCAGCAGCCGCGGCTCGTCGGAGTTGAACCACGGTGTGACGAGCATGAGCAGCGGGATGAGCAGCAGCAGGTTCCAGTTGCTCCAGCGGAGGCTGGATTTTCGAGCAGACGGCATGTGCGCCCTCCGTACGGCCCTGGTGACACGGTGTCGCGCGATGCTAGGCCGGGAGGGGGAGCGCAGTCACCATGTCGAGTGGGTTACCTACGGGTGACGTAGCTGGATCGTGACCATGCCCCCGTCAGCTGTCGCGCAATCCGGTCGCCAGGTGCTCCTCGGCGCGGTCGAGGTAACGGAGCATGGCCCGTTCCGCCTCCGGGACTTGACCGGCGTCGAGGTGCGCCAGCATCTCCTCGTTGAGGGTCAGGTAGTCCTCGTAGAACACGCGCGAGTCGCCCATGACCACGAACGCGAGGCGCAGCTCGGCCAGCAGCCGGCGCATCTCCTCGTCGAGGCGGGAGCTGCCGGCGAGGGCGGTGACGGCCTGGTGGAACCGGACGTTCGCGGTGCCGACGCCGGACCAGTCGTCGCGCTCGCGCCGGCCGACGCCCAGGGCGACGGAGTCGCGGACGGCCTGCCGGGCGGCCTCGGGGGCGCGGTCCCAGTGGCGGACGGCGCCGGTCTCGATGACGCGGCGGGCGGCGTAGAGGTCGCGGATGTCGGCCACCTCGGGGACGCGCACGAACACGCCCCTGCTGTACTCGTGCACGAGCAGGCGCTCGTGGGTGAGCAGGCGGAACGCCTCGCGCAGCGTGTTGCGGGAGACCCGGAGGGCCTCGCCGAGCGCCTTCTCGTTGAGCTGCCTGCCGGGCTTGATGTGGCCGGCGAGGACGCTGTCGCGCAGCTTGTCCGCGACCCGCTCGGCGGTGGTGGACCGGTCGAGGTCGGCGCGTTCCTTGGCCAGGTTGCTGAGCCAGTCGTCGGACTCGACGGTCGTCATGGCGGTCGAGTCTACTCGTTGAACAACTCCCTCCTCGGACGAATCACATGAAGTATTGCGGGATTGTTGAACAATTCTCACCTTGGTGGAGCGACGAGAGCGGTGGGTCTCGCGCGGGCCGTGCGCGAGGCGCCGACCGGGGTCGGGGTGCCGCTGGAGCCGTTCGCGGGCGGGGTGGACCGGGTGAGCGCGTAACCGGTCGGTCGTGACCGGCCGGGCGCCCGAACCCCGGGTGCCGCCGAACCCCGGGTGCCGCCGAACCCGGGGTGCCGCCGAACCCGGGGTGCCCGAATTTCCAGGGCTGATCGGGGGTTCCTCCCCGCGCCGCCGGTCGAGAGCATCGAGGGGGTGATCAGAGAACTCCGCACCGCGCTCCCGCTGGCCCTCGGCCTCTCCCTGCTCGCCGCGGTCCTCGCGCCCACCGCCCACGCGCAGTCCGCCCCGTGCCTCGACCCGAACGCGCCCACCACGGTGGAGGAGCAGCGCCTGGACGACCGGCTCACCCCCGAGGGCCCCGCGGTCGGCCCCGAGCTGACCCGGCTCGGCGGCTTCGACGACGACGTCGCCCTCTTCACCACCCGGCTCTGCGCGACCACCACCCGCGCCGCCGCGCGGCAGCTCGCCGACGGCGCCGGCACGAACCTGTGGCGGGCCGCCGTGCAGCGGGCCCGGACGCCGCAGACCTGGGACGCCTACGACGACCGGCCCCTGTACTGGGCCCGCCTCCAGGCCACCCGGGCGCTCCGGCAGTGGCAGCCGCCCTTCACCCTCACCACCACCGAGCGCGCCGAGCTGGTCGACCGGTTCGACCGGGCGTCGCGCGGCATCACCGACGCCCGGTTCGGCGCCGGGGTCCGGCGGGTCGCGGTGACCGGGTTCGACCCGTTCCAGCTGTTCGGCACGTCCGTGCGGCGCAGCAACCCGTCCGGCGCGGCGGCGCTCCGGCTGGACGGCCTGGTCGTGGACACCCCGCGGGGCCGGGTGGTGCTCCAGGCCGCCGTGCTGCCGGTGCTCTGGGGGTCGTTCGACCAGGGGATCGTGGAGCGGTTCTTCGGCACCGCGGCGGACCAGGCGCCGCACGCGTTCGTGACGGTCAGCCAGGGACGGCCCGGCCGGTTCGACGTGGAGCGGTGGGCCGCCCGCTGGCGCGGCGGGTTCCAGGACAACAACGACGTCGGCGAGTTCGGCCCGGTGCCGGACGCCGCCGGGTGGCCGCAGCCCGCGCACGAGTTCATCGAGACGACGCTGCCGGTCGACCGGCTCGTCAACGCGGGCACCGCGCCGTACCCGGTGCTGTTCAACCGCTCGTTCTGCGAGTGGCGGCCCGGTTCCCCGCCCGGCACGGGTCCGGTGGACTGCCGCGAGGACGAGCCGACGCCGGGCGCGGCGGCGGCGTCGGGCGGTGGCGGCGACTACCTGTCCAACGAGTCGGTGTACCGGGCGAACCGGCTGCGCCTCGGCCTCGGCGCGACCACCGTCGCGGGCGGTCACCTGCACACGCCCGAGCTGGGGCAGCCGGTCGACCCGACCGCGCTGACCGACGCGGCGTTCGAGCGGGAGCGCCGGGCCATCGCCGATCAGGTGGTCGCCCTGGTGTCAGTAACCTGACCGGGTGAGGAGACGGCGGGCGGCGGTCGTGGCGGTGGCCGTGCTGTCGCTCGCCGCCTGCACCGCCCGGGTCGGGGGCACGCCGGACGCCGAGGTGGTCCGCCCCTCGCTCACCCCCTCGCCGCGGGAGCTGCCGCGGGCGGGCGGGTGCACCGACACCGGCGTGGAGGTGCTCGACTGCGCCGCGCCGCACGAGGCCGAGGTCACCGAGGTCGGGCAGCTGCCGGAGCTGGGCACGGCCTACCCGGAGGAGCGCGACCTGCGCCGCGCCGCCGTCCCGGCGTGCCGGACCGCGCTGACGGCCTACGTCGGCAGCGCCGACCACGACGCCACCCGGCTCCAGGCGCGGGCGTTCTGGCCGAGCCGCGACGGCTGGGCGCGCGGCGACCGCTGGCTGGTGTGCGCGGTGGTCGAGGTCGCGCCGGACGGCACGCGGGTGCGGCGCACCGGCACCGTCCGGGGCGTCCTGGCGGCGGCCGGCTTCAGCACCCTCCAGCTGTGCGCGACCGGCTCGCCGGGCGTGGACGAGGACGCCGGGCTCACCGGCTGCGACCAGGCGCACCGCGCCGAGGCCGTGCCCGGGGTGCTGGCCGTCGGCGGCCCCCGGGACCCCGCGCCGTCACTCGACCAGGTCAGGCAGAAGGCGGCCGACCACTGCTCACGGGCCGTGACCGCCTACGTGGGCGCGCCGCGCGACGACGTGTTCGCCTCGTGGCGCTCGTTCGGCAGCCTCGCCTGGTCCGAGGGCTACACCTCGGTCATCTGCTTCGCCGAGGCGACGCGCCCGTTCACCGGTCGCCTGTGGGGCCTCGGGCGCAACCCCCTGCCCACCTGACCGGGCCGGCCGAGTTGTCCACAGGCCGGGTTGTGCACACCACCCACAGGCTGTGCACAGCTCTGTCCACAACCTGTGGACAACTATCGCCGGCGAAACGCGGCCGCGACGAGCAGGACCCCCGCGAAGATCGACGCTCCGCTGTCGAAGACGCCCCTGAGCACCGGCAAAAGGGTGACGAGCCCGAGTTCGTACACCACCGAACAGGTGATTGCGGTGATCCCCGCGGTCAGGGGAGCGGCTGGGGACAGCTTCCCCGCGCACACCAGACCCACCAGCAGACCCGCGAGCCCCAGCGCCACCAGACCGCGCGCCCGCACCTCGTCCAGCTGGTCCATCCCGTAGCCCCACGCGAACGCCGCGAACCCCGCGGCCACCGCCCCGAGCAGAGCCCCACCGAGGTGCCACCCCAGCACTACCCGCTCCCGCCCCGGTTCAACCGGGTAGTAGCGCACGATGCCCGGATCGGGTCCGGGGCGTGCCTCTCGCGGCCCGTCGAAGTGCAGGCCGCCGAGGAAGTCCTCCCGCTGCGTCACCCTTCCTTGGTACGCCAGCGCCTCCCCGAACGAGCCGGAAATCACCCGCGGTGACGAAAAAAGGGACCCGGTGGGCGCCGTTGGCCACCGGGTCCCTTGAACCGCGGGAACGTTCGCCGCGGTGGTTCGGGGGAGGATCAGCCGAGCCGGAGCTTCAGCGCCTCCAGCTCGTCGCGCAGCGAGGTCGGCACCTTCTCACCGATCTTGGCGAACCACTCCTCGATCATCGGGATCTCGGCCCGCCACTCGTCGGCGTCGAACTCCAGCGCCGCCTCGACGTCGCCGGGCGCCGCGTCCAGGCCCGCCAGGTCGAGCGCCTCGGCCGTCGGCACGTGGCCGATCGGCGTCTCCACGGCGGCGGCCCTGCCCTCGATCCGCTCGACGGCCCACTTCAGCACGCGCGAGTTCTCGCCGAAGCCCGGCCACAGGAACCGCTTGTCCTCACCGCGGCGGAACCAGTTGACGTAGAAGATCTTCGGCAGCTTGTCCGCGTCGGCCGACTTGCCGGTGTCGATCCAGTGCTGGAAGTAGTCGCCCGCGTGGTAGCCGATGAACGGCAGCATCGCCATCGGGTCGCGGCGCACCACGCCGACCTTGCCGGCGGCCGCCGCGGTCGTCTCGCTGGACAGCGTGGCGCCCATGAACACGCCGTGCTGCCAGTCGCGGGACTCGGTGATCAGCGGGATCGTGGTGGCGCGCCGGCCGCCGAAGAAGATCGCCGAGATCGGCACGCCCTTCGGGTCGTCCCACTCGGGGGCCTTGATGTCGCACTGCTCGATCGGCGTGCAGTAGCGCGAGTTCGGGTGCGAGGACAGCTCCTCGCCGCCCGGCGTCCAGTCCTGCTTCTTCCACGAGGTCAGGTGCGCGGGCGGCTCGCCCATGCCCTCCCACCACACGTCGCCGTCGTCGGTCAGCGCGACGTTGGTGAACAGCGAGTTCCCCTTCTCGATGGTGCGCATCGCGTTGGGGTTGGTGTGGTAGTCGGTGCCGGGCGCGACGCCGAAGAAGCCGTTCTCCGGGTTCACCGCGTACAGCCGGCCGTCCTCGCCGAACCGCATCCAGGCGATGTCGTCGCCCAGGGTCTCGACCTTCCAGCCGGGGATGGTCGGCTCCAGCATGGCCAGGTTGGTCTTGCCGCAGGCGCTGGGGAACGCGGCCGCGACGTAGTAGGTCTTCCGCTCCGGCGAGGTGAGCTTGAGGATCAGCATGTGCTCGGCCAGCCAGCCCTCGTCGCGCGCCATCACCGAGGCGATGCGCAGCGAGTAGCACTTCTTGCCCAGCAGCGCGTTGCCGCCGTAGCCCGAGCCGTAGGACCAGATCATCCGCTCTTCGGGGAACTGGGTGATGTACTTCGTCTCGTTGCACGGCCACGGCACGTCGTCCTGGCCCGGCTCCAGCGGCGCGCCGATCGAGTGCAGCGCCTGCACGAAGTCGGCGTCGTGGCCAAATCGGTTCAGCGCCTTCGTGCCCATGCGGGTCATGATGTGCATCGAGACGACGACGTACTCGGAGTCGGTGATCTCCACGCCCAGCATCGGCTTCTCCGCGTCGAGCGGGCCCATGCAGAACGGGATCACGTACATCGTGCGACCGCGCATCGAGCCCCGGTAGAGCTCGGTCATGACCCCCTTCATCTCGGCGGGGTCCATCCAGTTGTTCGTCGGGCCCGCGTCCTGCGGGTCCACCGAGCAGATGAACGTGCGCTCCTCGACGCGGGCCACGTCGGTCGGGTCGCTGGCCGCCCAGAAGGAGTTGGGCTTCTTCTTCAGCGGGACGAAGGTGCCCGCGTCCACGAGCTCGGCAGTGAGGCGGTCCCACTCGTCCTGGGAACCGTCCGCCCACACGACCTGGTCGGGGCAGGTGAGCTCGGCGACCTCGTGCACCCAGGACAGCAGGCGCGGGTGGTCGGTGGGTGCCTGGTCGAGACCGGGAATGGTCACTGCCGTCATCTCGTCTCGTCTCCTAGCCGATCGCCAGCCCACGGTGGACGTCGATGTCCGGGTGGGACGTCCTCGGGAATGGCTCCGCCCGCCCGGTGGAGGGCGTGCCGTTTAAGGGATAGACGGAGGTTAGCCGGGTTAATCACCGGTAACGCACATCTGACCTGTCGGCTGGCTCACAAAACCGATCCTGTAATCGATTCAGCACCCGATCACCTTAAAAAGCTCATGTGACCTGGGCTTTAGTTGACGTAATGCAAGGGCGCGGTGGTGCGTCGATCGACACAGGGCCGAGGTGACGACCAGGTTACGCCTGGTACCGCTCCCGGTTCAGGTACGCGAATTTTCCTCGATGTCGACTTGACGAAATGCCCGGATTTCTCGACCGTTCCAGAAATGTGGGCGGGGACGGTTCCGGGGCGGTGCGGCGGGTGTTCGATCAAGTCGGCTCCGACCTGGGGTGACGGGTCGTCGCGCGCACGCCGAGAACCCCCTGCGCGCGGCCGGACGAGGGCTGCGGGCAGGGGGTTCGGTGACGCGCGCTACCGGGCTCGGGGAGTCGGGCTCCGCCGCCGCCGGGCCGTGGTGGGGACCGCGGTGCGGCCGCCGCTCAGTTCGGGCTGATCCACTGCCCGGTCACGGAGTCGATGCGCACCACGCCCGACACCGTCACCCGTCCGTCCCCGCCCCACAACCCGTCGCTGTCGGGCGAGTACTTGCCGTCCTCGCCGATGCGGCCGTGCTCGACCTCGGTCCACTCGTCCTCACCGGTGTGCCGCGTGACGGTGACCTCGCCGTCCCGGGTGATCTCGGTGGCCAGGTCCGCCCGGCCGTCACCGTCGGAGTCGGTGAACAGCCAGGTGTCACCCTCCTCGTCGGTGACCACGGCGGTGTCGGCGCGGCCGTCGCCGTCGGTGTCCTCGGTGGCCGGGCCGATGTCCTGGTCCGCGCCGTCCACCACGTCCACCACGATCGACCGGCCGTCGTTGGTGTTGGTGCGCTGGTCGCGGTCGTCGGCCGGGTCCACGGCCACCCAGTCGCCGGAGTCCTCGTCGAACTCGGCCTGGGCGGTGACCTCGCCCTCGGCGTCGAAGCTGGTCATCAGGTCGGCTTCGCCGTCGCCGTCGGTGTCGGTGAACGCCAGGTGGCCACCCTCGTCGGTCTCGACCACGGCGCTCTCCTCGACCCCGTCCTGGTCGAGGTCGTAGTTGGCCTCGGCGGTGTACTCCTCGTCGCCGACCGTGACCTTCAGCTCGCCGTCGGTCGTGCCCGTCTCGTCGATGTACACCGTGTCCACCCTCCCGTTCGCGTGTGCCCGGTACGACTCACGTTATGCCGGTTCGGTTCCGCCCGGAAGCTCCCGGCGCGCAGCGCGGGCACCCGGTCACGCGCGGTCGCGCACCGCACCGTCACGCGCGGTCGCGCACCGCCCTGATCCGCGCCAGCAGCTCGTCGACCTTGGCGCGCCCCGCGGTCAGCTCGGCCAGCCGCCTGGTCACCGCCTGCAACGCCCGGGTCCGCTCGCCCGCGCTCATCCGCAGCGCCCTGTCGACCTCGCGCAGCTCGGCCTCGATCGCGTCGACCCGCCGGCCCAGCGCGTCGTCCAGCGCCAGCGACAGCTGCTGCTCCGCCTCGATCAGCTGCTCGGCCACCAGCTGGTCCACGGTGGACCGCGCGTCGGCGATGGCGTCGGACAGCCACTGCTTGAGGTGCTGCTTGTCGGCCGAGTGCTTGCGCGTGCGCGCCATCCACCAGCCCGCGCCCAGGCCCAGCACGATCGTCACCGGCAGCACCACCGGGTTCAGCGCCGCCACGCCCAGTCCGGCCAGCGGCAGCGTCGCCAGCCTGCCCGCGCCCAGCCCGCCGGACACGCCCATGAACACCAGCAGCTTGTCCTCGGCGGTCGGCACGCGCTTCTCCGGCGGGCGCAGCACCACGGGCGGGGTCGCGCCGCGCGCGAACTGGCCCCGGATCACGGCCAGCTCCTCGGGCGAGAACAGGTCCGCCAGCGCCGCGTCCGCCACCCGCGCCAGCCGCGCGCCCAGCCCCGCGCTGATCCGCCCGGACACCAGCTGGAGCGCCGCGTCCACCTGCTGCGGCAGCAGCGCCAGCCGCTCCCGCGAGGCCGAGTCGATGGCCGTGCGGAACCACGTCTGCACGTCCCGGACCTGCCGGCTCACCTCGTGCGCGCCCTCCACGCGGGCCCGCTGCACCTCGCCGCGCAACCGCACCTGCCAGCTGCGCGTGGACGAGCGGCGCTGCGAGTTCAGCTCGTCGCGCCGGGCGCGCAGCGCCTCCGCCTCCTCCTCGCCGGAGGACAGGGCCCGCTTGTCGGCCTCGGTGCGGGCGACCAGCTCGTCCAGCACGGTGGCCAGCGCGCGCAGCCCGTTGGCCTCGCCGAGCATCGCCGCCCGCCCGACCACCAGCTCCTGCAACGCCTCCTGCAACGCGCCGACGCCCGAGCGCTCCCGCAGCATCGCCGCCGCGTCCGGGTTCGGCGCGTTCGCGGCCAGCTCGAACACCCGCGAGGACACCGGGTGGAACCGCGCGTCGCGGAACCTCGGGGCGTGCTCGGCCAGCAGCGCCCGGTCCGCCTCCAGCACCTGCTGCCAGCCCCGGTACTGGTCGACCTTGGCCAGCGCGAACACCACGGTCTCCACGCGCTCCCCGAGCGCGCGCAGGAAGTCCAGCTCGCCCCGGGTGAACGGGGCCGAGGCGTCGACCACGAAGAGCAGCGCGGTCGCGTCGGCGGCGGCCTCGGCGGCCAGCTCGCCGTGCGCGGCGTCCAGGCCGCCGACGCCGGGGGTGTCGACCACGGACAGCCGCTCCAGCAGCGGGATCGGGGCCTCCACCTCGACGTACCGGGGCGGCAGCATCCCCTCGGGCAGGTCGTGCGCGGCGGACGCCCAGCGCGGCAGCTCGGCCCGGTCGAACGGCACCGGCGACATCGACCCGGCGTAGCAGGCGCGCGCCGCCCACTCCGGGCCGTGCCGGAACACCAGGTACGCCGCGGTCGCCACCTCCGCGTCGACCGGGGACAGGCCCGGCGTCGCCAGCAGGGCGTTGACCAGGGAGCTCTTGCCGCGGTTGGTCTCGCCGACGACCACCACCGAGGCGGGCCCGCCGCGGCGGGTCTCCACGAACGACGCGGCGGCGGGGTCCAGCGAGCGGACCAGGGTCGTCAGCTTCTCCCTGGTCTGCCGGACGGTCTGCGGGAGGCCGGTCATCGGGTCGTGTACACGGTGACGACGGGCGCGCGCAGCGTGCGACCCCGGTCGACGAAGCCGACCACCTCGGTCTCCGCGACCACGCCGGCCAGCGACGCGTCGTCCGTGGGCAGGGTGCCGCCCGCCTCGTGCCGCGCGGGGTCGAAGCGCTCGCCGTCGGGGCGCAGCGCCGTCACGCCGATCCCGGCCAGGCCCTCCTCGATCCGCTCGACGATGCCGGAGCTGCGGGCCCGGTCCAGCGCGTACAGGCAGAGCTGCACCAACGCGCGCCGCTCGGCCAACGCCTGGTCCAGCAGCTCATCGGCGATGGTGCTGTTCACACCGGCTTCGGACGCCGCCGCCCCCGGTTCCGTTCCGCCGCCCGGTACCGATCCCGTCACCGCCGCCCCCGCAGTTGTTGCCAGATCAGGAAGTACGCCCGGTGCACCACGTGCGCCACGCGGCTCTGCGCGGGCGTGGCGCCGAACGAGGCGAAGGACCGCCACCAGCCGGCCCGCTCCAGCGCGTGCGCGATCAGCTCCCGCGGCGGCCGGCCGGGCAGGCCCAGCTGCTCGGCCACGTCCGGGGAGCTGCCGAACCGCAGCACCTCCTCCAGCAGGTCGTCGGGCATCGCCACGGCGCCGGAGGACACCAGCGTCAACGCCTCCAGCAGCCGCAGCTGGTGCGCCTCGGGCTTGGCCAGCAGCACCTCGATGGCGTTGTGCACGCGCTGCCGCTCGTTCGGGTCGCCGGACGCGGCGGCCAGCGCGGTCACCGACGCCAGCGCGGCGGCGGCCTTGATGCCGTCGGCGCGCGAGCGGAACACCGCGTTCAGCTTGGCGCGCACCCCGTCCAGGCCGGAGGCGTCGAGCAGCCGGCGCCGCAGCGCGCCCGCGGTGATGCCCGGCTCCGCGTCCAGGACCTCCAGGGCCTTGCGGACGCCGTAGAGGTCCAGCTTCTCCAGCAGGCGGGTGCGGACGCCGACCGGGACGGCGCACTCCCAGGAGGTGAACAGGTCCGCCGAGATCAGCATGGTCTCGCGGGTGGCGGCGTCCAGCCCGGCGAGCCCGCGCAGCGCGTCCGCGTCGGCCGAGGTGAAGCCGCCGGTCTCGGTGGACTCGGCGACCAGGCCGATCACCGGCAGCACGTCCGCGACCCGGGGCTTGAGGGTGAGCGCCTGGCGCTCGGCGAGCAGCACGGCCGCCCGCCACGTGTCGCCGGCCGAGCCCGACACGGTCTCCGCGGCGATCGTGTCGGCCTTGTTGAGCACGGCGATCGCGTTCACCGGGCCCGCCTCGCGGCCCGCGGTGGCGGCGGTGAACGCGGCCAGCGCCTGCTGGTCGTCGGCGCGCACGCCCTGCGTGACCACGTACAGCACGGCCTCCGCGCCCGCGACCGCGTTGCGCGACACCGGGTCGAGCTCGCCGCCGAGCAGCGCCTCGGTCCGGGCCACCGAGGCGGCGTCCAGGGAGCCCAGGCCGGGGGTGTCGATCACGGTGAGGTCCCGCAGTACCGCGTTGGTCAGGTACGCCTCCACGTGCGAGACGCGGTCGACGTCCACGCCCAGGTCGCGCGGGATCGACCCGTCCGGCCCGAACGGCAGCACCTGCTTGCGGCCGTCGGTGAACACCACCTCGACGCGGTCCACGGTGCCGTACTGGAAGCGGGTGACCAGGCGCGTGCACTCGCCCACGTCGGTCGGCGCGACCCGGCGGCCGATGAGCGCGTTGACCAGCGTCGACTTGCCCGACTTGATCCGGCCGGCCACCGCGACCTGGAGCGGGGCCGACAGCCGGCGCAGCACCTCGCCGAAGCCGGCGGCCGTGGCCGGTGAGACCTGCGGTCGCAACCCGGCGCACAGGTTCGCCACGGCCGCCGAGAGCGGTCCGGCGAGCGGCTGGGCCTGGGTCGTCACGCCCGAATCGTGCCACGCGCGGGTGAAGTCCAGTTTGTGCGCGGCGGTTCGGGGGTATTTCCGCCAGCGACGAGGGAGGTCACGTCATGGAACAGGGTTACGCTGCGTTCCTGCTGCTCGGCGTGGTGCTGGTGCTCATCGACGGCCAGCTCATCTACCGCAGCGGCAAGGGTTACATGAACCGCGCGTACGGCGACCCGGAGGCGGCCAGGTCGATGACCCGCCTCGCGACCGTGCTCTTTCACCTGGTGGTGCTGGGCCTGCTGGCGCTGGTGTCGATGATCACGGTGAGCACCGGCGACCCGGTCAAGGACGTCGTGGCGAGGCTGGGCATCATGCTGCTGGTGCTCGCGGCGGTGCACGCGGTGACCATGGTCATCCTGGGCCGCATCCGCGACCGGCAGATCCAGCAGCAGCTCGCGGACGAGATGGCCGAGGACCACCGGCAGTTCGAACAGCAGCAGCAGCAGCAGCAGCGCGTGCCGGCGCAGACCCGGGTGGAGCCGCTGGCCCACCCGACCACCACCTCGCCGGCGGCCACCGCGCCGACGGCGCCCCCCGCGGCGCCGCAGCCGCGGGTGGAGCAGCCCTCGCCGACCGCCGAGCAGCAGGTCGACCCGACGCAGGTCAGGACGATCCGCTAGGGGTGGTCGCCACCCGGTCGGGAACTCCGACCGGAGGACTAGTCCGGGTCAACCCGTGGCGCGACGCGCGACGGGGCCCCGGCTGCCTAACCTGGTCGCGTGCGGCGGCTGAGCCTGTGGATGCGAGCGCACCCGGCGTTCGGGGACTCCCTGATCGCCGGGTTGCTGTTCGTCATGGACCTGGGCACCATGGTCGCCGCCTCGGACTTCATGTCGCCGGGCACGATGCTCCTGGTCGGCCTGCTCATGGTGGTGCCGGTCGTGTTCCGCCGGCGGCACCCGCTGGGGTCGGCCTACGTCATCCTGGCCGGCGGCGCGCTCCAGCTGGTCACCCACGGCGACCTGGACACCGGCGTGCCGGTGCGGGCCTCGGACTTCGCGCTGGCCGTGGCGCTCTACACGGTCGTGGCCTACGCGGGGCGGCGGCAGGGCCTGCTGTACGCGGTCTGGTTGGCGCTCGGTTCGCTCATCTGGGCGTTCTGGCGGGTCAACGCGGGCCCCGAGGTCGTGTTCGTGCTGTTCGTCGTCGCGGTCGTGTTCGGGTTCAGCTGGGCGCTGGGCGAGTTCGTCGGCGCGCGGCGGGCCTACCACTCGGAGCTGGAGCAGCGGCTGCGGCTGCTGGAGACCGAACGCGACCAGCAGGCCCGGATCGCGGTCGGCGAGGAGCGGTCCCGGATCGCCCGCGAGCTGCACGACGTGGTGGCGCACGCGGTGAGCGTGATGGTGGTGCAGGCCGACGGCGCGGGCTACGCGATCCGCGGCAACCCCGAGCTGGCCGAGGCGGCGGTGCGGACCATCGCCGACACCGGGCGGCAGGCGCTGACCGAGCTGCGGCGGCTGCTGGGCGTGCTGCGGTCGGAGGACGGGTCGGGCACGCAGTGGGTGCCGCAGCCGGGCGCGAACGACCTGGAGGAGCTGGCCGAGAACTGCCGGGCGGCCGGGCTGCCGGTGCGCCTGGAGGTCGCGGACGACCTGGGCGCGCTGCCCGCGGGCCTCGGGCTGGGCCTGTACCGGATCGTGCAGGAGGCGCTGACCAACACGCTCAAGCACGCCGGGTCCGGCGCGTCGGCGGTGGTCCGCGTGACCCGGACGGGCGACCAGCTGGCCGTGGAGGTGGCCGACGACGGGTTCGGCACGCCCCACGACCTGGTCGCGGTGTCCGGGGGGAACGGTCTGATCGGGATGCGCGAGCGCGCCGGCGTGCTGGGCGGCACGCTGGACGCGGGCCCCAACCCCGGCGGCGGGTGGCGGGTCCGGGCCGTGCTCCCCCTGGCGCCGTCATAGGGTGGTCCGGTGATCCGGGTACTGCTCGTCGACGACCAGGAGCTCATGCGGATGGGCTTCCGGATGGTGCTCGGCGCCCAAGACGACATCGAGGTGGTGGGCGAGGCGGGCGACGGCCTGGACGCCGTGCACCTCGCGGCCTCGCTCCAGCCCGACGTGGTGCTGATGGACGTCCGGATGCCCGTGCTCGACGGGGTCGAGGCGACCAAGCGGATCGTGGAGGCGGGCACCGCGAAGGTGCTCGTGATGACCACGTTCGACCTGGACGAGTACGCGCTGTCGGCGCTGCGCAACGGGGCGTCCGGGTTCCTGCTCAAGGACACCCCGCCGGGTGACCTGCTGTCGGCGCTGCGCGCGGTGGCCAGCGGGGACGCGGTGGTCTCGCCGTCGGTGACCAAGCGGCTGCTGAGCCGGTTCCTCGGCGAGGGCGGTGGCGAGCTGCGGGACGCGTCGGTGCTGGAGGCGCTGACCGAGCGCGAGCGCGAGGTGCTGGTGCTGATCGCCAAGGGCCTGTCGAACACCGAGATCGCGCGGAAGCTGTTCCTGTCCGAGGCGACGGTGAAGACGCACGTGGGGCGCATCCTGGCGAAGCTGGAGCTGCGGGACCGCGTGCAGGCCGTGGTGCTGGCGTACGAGACGGGGCTGGTCCGGCCCGGCGACGTGTGAGGCCGCCGGGCCGGGCACCCGGTCAGCGGTACTTCGCGGCGTCCACCGAGGTCGGGTCGACGCCCGCCTTGAAGACCTCCTCGTACCAGCGGCCCCAGTCCGGCCGCGAGCCGTCCAGGTCGGTGAAGCCGTACTCGCGCATGAGGGTCCACGACGCGAGCGCCCTGCCGTTGTGGCGGTGCCGGTCCGGGTCGGCCGCGAGCGCGGCGATGCCGCGGCCCACGTAGCGCGGCGACTCCGCCATCGCGTAGTGCGGGTCCTGGGCGATCGCGTCGCGCCAGTTCTCCTCGGTGACGCCGAAGTGCTCCAGCATCTGCTCCGACCGCAGGAAGCCCGGCGTGACCGCGACCGACGTGCAGCCGTGCGGCTCCAGCTCCTTGGCCATCACGGTGCCGAAGCGGCGGATCGCCACCTTCACCGAGTCGTAGGCCAGGGACCCCGGGTAGAACTCGTCGCTGTCGCCGTCGGTGACCTCGACCAGCAGGCCGCCCGGCCGGCGGACCAGCAGCGGCAGCAGGCGGTGCAGGGTGACCAGGTGGGCCTGCACGCTGTTGCGCCACAGCCGCAGCTGCTTGTCCAGGTCCTGCTCCCAGAACACGCGGAACTCGGTGTCCGCCTCACCGCCCCACACGTCGTCCACCAGGACGTCCAGCCGCCCGTCGCCCTCGGCCTCGACCCGGGCGCGGAACGCGTCCACGTCCTCGGGCACGGTGAAGTCGCAGCGCACCGCGATGCCGCGCCCGCCGGCCGCCGTGACCAGCTCGGCCGTCTCCTCGATCGTCTCGTCGCGATCGATCGGCGACCTGCGCTCCCGCGTCGACCGGCCGCCGACGAACACCGTCGCGCCCGCCGCGCCCAGCTCGACCGCGATCGCCCGGCCCGCGCCGCGCGTCGCCCCCGTCACCGCGGCGACCTTCCCTTTCAGCTCCACTGCCGTCATCTCCCCTTCCACGCGTCCAGCACCGCGTCCACGTCTTCCCGCAGCCGGTCCGCCAGCGCGCCGCGCGGCCGGACCGACCAGTCCATCGACACCCCGTAGAGCAGGCCCGTGAGCACCCTGGCGGCGCGTTCCGGGGACGGCGCGCGCGGCAGGTCGACCCGGCGGGTCAGCTCCAGCACGGTCCGCCCGGTCGCCTCGTACAGGTCGGCGAGCAGCGCCCGCAGCTCCGGGTCGATCAGGTCCACCCCGAGCTGCGCCAGGTGGTTCTGCGCCTCGTTCGGGTCGCTCATGCCCTCGAACCAGGTCAGCAGCGCGGCGCGCAGGCCCTCGACCGGGTCCGGCACGTCGGCCGCGGCGCGCATCCGGGCCACCTGCTCGGCGCTGGTGCGCCGGGTCAGCGCCTGGAGCAGGCCGCTCTTGGAGCCGAAGCGCTGCGCCACCGTGCCCACCGAGACCTCGGCCGCCGCGGCGACGTCGGCGAGCGTGAAGCCGGGTCCCCGGCGGCCGATGACCTGCGCGGTCGCGGCGAGCAGGCGCTCGTCCGTGATCGTCCTGGGTCGGGGCACGGGGTTATTGAACCATGGTTCAATAATGGCTCGCGCCTAGGGTGTGGCGATGACCTGGAGACCCCGCCTCATCGCCCTGGACATCGACGGCACGATCACCCCGGTGGGGCGCGAGGACGTGGCCCCCGCGGTGCGCGCGGCGATCCGGCGGGCCGTCGACCACGGCGCCCACGTGGTGCTCTCCACCGGCCGCAGCCTCGTCGGCGCCCGGCCCGTGGCCGAGGACCTGGGCCTGGTCGGCACGGCGATCTGCTCGAACGGCGCGGTGTGGTGGGACGCGGCGGCGCGGGCGGTGGTGCGGAAGTTGGCGTTCGACCCGGGGCCGTCGGTGGAGCGGTTGCGGGCGCTGCTGCCGGGCGCGGTGTTCGCGGCCGAGCTCACCGGGGTGGGGAACCTGTCGTTCGGGCGGTTCCCGGACGGCGACCTGTGGGGCGAGGTGCGGGAGGTCCCGTTCGCGGAGCTGGTGGCCGAGCCGACGTCGCGGCTGGTCGTGCGGTGGGTGGGGCGGACGCCGGAGGAGCTGCGGCTGCGGCTGGTGGACGTGGAGCTGCCGGGGGTGACCAGCTCGGTGGACCACACCGAGCCGTGGCTGACGCTGACGCCGCCCGGGGTGACCAAGGGCGCGGCGCTGGAGGAGCTGCGGGCCGCGCTGGGGGTGCCGGCCGCGGACACCCTGGCCATCGGGGACGGCGACAACGACGTGGCGATGCTGCGGTGGGCGGCCCACGGCGTGGCGATGGGGCAGGCGCCGGTGGCCGTGCGGGAGGCGGCGGACGCGGTGACGACGACCGTGCTGGAGGACGGCGCGGCGGCGGTGCTGGACCGGTACTTCGCGGCTTGAGCGGGTCCCGGGGGCGGACCACGGGGGCGAACTACGGGGGCGGACCCTTGCCGAACCCCGGCCGGCCCTACCGACCCCCGGCTGCCCTGCCGACCCCCGGCTGCCCTGCCGACCCCCGGCTGCCCTGCCGACCCCCGCCTGCCCTGCCGACCCCCGCCTGCCCTGCCGACCCCCGCCTGCCCTGCCGACCCCCGCC
>NZ_JBHSQO010000059.1:0-51562 GCF_042658445.1 Saccharothrix lopnurensis | reverse complement strand
CGACGCGCGGGCCCGCGACCTGGTCGCCGCCGCCACCGACCACTGGGCGCACGGCGCGCCCCGCCGGGCCCGAGCCGCCCTGCGCACCGCCGTCCGCCTCACCGACGACCCCGGCCTGCGCGCCCGCGCCGAACTGCTGCGCGGCGGACTGGACCTCGGCCACGGGCTGCCGGACGTGGCCGCCCGCCGCCTGCTGCACGCGGCCGGCGAGCTGGTCGGCACGCACCGCGCGCTGGCCATCACCGCCCTGGGTTTCGCGGGCGAGGCGGCCAGCATCGCCGGCGACCACCGCCGCTACGCCGAGACCGCCGCCTTCGCCGACCGCCTGCGCCTGCCCGACGAGCCCGACGACACGCGCGTCACCCTCGACCACCTCACCGGCATGGCCGCCACGTTCGCCGGCCGCCACCAGGAGGCCCTGCCCGCCCTCCGCTCGGTGGTGGACCTGGCCGAGCGCCTGCCGCACCCGCAGGCCAAGATCTGGGGCGGTCAGGCCGCCTACACCCTGGGCGAGGCGACCAAGGCCCACGAGCTGGCCACCAGCGCGGTCACCGCCGCCCACGAGCACGGCCTGACCGGGCTGGTGCCGTGGGCGCTGGTCTACCGGGCGCTGTCGGCGCTGCTGCTCGACCAGCACTCGGTGGCGCTGTCGGCGGCCTACGAGGGCGTGCACGCGGCCACCTCCATGGGCCAGCACAACGCCGTGGTGGACCACCTGACGATCCTCGCCCTGCTCTCCGCCCTGCGCGGCGACACCGAGACCGCCGTGCACCGCATCGACGCCGCCGCCGAGCAGATCGCCCAGCGCGGCCTCGGCCGGTCCGGCGCGTTCGGCGCGTGGGCGTTCGCCTGCGTCGACCTGGTGCTGGACCGCCCGGCCGACGCGCTGGACCGGCTGCGCCTGATGGCGCCCGGCACGGGCGGCGTGCACGCGGGCATCAAGGTGCTGGCCGCGCCGCACGTGGTGGAGGCCGCGGTCGGCTGCGGCCGCCCCGCCGCCGGGGACCGGGCGCTGCGCCGCTACGAGAAGTGGGCCGGCGCCACCGGCAGCGCCGCCCGGCTCGCGCTGTCGCACCGCTGCCGCGGCATGCTGTCCGACGGCGCCCGCTCCGACGAGCACTTCCGCGAGGCCATCCGGCTGCACCGGGCCAGCGGCACCGCCATGGAGCTGGCCAAGACCGAGCTGTTCTACGGCCACCGGCTGCGGCGCGGGCGCAGCCCCCGGGCCGCGCGGGAGCTGCTGCGCGACGCGGTGAAGATCTTCGAGAGCTACGAGGCCGACCGCTGGGTCGCGCGGGCCCGCGCCGAGCTGCGCGCGGCGGGCGACACCGTCGGCGTCGCCCCCGGCGGTCCGGCCGGCGGGCTGCCCGGCGCGCAGCGGGCCGCCGAGCTGACCGCGCAGCAGGTGCGGATCGCCCGCCTGGTCGACGAGGGCGCGACCAACCGGGAGGTCGCGTCCCGCCTGTTCCTGAGCCACCGCACCGTCGAGCACCACCTGCGCAACATCTTCGCCAAGCTCGGCGTGCGGTCCCGGGTCGAGTTGAGCAGGGTGCTCGACTGAGGACCGGTCCGGCGGGACCGGCCCCGCGACCCGGCCCCGCGACCCGGTCCGGCGGGACCGGCCCCGCGACCCGGCCCCGCGACCCGGCCCCGCGACCCGGCCCCGCGACCCGGCAGCTCGACCAGGCCCCGCGACCCGGCCCGACGACCCGTCAGTTCGACAGGACAGGAGTGCGCGTGCGCGAGGACTACCGCCACTGGCAGCGGATCCCCACCCGGTGGCACGACAACGACGTGTACGGGCACGTCAACAACGTCGTGCACTACGCGTTCATGGACACGGTGATCAACACCTGGCTCATCGGCGAGGGCGGGCTGGACATCCACCGCGGGCGGGCGATCGGGCTGTGCGTGGAGTCGCACTGCGACTACCGCTCGTCCGTCGCCTTCCCCGAGGCCCTCGACGCGGGCCTGCGCATCGGCCACCTGGGTCGCTCCAGCGTCCGCTACGAGCTCGGCTTCTACCCCGAGGGCCGCGACGACGTGGTGGCCGAGGGCCACTTCGTGCACGTGTTCGTCGACCGGGAGACGCGCAAGCCGGTGGAGATCCCGGTCGACCTGCGCGGCGCGATGGCGGGACTGGTGGTCGCGTGAGGACGCGCGGTGCGGTGCTGACCGAGGTCGGCGGGCCGCTGGAGGTCGTCGACCTGGAACTGGACCCGCCGGGTCCCGGCGAGCTGCTGGTGCGGGTGCGCGCCACCGGGCTGTGCCACTCGGACCTGTCGGTCATCGACGGCTCCCGGATCCGGCCGCTGCCCATGGTGCTCGGCCACGAGGCCGCGGGCGAGGTCGTGGGCACCGGGCCCGGCCCGTCGGAGTTCGCGGTGGGCGACCGGGTCGTGCTGTCGTTCGTGCCCGCGTGCGGGTCGTGCCGGTGGTGCGTGGCGGGCAGGCAGGCGCTCTGCGAGCCGGGTGCCGCGGCCAACCGGGCGGGCACGCTGCTCGGCGGCGAGCGGCGGCTGCGGCTGCCCGACGGCACTCGTCCGCACCACCACCTGGGCGTGTCCGGGTTCGCCGAGCACGCCGTGGTGTCGGCGAGGTCCGCCACCCGCGTGCCCGACGACCTGCCGTTCGACGTGGCCGCGCTGTTCGGCTGCGCGGTGCTCACCGGCGCGGGCGCGGCGTTCTACAGCGCGGGCGTCGTGCCGGGGGACCGGGTCGCGGTGTTCGGGCTCGGCGGCGTCGGCCTGGCCGCCCTGCTGGCCGCGCGGGCGGCGGGCGCGACGCAGGTCGTCGCGGTGGACGTGGTGGCGGGCAAGCGGGAACTGGCGCTCGCGCTCGGCGCGACCGACCAGGTGGAGGGCGGCCCGGACGCGGTCGAGGCGGTGCGGTCGCTCACCGGCGGCGGCGCGGACAAGGTCATCGACACGACCGGCGTGGCCGCCGTGCTGGAGCAGGCGTACCTGGCCACCGGCGCGGGCGGCACCACGGTCACGGTCGGCCTGCCGCACCCGGACCGCAGGGTGTCGCTGCCCGCGCTGAGCCTGGTCGCCGAGGAGCGCACGCTCAAGGGCAGCTACCTCGGCTCGTGCGTGCCCCGGCGGGACGTGCCGCGGTTCGTGGCGCTGTACCGGGCGGGGCGGCTGCCCGTGCACGAGCTGCTGTCGGGCCGGTTGGCGCTGGACGAGGTGAACACCGGGTTCACCCGTTTGGCATCCGGGGAAGCCGTCCGACAGGTTGTCGTGCCGTGATCACCCGGCCGGTACGGTTACCCGGATCGGGTGACAGCTGAGCGGATGGAGTGGTCGTCGGTGCGCAGGCGGTCGATGCTCGCGGGTGTGGTTTCGGCGGTGGGCGGCGCGGTGGCCGCGGGCGGTGGTTCGGCTCGGGCCTCGGGCCGGCCGCTGGGCCTGGGCGACTACCGGCTGGTGAACCTGGCGCACGTCAACGACCCGGACCGGACCAACGTCTACCCGGGCGACCCGGAGTTCACCCTCACCACGGTCACCACCGTGCCCGAGCACGGCTTCTACCTCCAGTACGTGTCGCAGGGCGAGCACACCGGCACGCACTGGGGCGCGCCCGCGCACTTCAACGCCGACCAGCCCCACGCCGACGAGCTGGACCCGGAGGACCTGTTCCTGCCCGCGGTCAGGGTCGACGTGCGCGAGCGGGCGGCGCGCGACGCCGACTACGAGGTGACCGTCCAGGACCTCCAGCGCTGGGAGAAGCGGCACGGCCGCATCCCGCGCGAGGCGGCGGTGGTGCTGTGGACCGGCTGGCAGGACCGCTGGGGCACCCCGGCGTTCTACAACTTCGACGAGCACGGGCAGATGCACCAGCCGGGGTTCTCCCCGGCCGCGGTGGAGTGGCTGGTGAGCACCGGCCGGCTGGGCAGGCGCGGGGCGCTCGGCACCGACACGTTCAGCCCGGAGCGGGCGCTGGACGCGGAGTACCGGGTGTCCAAGCTGCTCTACCGGGAG
Organism: Saccharothrix lopnurensis; assembly: GCF_042658445.1. Classification (NCBI taxonomy): domain Bacteria; kingdom Bacillati; phylum Actinomycetota; class Actinomycetes; order Pseudonocardiales; family Pseudonocardiaceae; genus Saccharothrix; species Saccharothrix lopnurensis. Next base: position 47,579 of record NZ_JBHSQO010000059.1, on the reverse strand, counting down.
CACCGGATCAGCCTGGAGGTCCTGACCAACCTGGACCGGTTGCCCGAGCAGGGCGCGCACGTCCTGGTCGGCGGTGTGGTCAACCGGCGCGGGTCCGGGTCGCCGGCGAGCGTGTACGCGTTCGTGCCCAGGCGCTGAGGAGTTCCCCCGGCAGCGCGGTGGCCGCCACCGACCTCGGCGGGCGGGTGGGCACCCGGTGACCGCGGCCGCCCTCACCGGTGGACGACCAGCCCGCGCCCGCCCTCCCGCTTGGCCTCGTACATGGCCTTGTCCGCGCGCTTCAGCACCGACGCCGCGGTGGTCTCCGGGTCGCGGTCCGCGCAGACCACCACCCCCACCGACGCGCTGATCTCCTCACCGAGGCTGTCCAGCACCCGGAAGGCCACCTCGCGCGGCTCGCCCACCCCCTCCACCAGCACGCCGAACTCGTCGCCGCCCAGCCGGGCCACCACGTCGGTGTCGCGGACGCACCCGCGCAACCGCCGGGCCACCCGCTCCAGCAGCGCGTCGCCGTGCGCGTGGCCCGACACGTCGTTGACCGCCTTGAAGTCGTCCAGGTCCACGAACAGCAGCCCGAACGGCGTGCCGTCGCGGTGGTGGCGGGCCAGCGCCTCGTCCAGCCTGCCCTCGAACAGCGCCCGGTTGGCCAGGCCGGTGAGCGGGTCGTGGTGCGCCTGGTGGGCCAGCGTGCGCTCGGACTCCCGCAGCATCAGGACCAGCCTCGCGTTGTCCACGATGGTCACCAGCTGCCGCAGGACCACCGCGACGAACACGGTGAAACCGCACCCGATCTCCACCCCGTCCAGCGGCTCCACCTCGCCGATGGCGGTGCGCCGCAGCACCAGCACGGTGCAGACCAGCAGCGGCACGTACGGCATGAGCAGGTAGGCCCACTGCCACGGCCGCCGGCTGCGCCCGGGGCCGCCGACCGGGGTCGGGGTCGGCGCGAGGGCGGCCAGGGCGATCAGCGCGGGACCGAGCACGAAGCCCGCGTTGGCCGCCGGCGGCACCTCCGGCGCCTGGATGCTGACCAGGTAGGCGAACGCCAGGTCCGACGCCGCCAGCGCGGCCAGCCCCAGGCCGAGCAGCCGCAGCTGCGGCCGGAGCACCACCTTGCGGTCGGCGCCGAGCACGACCACGACGACCAGCAGCACCAGGTCGGTGACCGGGTAGGCGACGGCCACCAGGAACGCCGCCGTGCTCGGGTTGCCCACCGCCACGAGGCCGCCCAGCGCCGTGGTCCAGGTGAGCGCGAACAGCGACCCGACCACGATCACGCCGTCCAGCAGCAGCACCAGGCGGGTGCTGCCCGACCGGTGGTCCAGCAGCGCGTCCGGGGTGTCCGACCGCCGGTGGCCGCCGATGACCAGCAGCGCGACGAACGCGAACGGCACGATGCTCAGGTACCCCGCGTCGGCGGGCGACGGCGAGGGCACGGCCCGCTCCTCGGCCAGCTGGTACCAGGTCCACAGCGCCATGCCGACCGTCCAGCCGAACGTGCCGCAGCCCATGGCGACGCGCCACCGGCGGTCCGGCCCGCCGCGCCGGCGCGCCGTCCACCAGCAGCAACCGGTGGCGAGCAGGCCCGCGGCGAGCTGGGCGAGGTTGTCGAGCACGACCGAGGCCCGGCCCTCGACGAGGTCGAGACCGGGCGCCACCCACGCGGCCGCGGCGAGCACCAGCACCGCCGTGGCGGTGACGGCGAAGCGCCTCGTCCCGATCACGCGGCCAAGTGTGCCCGATTTCCGCCCCACCGGCGGGGTGGCCCTGCGAGGATCGGCGGGTGGCAGAGCACGAGGTCCCGGCTGCGGACGACGTGGTGACGGAGCAGGACTACGAGCGCTTCGCGCGGCACCGGATCGCCGGGATGGGCGGTGACGCCGGGGCGTTCAGCCTCTCGTACAACGTGCTGCACCTGGCGTACGTGATGATCACCGACTACGAGGCGCTCGTGCACCGCGAGCAGGGCTGGACGATGCCGGGGTTCCGGCTGATGTTCAAGCTGTGGGTACTCGGCCCCACGCAGCCCGCGCGGCTGGCCGACCTGTCCGGCACCACCAGGTCGGCGATGTCGAACCTGATCAACACGCTGGAGCGGGGCGGGCTGGTCGAGCGCACCAGGGACGGCCAGGACCGGCGCGTGGTGTTCGTCGCGCTGACCGAGGAGGGCCGCGCGGCCGTGGCGGGCGTCTTCCCGGTGCAGAACGCGCGCGAGTCGCGGTGGTTCGACGCCCTGGACGACGAGGAGCGCGCGTACGTGGTGCGGCTGATCCGGCGGGTGGTGGCGGCGCGGCCGCAGTAGCACGCCCCCGGCACCCGGACCACGCTGTCCGGGTGCCGGGGGCGCCGTGCGCGGCGGCGGGAGGACGTCCCCGGTGGCCGGACCACGCTGTCCGGCCACCGGGGACAGCTCAGGTGAGCGGCCGGTCCGTCGGCTCGATCGGCCGGGGCAGCACGTCCCGCCCCATCAGGTAAGCGTCGACACCCGCGGCGGCCGAGCGGCCCTCCGCGATCGCCCACACGATCAGCGACTGCCCGCGCCCCATGTCACCGGCCACGAACACGCCGTCCACCGAGGTGGCGAACGACGCGTCCCGGGCGACGTTGCCCCGCGCGTCCAGCTCCACCCCCAGGTCGGTGACCAGCCCCTCCTTCTCGGGCCCGACGAACCCCATGGCCAGCGTCACCAGCTGCGCCGGGACCTCGCGCTCGCTGCCGGGCACCGGCTCGAAGCGCCCACCGGCCGCCCGCACCTCGACCAGCCGCAGCGCCCGCACCGCGCCGTCGTCGTCGCCCAGGAACTCCGCGGTGGACACCGAGTACAGGCGCTCGCCGCCCTCCTCGTGCGCCGACGTCACCCGGTACAGCATCGGGTAGGTCGGCCACGGGTGGGCCTCCGACCGCAGCTCCGGCGGCCTCGGCATGATCTCCAGCTGCGTCACCGACAGCGCGCCCTGGCGGTGGGCCGTGCCCACGCAGTCCGCGCCCGTGTCACCGCCGCCGATGACCACGACGTGCTTGCCCTCCGCCGTGATCGGCGGCGACGCCAGCTCGCCGCGCGCCACCCGGTTCGCGCCCGGCAGGTACTCCATCGCCTGGTGCACCCCGCGCAGCGACCGGCCGGGGATCGGCAGGTCCCGCCACGCCGTGGCGCCGCCGGCCAGCACCACCGCGTCGAAGGAACCGCGCAGCTCCTCGACCGTGACGTCCGCGCCGACGTCCACGCCCGTCCGGAACTCCGTGCCCTCCGCGCGCATCTGCTCCAGCCGCCGGTCCAGGCGCCACTTCTCCATCTTGAACTCGGGGATGCCGTACCGCAGCAGGCCGCCGATCGCGTCGGCCCGCTCCAGCACCACCACGGAGTGCCCGGCCCGGGTCAGCTGCTGCGCCGCGGCCAGCCCGGCCGGACCGGAGCCGACCACCGCGACCTTCCGGCCGGTCCGGGTGGCGGGCACCTGCGGGGTCACCCAGCCCTCGTCCCAGGCCCGGTCGACGATGGAGATCTCCACCCGCTTGATGGTCACCGGATCGCCGTTGATCCCGACCACGCAGGCGGCCTCGCACGGCGCGGGGCACAGCGTCCCGGTGAACTCCGGGAAGTTGTTGGTGGCGTGCAGCCGCTCCGACGCCTTCCGCCAGTCCTCCCGCCACACCAGGTTGTTCCACTCGGGGATCAGGTTCCCCAGCGGACAGCCCTGGTGGCAGAACGGGATGCCGCAGTCCATGCACCGCCCGGCCTGCTCCTCCAGCCGCGGCCGCTCGAACTCCTCGTAGACCTCGCGCCAGTCGCGCAGCCGCAGGAACACCGGCCTGCTGCGCGGCACCTCGCGCTCGGTGGTGAGGAAGCCCCGGGGGTCAGCCATGAGACGCCTCCATGATCGCTTCGTTGACGTCCCGGCCTTCCCGCTCGGCCAGGGCGCGGGCGGCCAGCACCCGCTTGTAGTCCTTGGGCATGACCTTGGTGAACCGGTCGACCGCGAGGTCCCAGTCCGCCAGCAGCGCGTGCGCCACCGCCGAGCCGGTCTCCGCGTAGTGCTCCTCCACCGCGGACCGCAGGAACTCCCGGTCGGCGGTGTCCAGCGGGTCCAGGTCCACCATCTCGGCGTTCACCCGGCCGACCAGCGCGTCGAGCAGGTAGGCGGTCCCGCCCGACATGCCCGCCGCGAAGTTGCGCCCGGTCGGCCCGAGCACGACCACCCGACCACCGGTCATGTACTCGCACCCGTGGTCGCCCACGCCCTCGACCACGGCCAGCGCGCCGGAGTTGCGCACGCAGAACCGCTCGCCGACGCGCCCGCGCAGGAAGATCTCCCCGGACGTGGCGCCGTAGCCGATCACGTTGCCCGCGACCACCTGCTGCTCGGCCGCGAACTGCGCGTCCGGCACCGGCCGCAGCGTGATCCGGCCGCCGGACAGGCCCTTGCCGAGGTAGTCGTTCGCGTCACCGACGAGCCGCAGCGTGATGCCGCGCGGCACGAACGCGCCGAACGACTGCCCGGCGGTGCCGGTGAACGTGATGTCGATCGTGTCGTCGGGCAGGCCCCGGCCACCCCACTTCCGGGTCACCTCGGACCCGAGCATGGTGCCCACGGTCCGGTTGACGTTGCGCACCGGCAGCTCCAGCCGGACCCGGTCGCCCGAGGCGATGGCGCCCTCGGCCAGCTGGATCAGCGTGTTGTCCAACGCCTTCTCCAGCCCGTGGTCCTGCGCCACCACCCGGTGCCGCGCCGCGCCCTCCGGCAGCTCGGGCACGTGGAAGATCGGCGACAGGTCGAGCCCGGCCGCCTTCCAGTGGTCCACCGCCTTGCGCGTGTCGAGCAGGTCGGCCTGGCCCACGGCCTCGGCCAGGGTGCGGAAACCGAGGCGCGCCAGCAGCTCCCGCACCTCCTGCGCGACGAACTTGAAGAAGTTCACCACGTGCTCGGCCTTGCCCGCGAACTTCGCGCGCAGCACCGGGTTCTGCGTGGCCACGCCCACCGGGCAGGTGTCCAGGTGGCACACCCGCATCATGATGCAGCCCGACACGACCAGGGGAGCGGTGGCGAAGCCGAACTCCTCCGCGCCCAGCAGCGCCGCGATCACCACGTCCCGGCCTGTCTTGAGCTGGCCGTCGGTCTGCACCACGATCCGGTCCCGCAGCCGGTTCGCCAGCAGCGTCTGCTGCGTCTCGGCCAGGCCCAGCTCCCACGGGCCGCCCGCGTGCTTGATCGAGGACAGGGGCGAGGCGCCGGTGCCGCCGTCGTGGCCGGAGATCAGCACGACGTCCGCGTGCGCCTTGGACACGCCCGCCGCGACCGTGCCCACGCCGACCTCGGAGACGAGCTTCACGTGCACGCGCGCCGCCGGGTTGGCGTTCTTCAGGTCGTGGATGAGCTGCGCCAGGTCCTCGATCGAGTAGATGTCGTGGTGCGGCGGCGGCGAGATCAGGCCCACGCCCGGCGTGGAGTGCCGGGTCTTGGCGATCCACGGGTACACCTTCGCGCCGGGCAGCTGGCCGCCCTCGCCGGGCTTCGCGCCCTGCGCCATCTTGATCTGGATGTCGTCGGCGTTGACCAGGTACTCGCTGGTCACGCCGAACCGGCCGGACGCGACCTGCTTGATCGCGGACCGCCGCGAGTCGCCGTTGGCGTCGGGCACGAACCGCTCCGGGTCCTCGCCGCCCTCGCCGGTGTTGGACTTCGCGCCCAACCGGTTCATCGCGATCGCCAGCACCTCGTGCATCTCCTGCGAGATGGACCCGTAGGAGATGGCGCCGGTGGCGAACCGCTTGACGATCGACGAGACCGGCTCGACCTCCTCGACCGGCACCGACGGCCGCACGCCCTCCCGGAACTCGAACAGCCCGCGCAGCGTCATCAGCCGCCCGGCCTGCTCGTCGACCGCGTGCGTGTACTCCTTGAAGACGTCGTAGCGGCCGCTGCGGGTGGAGTGCTGGAGCTTGAACACCGTCTGCGGGTTGAACAGGTGCGCCTCGCCCTCGCGGCGCCACTGGTAGTCGCCGCCGGTCTCCAGCTCCCGGTGGTGCGGCCGGACGCCGTCGGCGGGGAACGCGGTGCGGTGCCGCCGGGCGACCTCCTCGGCGACGACGTCGAACCCGATGCCGCCCAGCCGCGAGGTGGTGCCGGTGAAGCAGGAGTCGACGACCTCGTCACCCAGGCCGATGGCCTCGAAGATCTGCGCGCCCGTGTAGGAGGCGACGGTCGACACGCCCATCTTGGACATGGTCTTGCGCACGCCCTTGCCCAGCGCCTTGATCAGGTTGCGGGCGGCGACCTTCGGCTCGACGTCCGGCAGCTCCTCCACCGAGGCCATCGCCAGGTACGGGTTGACCGCCTTGGCCCCGTAGCCGACCAGCAGCGCGATGTGGTGCACCTCGCGGGCGTCGCCCGCCTCCACGATCAGGTCCACCTGGGTGCGGGTCTTCTCCCGCACCAGGTGGTGGTGCACCGCGCCGGTGAGCAGCAGCGACGGGATCGGCGCGTGGTCGGCGTCGATGCCCCGGTCGGACAGCACGACCAGCCGCGCGCCGTCCCGGATGGCCGCCGACACCTCGGCGCGGACCTCGTCCAGGCGCCGCACCAGGGCCGCGCCGCCGCCCGCCACCTCGTAGAGGCCGCGCACGGTGAAGGTGCGGAACTCCGGCAGGGTGCCGTCGTCGTCGACGTGCACCAGCTTGGCCAGCTCGTCGTTGTCCAGCACCGGGAACGGCAGCGAGATGCGCCGGCAGGAGTTCTCGTCCGAGAGCAGCAGGTTGGGCTCCGCGCCGAGGGTGGCGTGCAGCGAGGTCACCAGCTCCTCGCGGATCGCGTCCAGCGGCGGGTTGGTCACCTGGGCGAACAGCTGGGTGAAGTAGTCGAACAGCTGCCGCGGCCGGTTCGACAGCGGCGCGAACGGGGCGTCGTTGCCCATCGAGCCGATCGGTTCCGCGCCGGTGCGGGCCATCGGGCCCAGCAGCAGCGCCAGCTCCTCCTCGGTGTAGCCGAACGCCTGCTGGCGGCGCACCAGCGACGAGTGCGTGGGCACCTCGCGCGCCCGCACCGGCAGGTCGGCCAGGCGCAGCACGCCCCGGGCGACCCACTCCTGGTACGGGTGCTCCGCGGCCAGCTGCCCCTTGATCTCCTCGTCGTCGATGATCCGCCCCTGGGCGGTGTCGACCAGGAACATCCGGCCCGGCTCCAGCCGGCCCTTGCGCACGATGGTGGTCGGGTCGAGGTCGAGCACGCCCGCCTCGCTGCCGAGCACCACCAGTCCGTCCTCGGTGACCCAGTACCGGGCGGGGCGCAGGCCGTTGCGGTCGAGCACCGCGCCGATCAGCGTGCCGTCGGTGAACGACACCAGCGCCGGGCCGTCCCACGGCTCCATGAGCGTGGAGTGGAACTCGTAGAACGCCCGCCGCGCGGGGTCCATCTCGGTGTGGTTCTCCCACGCCTCGGGGATCATCATCAGCACCGCGTGGGGCAGGCTGCGGCCGCCCAGGTGCAGCAGCTCCAGCACCTCGTCGAAGGTGGCCGAGTCGCTGGCGCCGCGCGTGATGACCGGGAACACCCGGGACAGGTCGCCGGGGATCAGGTCGGTGGCCAGCACCGACTCCCGGGCGTCCATCCAGTTGCGGTTGCCGCGCAGGGTGTTGATCTCGCCGTTGTGCGCCACGTACCGGTACGGGTGGGCCAGCGGCCACGACGGGAACGTGTTGGTGGAGAAGCGCGAGTGCACCAGGCCGATGGAGCTGGTCACCCGCTCGTCGGTGAGGTCCGGGAAGAACCTCTCCACCTGCGGCTCGGTGAGCATCCCCTTGTAGACCACCGTGCGGCCCGACAGGCTCGGGAAGTACGCGTCGGTGGCGTGCTCCACGCGCTTGCGGACCACGAACGCCAGGCGCTCCAGCTCCAGCCCTCCGGTGCCCTCCGGCCCGGCGAGGAAGAGCTGGCGGAACGCCGGCATGGTCGTCCGCGCGGTCGGCCCGACGTGGTCGGTGTCCACGGGCAGCTCGCGCCAGCCCAGGACGGTGGCGCCCTCCTCGGCGGCGATGCGCTCGACCTCGGCCTTGACCTCGTCCTGCCCGTCGTGCGGCAGGAACGCGGTGCCGACGGCGTAGTGGCCCGGTCCGGGCAGCGCGAAGTCGACGACCTCCCGGTAGAACGCGTCGGGCACCTGGATCAGGATGCCCGCGCCGTCGCCGGTTTCGGGCTCCGCACCGCGGGCACCCCGGTGTTCGAGGTTGCGCAACGCGATCAGGGCCTGGCGCACGATCGCGTGGTTCCTACGCCCGGCCAGGTCGGCCACGAACGCGACGCCACAGGCGTCGTGCTCGTACCGCGGGTCGTAGAGGCCGCCTTGCGGCTGGTTGTGGTGGTGGGTCACAACGGGCCCTCCCGTACGTCGTCTGTTCGCCCTGTTTTCGGGCAAACGGATGCGGCCGAGCGCCCGCGCGCGGCTTTACGCGGACAGGTCGGCCTGCAGGTGCTGGCTGGGGAACCACGCCGGGAGATCATCGGCGTGGGGACCGCACTCCGTTGTGCGGGAGAACTGCACTTCCTGGTGCGTGCGTTCCGTGACCGGATGGGGTCGTGGGAGCACGCTGGGCGGTGCACCGGGGTTGCCGGGGTCTTGTGACGATAGTGTGAATTCGGGGTTATGGCGCTAGTCCGAGAGGGCGGCGTGGCGAAGACCACCCCTACTTGACGCCGTTCGGGTCAGCGGAGTGCACCCTTTCGGGTCAGATTTTCGGGGGTTCCGGCCGCGGTGGAGATCAGCCCCTCGCTCCGCGCGCCGCTCTGACGCAGGCGCCGGCGGTGGTCAGGAACAGGATCGCGACGACACCCTGCCACCAGGCGGCCTCGCTCGCGGCCAGGAGCACGTTGACGCTCGCCACCAGTGCGAACAGGGCGGCGAGCAGGGTCCACACCCGGCGTTCGCCCTTCTCCGAACGGGGTACCAGGACGTAGGTCGGCGGGTGGGTCATGGCGGGCACCTCCAGTCGGGCGCTCATCGCGACCGGCGGCGACGAAGCGGTCCGGAGTACCCGCAGTTTGCGTAGATCACACCTCGGCGGGTGGCCTTCTTTCGCCGCCCGACGAACCTCGTGCACGCTGCGTGATAGGGGTTACCCCGCGGTTACGCCGAACAGGAGACCCACGCCGTAGGTGACGGCCATCGTCAGCGACCCGACCACGACGTTGCGGCGCACCGCCCGCCCGGCCGGGCTGCCGCCGAGCCGGGCGCTGACCACGCCGGTGAGCACCAGCCCGACCAGCACCGCCGCCGCGCACGCCCAGACCCGCCACGCCGTCGGCGGCAGCACGATCGCCGCCAGCGGGATCACCGAACCCGCGGCGAACGCCCCCAGCGAGGCCCACGCGGCGTGCCACGGGTTGGTCAGGTGGTCCGGGTCGATCTGGAGCTCGGCCTCGGCGTGGGCGCGCAGGGCGTCCTTCTCGGTCAGCTCGTGCGCGACCCGGGCGGCCAGGTCCTCGGTCAGGCCCTTGTCCCGGTAGATCCCGGCCAGCTCGCGCTCTTCCTCCTCCGGCATCTCCCGCAGCTCCCACGCCTCCCGGCGCAGCGCGGCCCGCTCCGTGTCCCGCTGGGTGCTCACCGAGGCGTACTCGCCGCCCGCCATCGACAGCGAGCCCGCGACCAGGCCGGCCACCCCCGCGGCGAGGATCGCGGTGCCGTCCGCGGTGGCGCCCGCGACGCCCACGACCAGGCCCGCCGTGGACACGATCCCGTCGTTCGCGCCCAGGACGCCCGCCCGGAGCCGGTTCAGCCGGCCGGAGAGGTCGTCGTGGTGCGGTTCACCGGGGTGCGTCATGCCGGAATCGAACCACCCGGCACGCCACCGGGTGGTGCGCGGGCCGCGAACGGGTGAGGGGCTGGACAACGCGCGTCGGGGCTCGCGCGTCTCCGTGGTGGGGCAAGCGGTTGTGACGAATGGGGGAAGCGGTGGTCGGTGGGTGGTGGTGCTCGGTGTCGGTCCGGGGTGGTCGGGTTCGGGCTGTGCGCGCTCCCGGCGCCTGTGGCCCGGTGGTGTCGCGCCGGGTGCGGAGTGGGGCTCGTCGCTCGCGCGGATCTGCCGGTAGTACGAAATTCCACTCGCGGAGATCCGCGGGGGCCGCGACTTTGTGGACGGTGTGGTTCGTCCTGGCCGCGCCCTGCACGCACTGTCGCCGGGCTGCGCGTCGGGGTGACCCCGGTCGTGTGGGCGGGTCAGCCGGACTCGATGATCCGCCACTGCGGACCGTTGACCCAGGTGGCCTCCAGGCGGGAGCGGTGCCCGGCTCCGGTGAACTCGACGACCACCGCGTCGGCCGGTTGCTCGACGGTGGCGGCGAAGCCCTGGTGCGGGGTGGCCGAGATCGGTTGCAGGTCGCGGGGTGCGAAGCGGACGGCGGCCACGCCGCCGTGGAGGCGGAAGCTGCGCAGGTAGACCGGTTCGCCGTCCTGCCTGGTCCAGGTGCCCTCCTCCGAGGGCAGCGGCGGTGGTTCGGCGGTGGTGGTTGTGGTGGTGGTCGTCGTCGTTGTGGTGGTCGTGGGCGCGGTGGTGACGATCGGCGGGGGAGTGGTCGTGGTCGTCGTGGTCGTCGAGGGGACGGCGGAGGACTGCTGGACCGGCCCGGCGACGAAGCGCGGCCGCTCCGGCACGCCCGCGTCGAGGACGGAGCGGATGCCCAGCCAGGACAGCGCCACCGCGGCGGCGGTCGAGGCCGACCACGCCGCGAGGTACCGCAGGCCCCTGCTCACGCCCGTCATCCTGCCGGCGGTGGGGCGCCCGACCTGATGAGGGCCTGGCGCTGTCCCCCTCGGCTGCCCATCGACCCGGCCTGGCTGGCCGAACCCCTGCCGACCTACCGCGTGCCGCTCTGAGCCCAACGCCGCAGCTCTTCAAGCACCTGTCCCAATAGCTCCGGGTCTCGCCGCACCCACCCGACCCCGCCGGGTTACCGTGCGCCCCATGGTCTCCGTGCTTCTCGTCGAGGACGATCCCGTGGTGCGGTCGGCGGTCGGCCGCGCGCTCACCGGGCTCGGGCACGCCGTGCTCCCGGTCGGCACGGCGCTGGAGGCGCTGCGCGAGATCACCAGCTCCACCTTCGACCTCGTGGTGCTCGACCTCGGCCTGCCGGACATGGACGGCGCGGACGCGTTGCGGATGATGCGCGGCGTGTGCGACGTGCCGGTGATCGTGGCCACCGCCCGCGACGACGAGGCCGAGATCGTCCGGGTGCTCAACGCCGGGGCCGACGACTACCTGGTCAAGCCGTTCTCCAGCGAGCACCTCGCGGCCCGGTTGGCGGCGGTGCTGCGGCGGGCCCGCAAGCAGGCGCCCGTGGAGGCCCTGCGGCTCGGCGGGCTGACCGTGGACCTCGACCGGCGGGAGGCCCGGCTCCACGGGCGCGAGCTCAACCTGACCCGCAAGGAGTTCGACCTCCTGGCCTACCTCGCCGCCCGCGAGGGCAAGGTGGTGCCGCGCGCCGAGCTGCTGGCGAACCTGTGGAACCTGCCCGGCCGCCACGACGACCAAACGCTGGACGTCCACCTGTCCTGGCTCCGCCGCAAGCTCGGTGAGCGCGCGGCCGAACCCCGTTTCCTGCACACCGTGCGCGGCGTCGGGTTCAAGCTCACGGCGGCCGGGTGAGGAAGTCCCTCGCGCTGGTCTCCCTCGCGGTCACCTCGATGGTGGCGCTGGCCTTCCTGATCCCGCTCGCCCTGGTGGTCCGCCAGCTGGCCGAGGACCGGGCGATCACCGACGCCGAGCGCCGGGCGGCCGCCTTCGCGCCGGTGCTGGTGATCACCGACGACCCGGTGGCGGTCAACCAGGCCCTGGCCTCCGGCACGGGCGGGGTCGCGGTGCACCTGGCGGACGGTCGGTCCGCCGGCGTGCCGAGGGCTTCGGCGGAGCAGCTCGACGACGCCCGCGACCAGGTGCGCGCGTTCACCGACACCGTCCCGGCGGGGCGCGTCCACCTCCAACCCGTGCTGCTGCCCCAGGGCCGCGTCGCCGTGGTCGAGGCGTTCGTGCCCGAGGCCGAGCTGTCCCGGGGCGTGACCCAGGCGTGGCTGGCGCTCAGCGGCGTCGCGGTGGCCCTGGTGCTGGCCTCGGTGCTGGTGGCCGACCGGCTCGGGGCGCGCGTGGTGCGGGCGGCGACCGCCCTGGCCGACGGGGCCCGCCGGATGGGGCAGGGCGACCTCGCCGCCCGCGTCGCGCCCACCGGGCCGCCCGAACTGGTCGACGCGGGCGGCGCGTTCAACCGCATGGCCGACCGGATCGGCCAGCTGCTGGCGGGGGAGCGCGAGCTGCTGGCCGACCTCTCCCACCGCCTGCGCACGCCGCTCACCGCGCTGCGCCTGGACTCCGAGACCCTCGGTGCGGACCCCGGCGCCAACCGCGTCCGCCAGGCCGTGCACGCGCTGGAGCGCGAGGTCAACGAGCTGATCCGGGCGGCGCGGCGCGAGCTGGACGACCCGGGCGGCGGTCGGTGCGACGCCGCCGGGGTGGTGCACGACCGGCTGGTGTTCTGGTCGGCCCTGGCCGACGACCAGCAGCGGCTGTGGAACCTGCGCGGCACCGAGCGCGGCGCGGTCGTCCCGCTCAGCCGCAGCGACCTGGCCGCCGCCATGGACGCGGTGCTGGGCAACGTCTTCCGGCACACCCCGGAGGGCACCGGGTTCGTGGTGGCGCTGTTCCACCGGCCGGACCGGGTGGTGGTCGTCGTCGAGGACGCCGGACCCGGTATCGAGGACCTGGAGGCGGCGCTGCGGCGGGGCAGCAGCGGCGCGGGCTCCACCGGCCTGGGGCTCGACATCGCCCGCCGGGCCGCGGAGGCCACCGGCGGCTCCCTCGTGGTCGACCGGGGCCCGCTGGGCGGCACCCGCGTCCAGCTGCGGCTGCCGCTGGCCGACCAGGCTTGATCACCGCACCTTTCGCGCGCCTGATGGCACCTTTAAATCTTTCTTAAGAAAATGCCCGGTTGACATTTGTTCGATCGTGGATAGAGTTCTTTTTGGAATTGCGGCCGGCCGTAGCGCTCCCTCCCTTGCCCGGTCCGCCCGGTTCCCCGTCGGTGCGGCGGCCGCAGCGCTTACCCTGCGAAGAAGCGTTCGCGCGGCCGCCGCACCGAAAACACCGCCGAATGCAAACGAGGTTTTTCCCGTGTCGCGCAAGAGTCGTGTGCTGCCCCTCGCCGCCGTCCTGACCGGCCTGGTCCTCACCGGGTGCGAGCACCCCGACGGAACCGCCCTGGTCACGGTGAACGCGACCGCGGAGCTCAAGGCGGCGATCGGCACCCCGACCCGGGCCGCCACCTCGTCGCGCCCGGCCACCCCGTCGAGCGGGACCACGACCACCACCACCGGCACCTCTACGACCGAGGTCCCGCCGACCACCACGACCACGACCACCACGGCCGAACCGGCGGCGCCCCGACCCGAGGACCAGCCCCGCCCCCGGGTCGACACCCCCGCCGCGCCCCCGAAACCCACCGCCCCGGACGCACCCGCCCGGAGCGAGGTGGAGATCGCCGAGGCCCGCGTGGTGGAGCTGACCAACGCCGAGCGCGCCGCCCAGGGCTGCCCCGCCCTGGCCGCCGACGACCGGCTCGCCGCGGCCGCCCGCGCGCACAGCGCCGACATGGCCGCCCGCGACTACTTCGACCACGTCTCCCAGGACGGCCGCTCGTTCGTCGACCGGGTCAAGGCCGCCGGCTACCCCAGCCCCGGCGCGGAGAACATCGCGGCCGGCCAGCGGACCGCCGAAGCCGTGGTCAAGGGCTGGATGGACTCGCCGGGCCACCGCGCGAACATCCTCAACTGCAAGCTCAAGGCGCTGGGCGCGGGCATGGCCCGCGGTGGTTCCTACGGCATCTACTGGACTCAGAACTTCGGTTGGTGACCCTCGGCGGGCAGCTCGTCGAGGATCAGCACGGTGTGGCTGGACGTCACGTCCGGCATCGTCTGCAACCGCGACAGCACCAGGTCGCGCAGGCTGTGCGCGTCCGGCGCGCGCACCAGCAGCACCAGGTCGTAGTCGCCCGACACCAGCGCCCCGTGCCACACCTCGGGGATCTCCAGCACCCGCTGCCGCACCGCCTTCCACGAGTGCTGGCTGATCTTGAGGTAGACGTAGGCGGAGATGCCGAAGCCGTAGCGCTCCGGGTCGACCACCGCCGCGTACCCGGTGACCACGCCGTCCCGGTGCAGCCGCTCCACCCGTGAGTACGCGCTCGCGCGGGAGATGTGGAGCTTCTCGGCGAGCGCCCGCATCGACAGCCGCCCGTCCGCGCGCAGCGCCTCCACGATGCGCCGGTCCAGCTCGTCGAGCGGTGCCGAACGTCCAGCCTTCGCCGTCATGTGGCCGACCCTAACCCGCCCGCGCGGCCGTTCGTCCGGGAAAAGGGCTGTGATCTGGACCTTTGGTCGATGTGACGCGGACCATGCCCCCATCTCGTCACAGGAGACGGCACAGAAGACCCGGAGGCGCCCATGGCCCGCACCCGCGCACCCGAGCGGACGTTGCTGCCCAGCGAGGAACCCCTGTCGCTGCTGCGCAAGGACGGCTCACCGGTCGAGGACCCGCTCCTGGCGATGCCCGGTGACGACGTGCTGGTGGAGCTGCACCGCCGGATGGTGATCGGCCGCCGCTTCGACGCCCAGGCCACCGCGCTGACCAAGCAGGGCAGGCTGGCCGTCTACCCCTCCTCGCGCGGCCAGGAGGCGTGCGAGGTCGGCGCGGTGGTGGCGCTGCGCGAGCAGGACTGGCTGTTCCCCACCTACCGCGACTCGGTCGCCCTGGTGACCAGGGGCGTCGACCCGGGGGAGACGCTGACCCTGCTCCAGGGCGGCTGGCACCTGGGTTACGACCCCTACGAGCACCGCGTCGGCCCGCAGTGCACCCCGCTGGCGACCAACACCCTGCACGCGGTCGGCTTCGCGCACGCGGCCCGGCTGAAGGGCGAGGACACCGCCGCGCTGGTGCTGCTCGGCGACGGCGCCACCTCCGAGGGCGACACGCACGAGGCGCTGAACTTCGCGGGCGTGTGGCGGGCGCCCGTGGTCTTCCTGGTGCAGAACAACGGCTACGCGATCAGCGTGCCCATGTCCAAGCAGACCGCCGCGCCGTCGCTGGCACACAAGGGCATCGGGTACGGCGTGCCGTCCGTGCTGGTGGACGGCAACGACGTGGCCGCCGTGTACGCGGTGGTGCGCGAGGCGCTCAACGCGGACGGGCCCACGCTGATCGAGGCGGTGACCTACCGCATCGAGGCGCACACCAACGCCGACGACGCCAACCGCTACCGGGACGCCGCCGAGGTCGCGGCCTGGCTGGACCGCGACCCGGTGGACCGGATCGAGTCCTACCTGACCTCGCGCGGGCTGCTGGACCCCGCGCGCCGCGACGCCGTGGCGGCCGAGGCCGAGGACTTCGCGGCGGGGGTGCGGGCGCGGCTCAACACCGACGTCGAGCCCTCGCCCGAGGAGCTGTTCGAGCACGTCTACGCGGTCAGGACCACGCACCTGCGGGAGCAGGCCGCCGCGCTGCGGGAGGAACTGGCATGACCGTCTCCCTGGCCGGGGCGCTGAACAAGGCGCTGGCCGACGCGCTGGAGGCCGACCCCGGCGTGCTGGTGTTCGGCGAGGACGTCGGGCCGCTGGGCGGCGTGTTCCGGGTGACCGACGGGTTGTCGGCGCGGTTCGGCGACGCGCGGGTGTTCGACACCCCGCTGGCGGAGGCCGGCATCGTCGGCACCGCCATCGGCATGGCGATGAACGGCCTGCGGCCCGTGGTCGAGATGCAGTTCGACGCGTTCGCCTACCCGGCGTTCGAGCAGATCACCAGCCACCTGGCCAAGATGCGCAACCGCACCAGGGGCCGCGTGGGGCTGCCCGTCGTGATCCGCGTGCCCTACGGCGGCGGCATCGGCGGCGTGGAGCACCACTGCGACTCCTCCGAGGCGTACTACGCGCACACGCCCGGCCTGCGGGTCGTCACGCCGGGCACCCCGGACGACGCCTACCGGCTGCTGCGCGACGCGATCGACTCGCCGGACCCGGTGATCTTCCTGGAGCCCAAGCGGCGGTACTGGGCGAAGGGCGAGCTGGGCGGCGACCCGGTCGGCTTCGACCGGGCGCTGGTCCGGCGGCCCGGCCGGGACGTCACGCTGATCGCCTACGGCCCCATGGTCGTCACCGCCCTGGAGACCGCCGAGGCGGCGGGGGAGGAGGGCTGGGACGTCGAGGTGGTCGACCTGCGGTCGCTGTCCCCGTTCGACGACGAGACCGTGTGCGCGTCGGTGGTGAAGACCGGCCGGGCCGTGGTGGTGCACGAGGCGTCCGGGTTCGGCGGGTACGGCGCGGAGGTCGTCGCCCGGGTCACCGAGCGGTGCTTCCACCACCTGCACGCGCCGGTGCTGCGGGTGACCGGGTTCGACATCCCCTACCCGCCGCCGAAGCTGGAGCGCCACCACCTGCCGTCGGTGGACCGCATCCTGGACGCGATCGCCCGGTTGCAGTGGGACGACGAGGTCGTGGGGGGCCACCGTGCCTGACTTCCGCCTGCCCGACCTCGGCGAGGGCCTGACCGAGGGCGAGATCGTCAACTGGCTGGTGTCCGTGGGCGACCACGTGTCGATCGACCAGCCGGTGGTCGAGGTGGAGACGGCCAAGGCGCTGGTCGAGGTGCCCTGCCCGTTCGAGGGCGTGGTGAGCGCCCGGCACGGCGAACCGGGCGAGAAGCTGGCCGTGGGCTCCGTCCTCCTCTCCGTAGGCGCCCCCACCCCCCTGCCCCCCACCCCCCTCGCCCCCACCCCGGAATCCCCGGTTTCCTCCGAGTACTCCGGCAACGTCCTCATCGGCTACGGCACCACCCACACCCCGCGCCGCCGCCGCTCCCGCCCCGGCACACCCCGCGAGTCGAACGCCCAGGACCACCGTGTCGAACGCTCAGGACCCCCGAGTTCCACATCCGCGCCACCGCGACCCGCGGCCCCGGCCGTCATCTCCCCGATCGTGCGGCAACTGGCCAGGGAGCACGGGCTCGCCCTGGACCGGATCGAGGGCAGCGGCCCCGGCGGCGTGATCCGGCGCGCCGACGTCGAGCGGGAGCTGGCCCGCGTCACCGCCCCGGCCCCCGAACCCCGGTCCGGCCGCCGGATACCGCTGCACGGCCTGCGCGGCGTGGTCGCGCGGAAGCTGGCCACCTCGCGGCGGGAGATCCCCGAGGCGACGGTGTGGGTCGACGTCGACGCCACCGACTTCCTCGCCGCCCGCGCCGCGCTGCCGTCGGTGTCGCTGCTCGCGCTGCTGGCCCGGTTCACCGTGCTGGGCCTCAAGAAGTTCCCCGAGCTGAACTCCCGGGTGGAGGGCGACGAGGTCGTGGTCCTCGACGAGGTCAACCTCGGCTTCGCCGCCCAGACCGACCGCGGCCTGGTCGTGCCCGTGGTCCGGGACGCGCACGCGGCCACCACCGCCGAGCTCGCCACGGCGATCGCCGCCCACACCGCGGCCGCCCGCGAGGGCCGGCTGTCGCCCGCCGCGCTCACCGGCGGCACCTTCACGGTCAACAACTACGGCGTGTTCGGCGTCGACGGCTCGGCCGCGATCATCAACCACCCGGAGGCGGCGATCCTCGGCCTGGGCCGCGTCATCGACCGGCCGTGGGTGGTCGGCGGGCAGCTGGCCGTCCGCAAGGTCGCCCAGCTCACGCTCGCCTTCGACCACCGCGTGTGCGACGGCGGCACGGCGGGCGGGTTCCTGCGGTTCGTCGCCGACTGCGTCGAATCGCCCGTCACCGCCCTGGCCGACCTATAGGTTCGACCTCGTGACGTCCAGGGGCGCGGCAGGAGCGGCAGGAGCGATGGGGTCCGACCGGGGTGGCCCGGTCGGCGCGGGCAGACCCACCTACCCCGTGCGGACGCGCCGCCTCCTCCTGCGCCCGTTCACCTTCGCCGACCACGCCGCCCTGCACTCGTGGCAGGGCCGGGCCGACGTCAACCGCTACCTCTACAGCGAGGCCCGCACGTCCGAGGAGACCGCCGAGAGCCTGGTCAAGAAGGTCACCCTCACGTGGCCGGAGCAGGACGGCGACGCCCTCTCGCTGGCGATCGAGAAAGACGGCGAGGTCGTCGGCGAGGCGGTGCTCAAGTACCTCAGCGAGCACCACCGCCAGGGCGAGGTGGGCTACGTCCTGCACCCCGACCACCACGGCCGCGGCTACGCCACCGAGGCGACCGCCGCGGTGCTCGACCTCGCCTTCGACCACCTGGGGCTGCACCGGGTCCGGGCGTCGTGCGACGCGTTCAACGAACCGTCGTGGCGGGTCATGGAGCGGTTGGGGATGCGCCGCGAAGCGCATTTCCGCCACAACGAGGTGTTCAAGGGCGCGTGGGGCGAGGAGTTCGTCTACGCGGTCCTCGACGACGAGTGGCACCGAATGGCGGACAGCCGACCGGGGGCCGACGGCGGATGATGGCTCGATGATCGAGAGGTTCGTCGTGGACAGCGGCGCCTACGAGACCTGGTTGGCCGGCCACCAGGACCAGTACGTGATCAACGCCGAGCGCATCCTGAACCCGGACAACCTCGTCCTGCACCGGGCGACCTGCCGCACCATCAACGGCACACCGGCGCACGGGGCGACGTGGGTGGGCAGCTACGTCAAGCTCGTCGGCACCCGGGAGGAGCTGGAGACCGCCCACCCGGCCGCCCGCCCGTGCCGGCAGTGCCTGTGACCGCTCGTCCGGTCGGGCACGTCGGCTCCGACCCGCACGCGGACCGCGTCGCCCGCCACCTCGCGGACGCCACGCCGTCCCGGACCTCCGGGGAGGTGGCGGAACCGCTCAGGGGCTGAGCCGGTCGAGGACCGCCGCCAGCCCCTCCGCCGGGGACGTGCCGGTGTCGAACGCGTGGGTGACCTCGTGCCACGGCCCCAGCCGGTGCCACAGCAGGGCCCGCGCCCGCTGCTCCCCGGTCACGCCGTAGGACTCCGCCACGGCGTCCGCGAACGGGCGGGCGGTCCCGTGCAGCGCCCACGCCAGGTCGAGGGCCGGGTCACCGAGGTGCGCGTCGCCGAAGTCGATGACCCCGGTCAGGCCGGTGTCGTCGGCCAGCACGTGCTCCGGGCCCACGTCACCGTGCACCACCGCGTCGGCGGGCAGGTCGCGCACGGCGTCGAGCAGGGCCCCGGCCCGCGCCCGCACCGCCGCGGGCAGCAGCGGCACGACCTGGGCGGTGTCGCGGTCCAGGGCGCCGGCGCGGTCGGCCGGCGCCACGCCCAGCGGCGCGGCCCCGGCCGGCGGCGTCGCGTGCAGCGCCCGCAGGAACGCGCCGAGGGCCCGGCCGTGCGCGGGGTCCACGCCCCCGGTCGGCTCACCGGGCACCAGCACGTGCCGCACCACCAGCGGGTCGTCGGACACCAGCTCCGGCACCGGGACGGGCATCGGCAGGCGCGGTGCCAGCCACGGCATCAGCCGCACCTCGCGCCGCAGCTGCGGTTCGACGTCCGGTCGCCGCGGGCGGCGCTCCACCCGGTCCCCGACCAGCACGGCCACGCTGTCCCACCCGCCCGCGAACTCCACGCGACCAGTCTGCCGGAGCACCCCGAGCCGGTCAGTCGGGGTCCGGCACCGCGTCGAGGTCCCCGTCCCCGCCCGCCACGCAGGACGCCGACCGCGCGGACGTCGCCAGGAACCGGCTCATGCACCGGCCGAACTGCGCGTAGCCGCGCGCGTTGGGGTGGAACGACTCCTGGAGCGCGTGCTTGGCCCGCTCGGAGTCGCGCAGGCCCTCGAAGTCCACGGTCAGCCGGGTGAACCACTCCTCCTCCGGCCGCGAGCCGCCCACGCACGCCTCGCGCCGGTCGCCCGCCCGGGACAGGTCGAGGAACCTGGCGTCGACCTCGACGGCGGTCCGGCGCAGGGCCGCCGACAGCTCGGCCACCGCCCGGTCGCGCACCCACTCCAGGTCACCGGTGCGCAGCGGGCAGCCGGCGAGGTTCTGGAGGTCGAACGGCAGGCCGGGCGCGACCGGCGCGGCGTAGGACTGGAGCACCAGCGTGTAGGAGCGGGGCGTGTACCCCTCGTCCTGCAACACCTGCCGGATGTCGCGCAGGGCCTGCTCGACCTTCGGCGCCATCCGCGCCACGCGGGCCTTCCACTCCTCCTCCAGGGTCCCGGCGCAGTCCGCGCGGCGCTCGACCCACGCCCGCAGGCACGCGCCCAGCACGTCGGCGAACCGCGGGTCGTCGTTCGCGCCGACGGCCACCACGACGACCGACACCCGGTCCCGGCGGGCGATCTCGGCCAGCCGCACCGCCTGCGAGCCCTCGGTGTTGCGGACCTGGTCGGTGATGCCGACCTGCTCGGCGTTCGCGCCCGAGCAGGCCAGGTTGAACACCCGGTCCACGCCCTCGACGCGGGTGTGGTGGACCGACGCCTCGGTGGACCGGTGGCACCAGTTGCCGTTCTCGCCGTCGGTGCCCGGCTCGTAGGACCCGGCGCCCTCGCCGGACATGGTGCTGTCGCCCATGGCCACGAGCGCCCTGGGCGCGTCGCGCGGCGGGCCGGGCAGGGGCGGGTAGGGGGAGTCGCTGACCACCAGCAGCAGGGCCAGCAGCGGGAACACCAGGGCGACGGCCACGAGTCGACGCAACATCGACACCTATCCTACGGACACCCGTCCGCCGGCCAGCACCACCGTGCGGTCCGCCGCCCGGCGCACCTCCTCGTGGTGCGTGGCGATCAGCACCGCCGCGCCCTCGTCGGCGGCCCGGCGCAGCACCCGCACGGCCGCCGGCGCGCTGTCCCGGTCGAGGTGCGCGGTGGGCTCGTCGGCCAGCAGCACGGCGGGGGAGCAGACCACGGCCCGCGCCAGGGCGGCGCGCTGCTGCTGCCCGAACGACACCTCGCCCGGGTAGCGGTCGGCCAGCCGCGCGACGCCCAGCTCCGCCAGCAGCGCGGTCACCCGGCCGAGGTCGCCGCCGGCGCGGCCGAGCCGCAGGGGCAGGGCGACGTTCTCGGCCAGGGTCAGCTCGCCCGCCAGGCCCAGCGCCTGCGGCAGCAGGGCGCACACCTCCCACGACGGCGGCGAGGTCAGCACCTCGCCGCACATCTCGACCGCCCCCGCGTCGGCCCGGTCGAACCCGGCCAGCACGCTCAGCAGCGCGCTCTTGCCCGACCCGGACGGCCCCGACAGCGTCACCAGCTCACCGGCCGCCACCTCCAGGTCGACCCCGCGCAGCACCCGCACCGGACCACTGGCGTGCACGAACGTCCGCTCGACGCCCACCACCCGCAACACCGTCACGCCGCCAGCACCCCGTTCTCCAGCTCGAACCTGGTGTGCGCCAGGGCGATCAGCCGGGGGTCGTGCGAGGCGACCACCACCGGGACCCCGCGCGCGGCCAGGTCGGTCAACGTCTCCAGCACCAGGTCGGCCGAGGCCGGGTCCAGCTGCGAGGTCGGCTCGTCGGCCAGCACCACCGACGCCCGCCGCGCCAGCGCGCACCCGAACGCCAGCCGCTGCTGCTGCCCGCCGGACAGCGACGGGACCCGCCAGCCGGCCGTGCCGGGCAGGCCCAGCCGCGCCAGCAGCTCGTCCACCTCCACCTCCCGGCCCGCCGCCTGCGCCGCGGCCCGCAGGTTGTCGCGCACGTCCAGGTGCGCCACCAGGTTGTCGGCCGGGTCCTGGAACACCAGGGCGACCTCGCGCCGCCGCAGGGCCCGCCGCGCCCGGTTGGACAGCCGCGCCGTGCCCGCGCCGCGCAGCTCCACCCCGCCGGTCGTGGGCCGCTCCACCAGGCTCAGCACCCGCAGCAGCGTCGACTTGCCCGACCCGGACGGCCCGGCCAGCACGGTGATCCCGGTGGGTGGCACCTCCAGCGACACGTCCGACACGGCGGTCACCTCGCCCGCCGGCGTGCGGTAGCGCACGCCGACCCCGGTCAGCCGCAACACGGAGTCAGCCACGGATCAACTCCCCGATCTTCGCCGTGCGCACCGAGCGCACCGCGATCCACGCCGCCACCAGCACCACCAGCACCCCGCCCAGGACCGTGACCACCAGCAGCGGCACCGGGTCCGGCACCTCGGGCACGGGGGTCAGCCGCGGCGCGGGGTCCAGCCTGGGCACGGTGAAGCCGCTGCTCACCGCGCTGGCGGTGAGGCCGATCGCGACCGCGGCCGCGGCGAGGGCGCCCAGCTCCAGCAGGTGGCTGCGCAGCAGCGCCGCCGGGCGCAGGCCCATCCGGGTGCTGAACGCGCCGGACACCGCGTTCTGCCGCCGCCGCACCTCCACCGCCATCAGCAGCGCGATCGAGGCCACCGCGGCGAGCACCACGCCGATGGCGGTGACGAACCCGAACGTCCACTGGATGGTCAGGAACGGCAGGCCCTGCACCGCCTTGGCCTTCTCGGTGACGTTGCGGTACGGCACGCCCGCCGCCGCCAGCGCCCCGGTCAGCTCGCCCAGCGGCCTGCTCGACCACACGTACCAGGAGCCGATCTCCCGGCGGTTCTCGACCAGGTCGACCGGCACCACCCAGCCCGAGGTGCCGAGCTTCGGGAACGAGGGCACGTGCGCGCTCGGGTCGAGCGGCGGCAGCCCGCGCAGGGTGACCTCGCGGCGGGGCGCGTCGCCGACGCGCAGCGGTTCGGCCAGCAGCGCCGGGTCGAGGCCGAACGGGGCCGGGAACGCGCCGTCCCGGAACGTCCGCGGGTCCACCACCAGCGCGGTCCGGTCCTGGACCTTGACGAAGCCGACGACGGTGGCGCTGCCGCGCAGCGGTTCGGGCACCTCGGTGAGGTCCGCGTGGACCTGGGCGACGCTGTTCGCGCCGGTGAACATGCCGGACTTGTCCTCCAGCGCGGTGCGCTGCGAGTCGGCGATGGCGGTGCCGACCGCGATCGTGCCGACGGCCAGCACGCCGACCAGCAGCACGCCCGTCACCGGTCCGGCCGCGGCGGCGAGCCGGCGGATCGCCAGCTGCGCGGTCGGCCTGGACCACAGCGACACGCGGTGCGACGCGGCCAGCGCCCAGCGCGCCAGGCGGGTCGCCAGCAGCGCCGCGGTGAGCACGACCAGCAGCGGGAACGCCAGCGCGGCCGCGTCGACGCGGGGCAGGGCGCCGACCGAGTCGGTGGTGGCCAGGCCGCTGTTCCGCACCCGGCCCCACGCCCACACCGCGAACCCCGCGGTGACCAGCTCCCACGGCAGCGCGGTGAGCACCCGGCGCACCCGGTGCCCGCGCGTCGCGGCCTGGAACGACCGGTGCGCGCGCAGGGCGGCGGTGACCGCGGTGACGGCCAGGGCGAGCACGACGACCGCCAGCACGGCCAGCGCCGCGCCGGTCGCGGTGCCGGGCGGCAGCACGTCCGACGGCGCGTAGACCGGCAGCAGCAGCCGGGCCGCGCCGAGCCCGGCCACGCCGCCGACCACCAGCGGCAGGCCCAGCTCCAGCACCGCGCGCCCGCCCAGGGCGGCCGGGCCCGAGCCCCGCACCCACAGCAGGCGCAGTTCCCGGTGGCGCCGCTGCGCCCACTGCACGGCGACCGTGGCCACGCCCGCCAGGCCGATGAGCACGCTGATCAGCACCAGGCCCAGGATCGCCGAGCGCACGTTGACCGCGGTCTGCTCGGCGTTGCGCACGGGCAGCGCGAGGTGCGAGACCACGCGGCCGAGGCCCTCGAACGGTGCGACGCGTGCGGTGCCCTCGGCGAGCAGGGCGCGCGCCTCGTCGACGGTGCGGGGCTGGGCGGTGGGGAAGCGGATGGTGATGTCGGTGCGCCCGCCGACCTCCTCGGGCAGCGCGGTGAACGACTCGAAGTCGGGCACCCACACCACCGCGGTGGCCAGCTCGTCGCGGTCGAGCGCGTTGGGCACCACGAAGTGGCGCTCCGAGCACCACCACGCGGGCAGCGGGTCGCGCACGTCCTCGTAGATCGCGGTCACCGGGGGCAGCCGCCCGCCCAGGCCGCGCCCGCCCACCCGGACCCCGACGGTGTCGGCGATGCTCTTGGGCACCCACAGGCCGTCCCGGGCGCCACCTTCGAGGACCTTGAGGTGGTCGGTCGCGCCCTCGCGGTAGCCGAACTTGGCCAGGGTCGTGGCGCCGCCGAAGTCGGTCCGCCGCTCCCTGGTGTAGGTGCCGATGAGCGTCGGGTGGCCCTGCGCGAGGTCGGTGAACGCGGTGATCGCCCTCGCGACCTCGCGGAGGTCGGTGTCGGTCTCCACCGACGGGTGCAGCGCCTCCGCGCACAGCCGGCCCTGCTGGTGGTCGACGGCCGCGCTCCCGGAGGCGGCCGAGTGCATGACGGCCGCCGCGACCACGAAGCCGAGCAGCAGCGCCGTCACCAGGCTGACCAGCAGCGTCAGCGGGCTCGACAGCGCGGCGCGGGGGGCGGCTCTCCACGGTACCTGCACGACCAGGACGTTAGCCGCCGCCCGATCGGCGCAGGAGGCGTTTCGTGAACGGTGTTCACGAGCCGGACAACGTCCGGACAACGGTGCGTGTTGTCCGCGTCACGGCTCGTGTGCGGGACCAGGGTTCGCCCGCCGGCGACGCGGGTACTGGCAGGTCATGAGGCTGAACGCGGTGAAGAGGTCGTTGGCGGTGCTGGTGAGCGGCGGGGCCCTGTTCCTGACGCTGGGCGCCGGCTGCGAGGGCGGTGGTGGCGACGGCGACGACAACCCCGGTGTCGAGAACACCCAGGACAACGAGGGCGACAACGGCGGCGACGAGCAGGACGGCGACCAGGGGGACGACCAGGACGGCGACGAGGGGAACTGAGTCCCCGCGTCGCCCGTCCCGGCCGCGGTCACCGACCGCGGCCGGTCTCCTCCTGCAACTTGTCGATGAGCTGGGACGCCTCGACCTTCGTCAGGTCCTCCGGCACCTCTTCGCCGGCCTCCTGCGCCAGCGTGTTCAGGTAGGACTCCTGCGGGCCGGTCATCGGCTCGTCGCCCGTGGTCCAGTCACTCGGGTCCTTCTCCGGCGTGCGGTTCACGTCGAGTCTCCCTTCGTTCGAACGCGAGTTCGAGGTACCCACTGCGCGGACGGCCCAACCGTCGCGGCCGATCGTCGGAACTGTTGACACGCACCGGTGTGGTCCAGTCCAATTCCGGCACCTGGAGGCCGCCACCGCTGGGAGGTACGACGATGTCGCGCAGGGTCTTGTTCGCCAGGGTGGCGACGGTGGCGGCGTTGGTGGTGGGAGCGGCGGCGGTGAGCTTCGCGCCCGCCTACGCCGCCTCGGTCACCGCCACGTTCACCAAGACCGCGAGCTGGGACACCGGCTACACCGCGCAGTTCTCCGTCAAGAACGGGACGAGCGCGGCGGTGACGGGCTGGCGGGTCGAGTTCGACCTGCCGGCCGGTACCTCGGTCGGCGCCTACTGGGACGCGTTGCAGACCAACGCGAGCGGGCGGTACACCTTCACCAACCGCGACTACAACGGCACCCTCGCGCCCGGCGCCGCGGTGACGTTCGGCTTCAACGCCTCGGGCACCGCGAGCCCGGCCAACTGCCGGATCAACGGCGCGTCGTGCGCCGGTGCCCCGACGACCACCACCACGACAACGACGACCACGACGACGACTACCACCACGACGACGGGCCCCACGACGACCACCACGGCACCGCCGCAGAGCGGCCTGCCCAAGCGCGTCCTGGTCGGCTACCTGCACGCGAGCTTCGCCAACGGCTCCGGCTACATCCGGATGAAGGACGTCTCCGACGACTGGGACATCATCAACCTGTCCTTCGCCGAGCCCACCTCCGCCACCTCCGGCGACCTGCGCTTCGCCCAGTGCCCGGTGGCCGAGTGCCCCAACGTCGAGTCCGAGGCCGAGTTCATCGCGGGCATCCGGGAGAAGCAGGCCAAGGGCAAGAAGGTGCTGATCTCCATCGGCGGCGCGAACGGGCAGGTGCAGCTGGCCACCGCGGCGGCGCGCGACGCGTTCGTCCGCTCGGCCTCGGCCATCATCGACCGGTACGGCCTGGACGGCCTGGACGTCGACTTCGAGGGCCACTCGCTCTCGCTCAACGCGGGCGACACGGACTTCCGCGCGCCCACCACGCCGGTGATCGTCAACCTGATCCAGGCGCTGAAGACCCTGAAGGCCCGCTACGGCAGCCGGTTCGTGCTGACCATGGCCCCGGAGACGTTCTTCGTCCAGGTGGGCTACCAGCACTACGGCGGCGGCAGCGGCGCGGACCCCCGGGCGGGCGCGTACCTGCCGGTGATCCACGCGCTGCGCGACGACCTGACGCTGCTGCACGTCCAGCACTACAACTCGGGACCGATCATGGGCCTGGACAACCAGTACCACTTCATGGGCGGCCACGACTTCCACGTCAGCATGGCCGACATGGTGCTGGCCGGGTTCCCGGTGCGCGGTGACGCCACGCGGGTCTTCCCGGGCCTGCGGCAGGACCAGGTCGCCATCGGCCTGCCCGCCGGCGTCAACGCGGGCAACGGGTTCACCTCCGTGGCCGAGGTGCACCGCACGCTCGACTGCCTGGTGAAGGGCTCGAACTGCGGCACCTACAAGCCCCGGGCGGTCTACCCGAACCTGCGCGGGCTGATGACGTGGTCGGTCAACTGGGACCGGCACAACCAGTTCGAGTTCTCCCGGTCCCACCGGGCCTACCTGTCCCGGTGACCGGCCTGTCCCGGTGACCGATCGGCGCGACCCCGCCCGGCGGCGGGGCCGCGTCACCCCCGGTGGCGCGGCCACACGACCACGGCCCCCGCCGCCACCAGGGCCAGCAGAACCTCGCTCGCCAGGCCCAACCGGTGCTCCACCACCCCGAGGCCCGCGCCCGCGCCGTACCCCAGCAGCACCACCCCGCTCGCCCACAGCAGCCCGCCCGCCGCGTTCCACGTGGCGAAGGCGCGCAGCGGCAGGCCGCTCATCCCGGCCAGGCCCGGCACCAGGGCCCGCAGCAGCGCGGTGAACCGGCCGAGGAACACCGCGGGGCCGCCGCGGCGGCGGATCAGCGCCGTGGCCCGCTCCACCGCCGCCGGGCGCACCAGCCGCCGCGGCAGGCGGCGCAGCAGGGCGTGCCCCCAGCGCCTGCCCACGAAGTAGCCCGCCAGGTCACCCAGCACCGCGCCCGCCGTGCCGGCGACCAGCACCGCCCACAGCGGCGCGCCGCCCGCGTGCGCCGCCGCGCCCGCGACCAGCAGCGCCACCTCGCCGGGGAAGACCACCCCCAGCATGGTGGACGCCTCCAGGGCGGGCAGCAGGAAGGCCAGGGCGAGCACCGGGGCCGGGGGCAGGTCGCGCAGCGCGTCGAGGACCACCGACCGATCCTCCGCCGGTCCACAGTGGACTTCAAGCTAACGCGCCGGGTCCGCCGCCGATCCCAGGGTGAGGAGGTGGGCCCATGACCACCGCGATCCGCCTGTCCGCCGGCCCGGCGCGCCTGTTGCCGCCCGTCCTGCCCGCGCTGCTCCTGCTGCTCGCCGTGCTCCTCGCGCCGGTCGCGCCCGCGAAGGCGTCGAACGGCCTCTACCGGGTCGACACCCCGGAGTTCTCGATCGTCGAGGGCTTCGAGTGCGCGCCGGGCGGCCACTCGTGCTCGGTCGTCGTGGCCGGTCGGGTGCTGACCGTCCGGGCCGAGCTGCTCGGCCCCTGCTCCGCCGAGTACGACGGCCGGTCGGTGAGCTGCCGGTCCGTCTCCGAGTACGGGCCGGCCGAACCGTGGGTGGAGATCGGCTCGCTGGGCGTGTCGCCGGACCAGGCGCCCCGCACGCCGCCGTGGCGGGACGCGATCGACCGGTGGTGGACGATCTGGTGGCTCGGCGGGGCGCTGGGCCTGGGGCTGCTGATGGCCCTGGCGACCGCCGTGCTGTACCGGGGGCCGCGGCTGCCGGACGAGAACCAGGCGGTCCGGACGCTGGTGACCGGGGTGGTGTGCTGGTTGGTGCCCGCCGCGGCCACGCTGATCGTGGAACCGGCGGGTCGGGAGAGCATGGTGGTGCTCGTGCTGGTGGCCCCGCACTTCGTGCTGCTGCCCGCCGCGGTGATGGCGGTGTGGCAGCACCTGGCCGGTGGTCCGCAGAGCGGTCGGCTGCGCGGTCGGTTGGGGCAGGCCGCGATGGCGGCGGTGGCCACCACCCTGTACTTCGGCGGCGGGGTCATCGGGTTCGCGATGGCGGCCGGGCTGCCGGACTAGGTGGTCCGGCAGCCCGGCCGTTCAGCGGTTCGGTCTTCGGGTCTTTCGGTCTTCTGGTCGTCTCGCGGGTCAGCAGCCGATCCGCTTGGTGCCCAGCGCGATGTCGTCGAACCAGAGGTCGTAGGAGCCCTCGTTCGGCTGGTACAGCTGCCAGCCGATCTTGACCGTGTCGAACCGGGGGAACAGGAAGTCGACCTGGTTGCCGCCGTGCTCGCGGGTCGACACGGTCAGGTCCGGCTTGGGCTTGCCGTCGAACCACAGCTCGACCCGGTTGTCCGAGGCGTCCATCCGCCACTCGACGCACTGCCACCGGCCCGCCTCGGAGGGGGCCGACTCGCGCCAGTTCGTCCAGTCGCCGGTGGGCCCGCCGTCCGCGCCGACACCCCACAGGGTCCGGTCCAGGGTCGGCACGTACTGGCCGCCCAGCGGGCGGACGACCTCCGGGCCGTCGCCGGTGGCCTCGATCAGCGTGTAGTGCGCCCAGTCCGGGGCGGTGGGGAACGCCTCGACCTTCACCCGGACCCGGCCGTAGAAGCTGTTGCCGGGCGCGGCGAAGCCGTCGACCTTGAGGAACGCCCGGCCGTTGCGCTCGGTGCGCACGTGCAGGACCTTCTGGCCGCGGCGGTCGCGCTCGACCTCCAGCGAGCCGTTCCTGGTGTCCACGCCCCAGTTCAGGCTGGTGCCCGCGCCGGTGGGCACGCGCTGGAAGTCCTCGCAGAACAGCAGGTCGGTCTTGGCGCACGTGGTGAGCCGCTGGTGGGTCGGGCCGGAGGCGGCGGCGACCGGCAGGGCGATGACCGACAGCAGGGCGGCGAGGACCGCCGAGGACAACCGTTTCCGCACGTCTGGCTCCTTCTGCGCTGAGGGGGCAGG
This sequence comes from Saccharothrix lopnurensis, assembly GCF_042658445.1. Taxonomy (NCBI): domain Bacteria; kingdom Bacillati; phylum Actinomycetota; class Actinomycetes; order Pseudonocardiales; family Pseudonocardiaceae; genus Saccharothrix; species Saccharothrix lopnurensis. The sequence goes on along the minus strand of NZ_JBHSQO010000059.1, from coordinate 18,543 downwards.
AGAGGAAGTTAGCCGTTCTGGGAACGCTCCCATACCTCCGGGCGGCGGAACCGGGGTGGACGGGCTCCGGGGGCTACTCGAAGCGCGAGGGGTCGCCCGCACCGCGCCGGACGATCTCCGGCTCACCCTGCGAGAAGTCCACCACGGTGGTCGGCTCGGTGCCGCAGTCGCCGGAGTCCAGCACCGCGTCCACCACGTGGTCCAGGCGCTCCTTGATCTCCCAGCCCTGCACCAGCGGCTCGTCCTGGTCCGGCAGCAGCAGCGTGCTGGACAGCAGCGGCTCGCCCAGCTCCGCCAGCAGCGCCTGCGCCACCGCGTGGTTCGGGATGCGCGCGCCCACCGTCTTCTTCTTCGGGTGCAGCAGGCGGCGCGGCACCTCGGTGGTGGCCGGGAGGATGAACGTGTAGCTGCCCGGCGTGGCCGCCTTGATCGCCCGGAACACCGCGTTGTCCACGTGCACGAACTGGCCCAGCTGCGCGAAGTCCCGGCACATCAGGGTGAAGTGGTGCTTGTCGTCGAGGTGGCGGATCTGCCGGATGCGGTCCAGGCCGTCCTTGTTGCCCAGCCGGCTGCCCAGCGCGTAGCAGGAGTCGGTGGGGTAGGCGACGAGCCCGTCGTCCTTGATCAGCGCAACCACCTGGTCGATGGCCCTGCGCTGGGGGTTGACCGGGTGCACGTCGAAGTACCTCGCCATGCCGGGAGCCTAGTCCCCCGAACGGTCGAGCACGGGAGGGCCCGGCCGGCTCGTCCGCCAGGGACTGCCTGCTCCCGCCCGTGATCGGCTCCGCTCGCGCCGACCAAACCCGATCGCCACTTTCGCGCGAAACATGCGCCCGCCGAGGTGACCACGCCCGTTCTCACTCTGCGACATCTATTGCTAGGCCGTTAGTGTCCGGCGTTGGGCTGTATCAGTGAAAGGCATCGAGGGAACGCGACATGTTTTCGCAGATGAGCGCAATCACCTTCTACTCAAAGTTTTCCACTCGACTTTCCGCACGAGGTTGTCTCACTCGAACAGGTGTAGTCGCATTGCTCCTCATGTCGCTCTTGACACCGGCGTCGGCCGCTGAGGACCGGTGGCCGGCCCGCGTCCAGGTGTTCGTCGCCAACAGCGCCTCGAACACCGTCACCGCCTACGACACCCGGCTCGGGCAGGTGGTGGCGACCGTGCCGGTCGGGCAGTACCCCTTCGGCGTGGCGGCCACGCCGACCCGCGCCTACGTGACCAACTTCGGCTCCGACACGGTCACCGTCGTCGACACCGCCACGAACAGGCCGCTGCGGGACATCCCGGTCGGCCGGTTCCCGCACACCCCGGCGGTGAGCCCGAACGGCAAGCTCGTCTACGTCACCAACAACGGCGGCCAGAGCGTGACCGTGATCAGCACGCGCAACGACGAACCGGTGGCCACCATCCCGGTCGGCCGCTTCCCGGCGGGCGTCGCCTTCAGCCCGGACGGCGAACGGGCCTACGTGGCGAACACCGGCTCGAACACCGTGACCGTCATCGACGTCGACCGCGGCCGGGCGATCGACACCGACGCGGTGGGCCGCGCGCCGATGGGCGTCTCGGTCACGCCGCGCGGCCGGGTGTACGTGGCCAACGCCGGCGACGACACGGTGTCGGTGCTCACCCGGTCCGGTGAGCCGGTCGGCCCGGCCGTGCCCGTCGGCAAGCAGCCCGAGGGCTCCGCGGCCAGCCCCGACGACAGCTTCGTCTACGTGACCAACTCCAGGTCGGACTCGATGTCGGTCATCGACGCGTCCAGCGGGTCGGTGGTGGCGACCGTGCCCGTGGGGAAGGAATCGGAGGGCCTCGTCGTGACGTCCTGAGGCGGCGCGGGGGCGTCCCGGCTCACTTAGGCGACCCTAACGTACCGTGGGGGTGAATTGCGCTGACCGAGTGAACCGAGGAGTGCGCGGATGGCCCATCACGGCCAGGTGGTGCGGACCGAGTGGATCGCGCCCGGGATGATCCGGGTCGTGCTCGGCGGGAACGGGCTCGCGGACTTCGCGACCGGTCCGCACACCGACAGCTACGTCAAGCTGATCTTCCCGCAGGAGGGCGTGACCTACCCGGAGCCGTTCGACCTCGCGGCCGCCCGGGAGTCCCTGCCGCGCGACCGGTGGCCCCGCACGCGCACCTACACGGTCCGCCGGTGGGACCCCGACGCCCGCGAGCTGTGGATCGACTTCGTGGTGCACGGGGACTCGGGGATCGCCGGGCCGTGGGCGGCTCGGGCCCGGCCCGGCGACGTGCTGCGCTTCGCCGGGCCCGGCGGCGCCTACGCGCCCGACCCGGCCACCGACTGGCACCTGCTGGCCGGTGACGAGAGCGCCTGGCCCGCCATCGCGGCGGCCGTGGAGGCCCTGCCGGCGGGCGCGCGGGCCACGGTGCTCGTCGAGGTCGACGGACCCGCGGACCGGCAGGTCGTGTCCACGGCGGGCGACGTGGACCTGGTGTGGCTGCACCGGGCCGGCCGGCCGCGCGGTCGGGCGGTCGTCGAGGCGGTCGGCAAGCTGGACTTCCCGGCCGGCGCGGTGCAGGTGTTCGTGCACGGCGAGGCGACCATGGTCAAGGAGCTGCGCGGTCACCTGCGGCTGGACCGGGGCGTGCCGCGCGAGCGGATGTCGATCTCCGGCTACTGGCGGTTGGGCGCGGACGAGGACGGGTGGCAGTCGTCCAAGCGCGAGTGGAACCAGCAGGTCGAGCAGGAGCAGGAGCGGGAGTAGGCCGGGGGGCGGGTCAGCCCAGCGCGTCCGCCAGGCCCAGGGGCGTGGAGGGCGGCAGCGGCCCGTCCGCCTGGAACGCCTGGAGGAAGTAGGCCACCAGCCGTCGCGAGGCGATGAGGGTCGCCTCCACCGTGCCGGCCACGATGCCGCCGTTGGCCATCATCAGCAGCACGAGGTCGTCGGTCACGAAGTCGGCGCGCAGCCGCCCGGCGGCCTTGGCGCGCCGCGCCAGCTCGGCGAACGCCTCCTCGGCCCGGGTGCGCTCCCGCGCCACCGGGAGGGCGTCCGGGAACGCCGACAGGAAGGCCGCGCTGAACCCCCGGTCCACCGCCTGCATCGCGCACAGCTCGCCGACCACGACGCAGAACCCGCGCCACGGGTCGGGGTCCTCCAGTGCGTCGTGCACGACCGAGGTGCACGAGGCGAACTGGTCCGCGAACACCGCGGTGACCAGGGCCTCCTTGGTGGGGAAGCGCCGGTAGAGGGTCGCCGCGCCGACGCCGGCGCGCCGCGCGATGGTGGTCATCGGCACGTCCAGGCCCTCGGCCGCGAACGCCTCGCGGGCCACGGCGAGCACCCGGTTCCGGTTGGCCAGCGCGTCCACGCGCAACTGAGTCGGTTCACCGGCCACGGCTCTCACTTTAGCCCGCGCGCAAGACATCCCCCGGTGCCCGGTGCTAGAAGTGGAAGGTAGTTTCCACTTAGTGCGGAGGGTGACGATGCGCGCAGCGCTCTACGACCGGTTCGGCCCGCCGGAGGTGCTCCACGAGGGCACCGTGCCGGAACCGGCCGTCCCGCCGGGCCACGTGCTGGTCCGGGTGCACGGGGCCAGCGTGAACGGCGGTGAGATGCTGCTGAGGTCCGGCCGGTTGGGGCCGCTGCTCGGCCGGCGCTTCCCGAAGCTGGTCGGCGTGGACTTCGCGGGCGAGGTCGTCCGAGGCCCCGGCTACGAGCCCGGCGCCCTCGTGTGGGGCGGGCTGCCGCGCGGGAGGTTCGGCGCCGCCGCCGAGTACGTCGCCGTCCACCCGAGGCAGCTCGCCCTCGCCCCGGCCGGGCTCGACCCGGTGCGCGCCGCCGCACTGCCGGCCGTCGGCACCACCGCCATCACCGCCCTGCGCGATCAAGCGCGCCTGCGCGCGGGTGAGCGACTGCTGGTGCGCGGCGCGAGCGGCGGCGTGGGCAGCGTCGCGGTCCAGCTGGGCAAGGCTTACGGCGCGCACGTCACGGCGCTGGCGAGCGCGCGCAACCTCGACGCGGTGCGCGACCTGGGCGCCGACGAGGTGGTGGACTACGCGGCCGACCCGGCCGGGCTGGGCCGGTTCGACGTCGTCCTCGACACCTACGGCGGCTCGCCGCGCGCCTACCGCCGGCTGCTCGCGCCGGGCGGCCGCATGGTGGGCATCGCCTTCCGCTCGGCGGGCGACCTCGCCTACGTGCTGGCGTCCGCGGTGTTCGGGTCGCGGCGGGTGCGGTTCTTCAGCGGCAACCCGCGGCACGAGCTGTTCGCCGACCTGACCGCGCTGGTCGAGCGCGGCGCGGTCCGGCCCGTGATCGAGGCGGTGCACCCGCTCTCGCGCATCGCCGACGCCCACCGCGCGCTGGAGGCGGGCGGCGGGCACGGCAAGCACGTCATCCGGGTGAGCGGCTGACCACGCTGCGCTCACGGGGGTAACGCCGAACGGGGCCGGCCGATGGTCAGGCATACACCCGTTCGGCACCTGGAGTGGGCAGTGATCGAGAACTCGTCGGCCGGCTTGGTGATGTTGCCGGGAGAGGCCACCGTGACGGTGACCCGGGAGGAGCACCACCAGGCCGCCTTGAGCCGGTACGACGTCGTCCCCGGCGCGCACCGCCGCGTCGCGGTCGAGCTGGGGTGGTGCACGGTCGGCACGGGCAAGCACCGCGGCCGGCGCGTGGTCGAGGTCCTGCTGGACGGCCGGCGGGTCGGCGAGCTGACGCACCTGATGTCCCAGCGCTACGCCGGGTTGGTGAGCCAGGTGGCCGACCGGGGCGGTCGGCCCGGGTGCGAGGCGGTGGTGCAGCGGGGGCCCCGCGGGCTGGAGGTCCTGCTGCGCCTGCCGCGCGACGCGGAGGGCGTGCTCCCGCTGGTGCCGCCGCAGCCGACCACCGCGTTCGGGGCGGTGCCGCCGCTTCCGCCTGTGTCGACCGCCGCGTTCGGTGAGGTGCCGCCGCAGCACACCGCCGCGTTCGCCGCCGGGCCGCCGCTCCCGCCCGTGCCGAAGAAGTCCCGCCGTCCGGTGTGGATCGCGGTGGGGATCGTCGCCCTGCTGTTCGCCTTCATCGGCGCCCTGACCGACGACGACGAGCCGACGAGCACGGCGGCCGACCTGAGCACCGCGGCGGCCGCGACGACCACCACGACCACGGCCCGGCCGACCACCACGCCGCCGCCGAGCACCACGACCACCACGACCACCACCACGACAACGACCACTGTGGCGCCGGCCCCGCAGCCCCAGCCCCAGCCGCAACCTCAGCCGCAACCCAAACCTCAGCCCCAGCCCCAGCCACAGCCGCAGCCCGCGCCCAACAACGGCTGCCACGCCAGCTACACGCCGTGCGTGCCGATCTCCAGCGACGTCGACTGCGCGGGCGGCAGCGGCAACGGGCCCGCCTACGTCAGCGGGCCGGTCACCGTCATCGGTCCCGACGTCTACGGCCTGGACCACGACAAGGACGGAACGGGCTGCGAGTAGGTCAGCCGACGGGCTCCTCGGCCGGCGCCGACCGAGGGGCCAGCACGTCCGCGAACACCGCCGCCACCACGCACAGCACCACGGGCACGGCGAACGCGGCGTTCAGCGGGATCCAGTGCGCCAGGCCGCCGATCAGCGCCGGGCCGGCCAGCAGGCCCACGTAACCCAGCCCGACGACCCGCGCCATCAGCGCCCCGGACGCCCGCGGGTCGAGGTTGCCCGCCGCGCTGAACAGCTGCGGCACGCTGCCCGACAGGCCCAGGCCGAACAGCGCCCAGCCGGCCAGGGCCAGCGGCAACCACGGCGTGAACACCACGAGGGTCAGGCCGAGCGCGGCGAGCGCCGACCCGTACCGGACGATGGCCACCGGGCCGACCCGCGCGGCGACCCGGTCGGTGGCGAACCGGCCGGCGGTCATCGCGACCGCGAACGAGCCGTAGGCGAACGCGGCGGTGCTCGTGGACGTGCCGAGGACGTCCTCGGAGTGCAGCGCCGCCCAGTCGTTGGCCACGCCCTCGGCGAGCATCATCGCGAACGCGATGGCGCCCAGCAGCCAGACGAGCTTGCGCGACGGCCTGGCCGACGGCGCGGCCTCGGTGCTCCCGGGCCGCTCGGGCTCGGGCGTCGCGTCGATCACGAACCGGGCGGCGGCCAGCGAGACGACCACGCAGACCGCGCCGACCGAGCCGAGCGTCACCGCGGTCGGCACCGCGGCGGCCAGCGTGCCCGCGCCGACCAGGGCGGCCAGCGCGCCGCCGATCGACCACATCGCGTGGAACGCCGCCATGATCGGGCGCGGGTAGGCGCGTTCCACCACCACGGCGTGGGAGTTCATCGCCACGTCGATGGTGCCGTTGCCGAAGCCGAGGCAGAACAGCGCGATCCCGAGCGTCCACCAGGAGTCGGCCAGGCCGGGACCGACCAGCGCCAGGCCCAGCAGCACGCCCGCCGCGGGCAGCAGGCGGCGCTGGCCGAAGCGGTCGGCCAGGGGGCCGGCGACCTGCATCCCCAGGAACGCGGCGGCGCCCAGCACGAGCAGCAGCCCGCCCAGCGCGCTGTGGGTGATGCCGGTGGCGCGTTCGACGTTGGGGATGTGCACCACCCACATCCCGACGGCGAACCCGTTGAGGGTGAAGTAGGTCCAGGTCGCGACGCGCGCGGCACGGGGCAGGGGGTGGGTCACGGGTTCTCCTGTGCGGGTTGGGCTACGTGCACCAGCACACCGCGCGCGGCCAGCTCGGCGCGCTGGTCCTCCGGCGCGGTGGTGTCGGTGACGAGCACGTCGGGCCGGTCGGCCGGGCAGACGTGGGCCATGGCGGTGCGGTCCCACTTGCTGCCGTCGGCCAGCGCGATGGTGCGGGCGGACACCGCGAGCGCCTGCTGCTTGACCTCCGCGTCGGCCAGGTCGTGGGCGGTGAGCCCGCCGGTGGTGCTCAGCGCGCAGGGGCTGAGCACGGCCACGTCGAAGCGCAGCGCCCGCAGCGAGGCCAGCGCCAGCGGGCCGACCAGGGCCAGCTCGCCGGGCCGGGGCTCGCCGCCGGGCAGCAGCAGCCGCACCCCGGGCGCGTCCAGCAGCTCGCGGACCGCGTGCAGCGACAGCGGCATGACCGCGAGCGACCGCTCGCGCAGCAGCCGCGCCACCTCCAGGGTCGTGGTGCCGCTGTCGAGCAGGACGGTCTCGCCGTCCCGGATCAGCTCGACCGCGGCGGCGGCGATCGCGCGCTTGGCGGCGGCGGCCGAGGTGGCGCGGGCGGCGAACGGCGGTTCGACGCCCGAGGGGGTGGCGGGCACCGCGCCGCCGTGCACCCGGCGCAGCACGCCGCTCGCGGCGAGCAGGTCGAGGTCGCGGCGGATGGTCATCTCCGACGCCCCGGTGGCCGCCGCCAGCTCCACCACGGCGACCTGGGCCGACGTGCGGAGCCGTTCCACGATCACCCGGTGCCGGTCGGCGCTCTTCACCCGGTGATGGTGACAAGGGATGTGCGTTCGAACAAGTTGTTTGTTGGAACGCTCATAGTGGCGTGGTGGGAAGTGGGTGTTCGGGGCAGTGTGACGCGGACCACGGGGACGCCCGGCGCGGCCGCGGCCAACCGGTGGGGTGACCGACCACGAGTTCCAGGCGTACGTGGACGCGAGCGCCGCGCCGCTGCGCCGCGCCGCCCTCCGCCTGTGCGGCGACCGGCACGACGCCGACGACCTGGCGCAGACCACGCTGGTGAAGTTGTACGCGGTGTGGCCGCGGTTGGGGAGCGACGTGCGCCTGGACGCCTACGCGCGGAAGGTGCTGGTGCGCACGGCGATCGACGAGGTGCGGCGGTCGTCCCGCAGGCACGAGACCGCGGTGGACGAGCCGCCCCCGGTGCCCGTCGCGCCGGCGCGGGTGGAGGACGTGCTCGACGTGCGCGCCGCACTGGCGCGGTTGCCGCCGGGGCAGCGGGCGGTGGTGGTGCTGCGGTACTGCGAGGACCTGAGCCTGGCCGAGACGGCGCGGAGGTTGGGGTGCGCGGAGGGGACGGTGAAGAGCCAGGCGGCGAAGGGGTTGGCCGCGCTGCGCGGCCTGCTGGTGGCATGAGGGTCCGGTGCCCGGCTGTCCGGCTGCCTGCCCGGCTACCGGCTGCCCGGCTGCCTGCCCGGCGCCGCGCCAATGGGCCACCGCAGCCCAGCCGGCCCTCGCCGCCCACCCGCACCCGTCCCCGCCAACCGGCCGGTTGGTCTGAACGGGGCCTGGCCGGCGATTGATCGCCTCCCTATCGTTCGAACCGGCTGGGAGCGCTCCCAGCCGGTTCACGGGAGAGGGATTCTCGATGAGGAGAGTTCTCGCCGGTGCGCTCGCCGCCTCCGTCGTCGCCGCGCTGGTCGCGGTCGCGCAGGTCGGTTCGGGCGCCGCCGCGGCGGATGACCCGGTCGTGGTCGTCACCAGCACGTTCGAGGACGCCACGACGCAGGGCTGGGCGCCGCGCGGCGGTCACGCCGTCGAGGTCGGCACCGCCGTCGCCCACGGCGGCACGCACAGCCTCGCCGCCACCGGCCGCACCCAGAACTGGGAGGGCCCGACGCTCGACCTGCTCGACGAGGTCGACCCGGGCACCAGATACGAGCTGTCGGTCTGGGTCCGGCTCGCGGTGGGCGAGGCGGCCACGCAGGCGCGGCTGTCCGTCGAGCGCCGCACCGCCGGCACCCCGTCCTACGACCAGGTGGTGGGCGACACCGCCGTCACCGCCGACGGCTGGGTGAACCTCCGGGGTGGCTACACCCTCGCCGCCGACGTCGACTTCCTCGCCGCCTACGTCGAGCTGACCAGCGCCACCGCGTCGCTGCACATCGACGACTTCACCCTCTCCTACACGCCGCTGCCCCCGATCCAGACCGACATCCCGTCGGTGAAGGACGCGCTGGCCGACCACTTCGAGGCCGTCGGCGCGGCGGTCGAGCCCGCGCAGCTCCTGGGCAACCACGGCCAACTGCTCGCCAAGCACTTCAACTCCCTCACCCCGGGCAACCAGCTCAAGTGGGACGCCACCGAGCTCACCGAGGGGACGTTCCGGTTCACCGACGCCGACGCGCTGGTGGCGTTCGCGCGGGCCAACGGCATGGCGGTGCGCGGCCACACCCTCGTCTGGCACCAGCAGACGCCCGCCTGGGTGTTCCGGGACGCCGCGGGCGCGGACATGACCGCCACCCCGGCGAACAAGGCGCTGCTGCTGGCCCGCTTGGAGGCGCACATCCGCGCCGTGGTCGGCCACTTCGGCGACGACATCGGCGTGTGGGACGTGGTCAACGAGGTCATCGACGAGACCCAGGCCGACGGCCTGCGCCGCAGCCGGTGGTTCGAGATCGCCGGGCTCGACTACGTCCGCACGGCCTTCCGGGTGGCCCGCGAGGTCGCGCCGGACGCGGTGCTGGTGATCAACGACTACAACACCAACGTCCCGGCCAAGCGGGACAGGTTGCACGACCTGGTGGCGCGGCTGCGGGCCGAGGGCGTGCCGGTGGACGCGGTCGGGCACCAGATGCACGTCAACGTGCAGTGGCCGTCGGTCGCCGAGACCGAGGCGATGATCACCAAGTTCGCGCCGCTCGGGGTGGACCAGCAGATCACCGAGATGGACGTCTCCGTCTACACGGACAACAGCCAGTCCTACCCGACCCCGCCGGCCGAGGTGCTGCTGGCGCAGGCGCACCGCTACCGCGACCTGTTCGAGGTCTTCAAGCGGCACTCCGGCGAGATCAGCTCGGTGACCCTGTGGGGCCTGGCCGACGACAACACCTGGCTCGACAGCTTCCCGGTGACCCGCAAGGACCACCCGCTGCTGTTCGACACCCGCCTCCAGGCCAAGGACGCCTACTGGGGCGTGGTGGACCCGAGCCAGATCGGCGGCCCGACCACCACGACGACGACCACCACGACGACCACCACGACCACGACGGACTCCCCGCCGCCCGCGAGCTGCGCGGTGTCCTACGACATCGCGGGCCAGTGGCAGAACGGCTTCCAGGGCTCGGTCCGCGTCACCAACCGCGGCACCGCGCCCATCGACAGGTGGACGCTCACCTGGAACTACGCCAACGGCCAGCGGGTCACCCAGCTCTGGAACGGCGCCTTCCGCCAGTCCGGCGGGCAGGTCACCGTGGACCACGTCGGGTGGAACCACCTGATCCCGGCCGGCGGCTCGACGTCGATCGGCTTCCTCGGCACCTGGTCGGGCGTGAACGCCAAGCCGACCGCGTTCACCCTCAACGGCCTGGCCTGCCGGCTCGGCTAGCACGGGCCCCTCGGTGGGATCGACTTCCGATCCCACCGAGGGATTTGCCTAAACAGCTTAGGCAAGCGCATAATCCCTTCAGGGAACAGGAGGGATGACCGTGGCACGCGCAGGACTCACCCCGGAACGCCTGACCCGAGCGGGCGCGGAGCTGGCGGACGAGGTCGGCTTCGACCAGGTGACCGTCACCGAGCTGGCCAGGCGGTTCGACGTCAAGGTCGCGAGCCTGTACTCGCACCTGAAGAACTCCCACGACCTCAAGACCCGGATCGCCCTGCTCGCCCTGGAGGAGCTCGCCGACCGGGGCGCCGCCGCGCTGGCCGGCCGCGCGGGCCGGGACGCCCTGGCCGCGCTGGGCGACGTCTACCGCGACTACGCCCGCGAGCACCCCGGCCGCTACGCCGCCACCCAGCTCAGGCTCGACCCGGCCACGGCCGCCGCCAGTGCGGGCGGCAGGCACTCGCGGATGACGCGGGCGATCCTGCGCGGCTACGACCTCGCCGAGCCGGACCAGACGCACGCGGTCCGGCTGCTGGGCAGCGTCTTCCACGGCTACGTGAGCCTGGAGCTGGCCGGTGGGTTCAGCCACAGCGCGCCCGACAGCCAGGAGAGCTGGACGCGCGTCCTGGACGCCCTGGACGCCCTGCTGCGCAACTGGCCCGCCCCGTGACCGGGGCCCGCGCCGAACACCCGAACACCCCGACCGAGCAGGCGAGAGCGATGCGCGACCCCATCACCACACCCGTCACCCCGGACCTCCTGCGCGGCGCCCTCGACGTCGAGCGCACCGAGCGCGGCCTGCTGCCGCACCGGCTGCCCGCGCGGGCCCGCGCCCAGTTCTCCGACGGCCAGCTGGCCGCGGTCGAGGCCCAGCCCTCCGGCGTGCGGCTGGTCTTCCGCACCCGCGCCACCACCGTCGAGCTGGACACCCTGCCCACCAAGCGGGTCTACCGGGGCGTCCCGCCGCGCCCGGACGGCGTGTACGACCTGGTCGTCGACAACCGCCTGGTCGGGCAGGCGAGCGTGCCCGGCGGGAACACCCTGGTCGTCGACCTGGCCACCGGCGCCGCCGAGCGGCGGTCCGGGCCGGCGGGCACCCTCCGCTTCACCGGCCTGCCCGACGGCGCCAAGGACGTCGAGATCTGGCTGCCGCACAACGAGGTGGCCGAACTCGTCGCCCTGCGCACCGACGCGCCCGTCGAGCCCGCGCCCGACCGGGGCCGCCGGGTGTGGCTGCACCACGGCAGCTCGATCAGCCAGGGCTCCGACGCCGCGAGCCCCAGCACCACGTGGCCCGCGCTGGCCGCCTCCCTCGGCGGCGTGGACCTGGTCAACCTCGGCCTGGGCGGCAGCGCCCTGCTCGACCCGTTCACCGCCCGCGCGCTGCGGGACGCGTCCGCCGACCTGATCAGCGTCAAGATCGGCATCAACCTGGTCAACGCCGACCTGATGCGCCTGCGCGCCTTCACCCCGGCCGTCCACGGCTTCCTCGACACCGTCCGCGAGGGCCACCCGACCACGCCGCTGCTGGTCGTCTCGCCCATCCTGTGCCCCATCCACGAGGACACGCCCGGTCCCGGCGCCCTGGACACCGCCGAGCTGGCCCGGGGGCGGGTGCGGTTCCTGGCCACGGGCGACCCGGCGGAACGGGAGAGGGGGAAGCTGACCCTGGGCGTCATCCGGGAGGAGCTGGCCCGGATCGTGGCGCGGCGGGCGGCCGACGACCCGAACCTGCACCACCTCGACGGCCGCGAGCTCTACGGCGAGGCGGACGCCGCCGCGCTGCCGCTGCCCGACCGGCTCCACCCGGACGCCGCCACCCACCGGCTCATGGGCGAGCGCTTCGCCGGGCTGGTCTTCGCCGACGGCGCGTTCGCGGGGCGCCGGGCGGGGTGACCGCCGCCGGGGCAACATGGGTGCCACCACGGATGGACGTCCCGGAGCGCGTCCGGGCAGCCTGGTGGACCGGAGGCGGTGCGTGTTCCTGTTCTGGCGGATCTTCCTGCTCAACGCGGCGGTGCTGGTGACGGCCACCGGCGTGCTGACGCTCGGCCCCGTCACCGTGTCCACGCCCGTCCTGCTGACCGAGGCGCTGGTGGTGACCGGGGGCCTGGGCGCGATGCTCGTCATCGACGCCGTGCTGCTGCGCGTCGGCCTCGCCCCGCTGGACCGGCTGGCCCACGCCATGACGACCACCGACCTGCTCAAGCCGCACCCCAGGCCCGCGGTGTCCGGTCGCGGCCACATCCCGGAGCTGATCAGGGCGTTCAACCGGATGCTCGACCGGCTGGAGGCCGAGCGCGGCCTGAGCGCCGCGCGGGCGCTGTCCGCGCAGGAGGCCGAGCGCAGCCGCATCGCCCGGGAGCTGCACGACGAGGTCGGCCAGACGCTCACCGCGGTGCTGCTCGACCTCAAGCGGGTCGCCGACCAGGCACCCGAGGACGTGCGCGCCGAGCTGCGCCAGGTGCAGGAGACCACGCGCGCCGGCCTGGACGAGATCCGCCGCATCGCCCGCCGCCTGCGGCCCGGCGTGCTGGAGGAGCTGGGCCTGACGAGCGCGCTCAAGGCCCTCACCGCCGAGATGTCCGCCCACGACGGGCCGACCGCGCGCAGCAGGTTCGACCAGGACCTGCCGGCGCTGGGGGAGGAGAAGGAACTGGTCGTCTACCGGGTCGCCCAGGAGTGCCTGACCAACACCGCGCGCCACGCCCGCGCCACGCACGCCGAGCTGTCGCTGCGGCGCACCGGCGCGGGCGTGGAGCTGCTGGTGCGCGACAACGGCCGCGGCCTGCGCGGCGCCGAGGAGGGGGCGGGCATCACCGGCATGAGGGAACGGGCGCTGCTCATCGGGGCGGACCTGGAGATCGGACCGGCCGAGGGCGGCGGCACGGTCGTGCGCCTGGGCGTCCCGGTGGGTGCGCCGTGACCGTCCGCATCCTGCTCGCCGACGACCACTCGCTGGTCCGCCGCGGCGTCCGGCTCATCCTCGACAACGAGCCGGACCTGGAGGTGGTGGCCGAGGCGGGCGACGGCGCGGAGGCCGTCGCCGCGGCCCGGCGCGAGGAGCCCGACCTCGCCATCCTGGACATCGCCATGCCCCGGATGACCGGCCTCCAGGCGGCGCGCGAGCTGTCCCGGCTGCTGCCGGCGCTGCGCATCCTCATCCTGACCATGTACGACAACGAGCAGTACTTCTTCGAGTCGCTCAAGGTCGGCGCGTCCGGCTACGTGCTCAAGTCCGTGGCCGACCGCGACCTGGTGGAGGCGTGCCGGGCCACCATGCGCGGCGAGCCGTTCCTGTACCCGGGCGCGGTGACCGCGCTGATCCGCGACTACCTCGACCGCGCCCGGGAGGGCTCCCTGCCCGCGCGGCCCATCACCGACCGCGAGGAGGAGATCCTCAAGCTGGTCGCGGAGGGCCACTCCTCGAAGGAGATCGCGGACCTGCTGTTCATCAGCGCCAAGACCGTCGAGCGGCACCGCGCCAACCTGCTCCAGAAGCTCGGCCTGCGCGACCGCCTGGAGCTCACCCGCTACGCGATCAGGGTCGGTCTGATCGAGCCCTGATCGCGTGGCGGGCGGGTGCGCCGGGGGTCAGAAGTACCGCAGCCACACGTAGCCCCACGCCATCAGGATGGTCAGCGCGGTGACCAGCGCGCCGTACTTGGTGAACTGCCAGAACGAGATCCGGTGCCCGGCCCGCGCGGCGATGCCGATGGCCACCACGTTCGCGCTGGCCGCCACCGCGGTGCCGTTGCCGCCGAAGTCCGCGCCCAGCGCGAACGCCCACCACAGGGACTCGCCGGTCTCCGGGTCCGGCGCCTCCGCCACCAGGCCCTCGACCACCGGCGCCATGGTCGCCACGTACGGGATGTTGTCGAAGAACGCGCCCAGCACGCCCGAGCCGAACAGCAGCGCGGTGGCGGCGAGGAAGTAGTTGTCGCCGACCGCGTCGATCGACCACTCGCCGATGGCCCCGATCACCCCGGTGTGCAGCAGGCCCGACACCATCACGAACAGGCCCATGAAGAACACCAGCGTGGGCCACTCGACCTCGCGCAGCACCTCGCCGACGTCCATCTTGGACACCAGCACCATCGCGCCCGCGCCCAGCAGGGCCACGATCGCGGGTTCCACGTGCAGCACGGAGTGCAGGCCGAACCCGAGGACCACCACCGCCAGCACCACCAGGCAGCGGACCAGCAGGCGGGTGTCGGTGATGGCGCGCCTCTCCTGCAACGCCATCACCGACTCGACGTGTTCCGGGTTGTACCGGAACGACTTGCGGAACAGCACCCTGGTGAACAGCACGAAGAACACGAACACCACGATCGTGATCGGGGCCATGTGCACCAGGAAGTCGTTGAAGCTCAGGCCCGCGCGGCTGCCGATGATGATGTTCGGCGGGTCGCCGATCAGGGTCGCCGCGCCGCCGATGTTGGAGGCCAGGATCTCGGCGATCAGGTAGGGCTGCGCCGGGATGCGCAGCCGGTTGCACACCACGATCGTGACCGGCGCGACCAGCATGATGGTGGTGACGTTGTCCAGGAACGGCGAGGCGATCGCGGTGATCGCCATGAGCAGCACCATCAGCCGGTAGGGCTTGCCGCGCGACCGCTTGGCGGCCCAGATGCCGAGGTAGTCGAACACGCCGGTCTGCTTGATCACGCCGACGATCACCATCATGCCGAACAGCAGGAAGATGACGTTCCAGTCGATGCCCTCGTGCTCGGAGAAGAACACCTCGCTGCCGGGCACGATCCCGACCAGGGCCATCACACCGGACGCGATGAGCACGACCTTGACCTTGTCGGCCTTCTCGGTCGCGATGAAGAAGAAGGCGACGGCGAAGACGCCGATGGCGAGGAACGGGCTCATGGCTGCGGCCAAGGGCAGGGCAAGGACGACCTCCGGGCACGGTGAACTCCCGGTGGCCGCGCGGGGCGGTCGCCGGGGCGGGGGACGGGCACAGGCGGTGGCCGCGCGGGGCGGTCGCCACCGGCGAGGGGGGTGCGGCGCGGGTCTGGCGAAAAAAGGGGGGTGCGGCGTCGGCCGGGTCAGGCGTCGGGGCGCGACACCGCGAGGCTGGTCAGCAGCCGTTCCAGGGTGATGACCCCGGCCAGCGCGCCGTCTTCGGCGAGGACCGCGACCAGCGGGCTGTGCACGCGGCACATCAGCGCCGCGACCTCCAGGATGGTCGAGTCGGCCGCGACCGTGACGGGTTTGGCGCGTTTGGGCGGCAGGCAGTCACCGACCGTCAGGTCGGCCAGCTCCTCCCAGAACAGGTCGGCGTGCGCCTCGTCGATCGTGCGGGCCAGTGCCGGGTCGTCCTGGAACGACGCCGGCACGGCGAGGCGCAGCACCTGGGTGCCGGGCAGCACGGTCAGCGGTCGCCCGGCCTCGTCCACCACGACCAGCCCCGGCAACCGGCTCACCGCCATCACGCGCAACGCCCACGACACGGGGTCGTGGACGGTCACCGTCGGCACGTGGGCGGCGATGTCGGACGCTCGCATGGCACCGTTCCGTGGGGCTCCGTGGTGGACCGGTCGGAGCACGGTGAAGGCGTTCACGGCTCCCCCTCCCACTGCGCTTGGGGTTTCGGACACCTGGAGTGTTGTCGACCGTCGCGGCCGCCACCATCGGGTGTGACACCCATTCGGGGAGGGGGAGAACGTGCACGCGGTCAGCCGGCGGGCTCCGACCGGCGGTAGACGATGTCGACGTACTCGGGGTGGCGCGCGATGTAGCTCGCGATGAACGGGCACTGCGGCATCACCGGCAGCTCCCACGCGCGGGCCTGGTCCAGCGCGGCCTTGGCCAGGGCGCTGCCCACGCCCTTGCCCTCGAACGCCGGGTCGACCTCGGTGTGGGTGAACACGATCAGCCCCGCGGTCCGCAGGTACTCGGCCCGACCGGCCGGCACCCCGTCCACGACGGCGGCGAAGTGCTTCTCGTCGGGGACGTCGTGCACCTCGATGGCCATGCGGTTCCTCCTGGTTGGACGAACCCCGAACCTAACACCGCCCACCCGCGAGGGGTGGCGCGACCACGCGGGACCCGTCCTCGTGCGACGTTTTCACGGGGAGTGACGAGGGTAGTCGTTCGGTGACACACCGGGGTAGTCGAAGGGGAAACGCCATGCGCATCGGCATCGTGCTGGTGGCCGCGCTCTGCACCACCGTCGGTTGCGGTGGGTCGGGCTCGGACGCCGCCGGACCCGAGTCCACCACCACGTCCGAGTCCGCGGTCACGAACCGGCAGGTCGGGGTGCTGGCCGAGGTGAGCGACGCGGACACCGCCTTCACCTACGACACCACCGCCGCGCCGCCAGGGGGCGAACTGGAGCTGGAGGTGGTCGAGGGGGAGGGCACGACGACCGTGCGCCTGATCGTCTCGGGGCTCCAGCCCGACCGCGGCTACGCCGCCCACGCCCACACCGACCCGTGCGGGCAGACCGGCGCGGACGCCGGACCGCACTTCCAGAACGAGCCCGACCCCGCCGCGACGCCGGACAAGCCGTCGACCGACCCGGCCTACGCCAACCCGCAGAACGAGATCTGGCTCGACCTGACCACCGACGGCGAGGGCAACGGCACGGCGGAGACCGCGGTGCCGTTCGACTTCGCCGACCGCGTGCCCGCCTCGGTCGTGCTGCACGAGCAGCCGGCCACGGCCACCGAACCGGGCAAGGCCGGCAGCGCGGGCGGCCGGGTCGCCTGCTTCACCGCCCCGTTCCGGGGTTGAGCCGGTCGGGGTGGACGAGGCGGGCGGCCTGGTTGCCCGTCCTCGTCCTGGCCCTGGTGACGGCGGGGTGCGGGCTGCCGCGCGACGTGGACGGCACCCTGGACCGCGTCCGGGGCGGCGCGCTGCGCGCCGGCGTGACCGACAACCCGCCGTGGACCGAGGCGGGGGACGGGGAGCCGGCGGGTGCGGAGGTGGAGCTGGTGGAGCGGTTCGCGGAAGGGGTGGGCGCCCGCGTCGAGTGGCGGCGGGGCTCGGAGTCGGCGCTGATGACGGCGCTGGGCAACGGTGAGCTGGACGTGGTCGTCGGTGGGTTCGAGGAGCAGTCGCCCTGGGTCGAGCACGCCTCGTTGACCCTCCCGTACGTGGACGGGCACGTGTGGGCGCTGCCGCTGGGGGAGAACGCGTGGCAGGTCGAGGTGGAGCGGTTCCTGCTGGACCTGCCGGACGACGAGGTCGACCGGCTGCCAGGGCGCCGGTGAGGGTGCAGGACAGGTTCGAGCTGCCGCCGGACAAGGCGGCCCTGCACCGGCGCGCGGTGCGGCTGGAGTGGTGGACCATCGCGTTCTTCGCGGCGGCCGTCGCCCTGCTGGCGGTCACCCTGGGGCAGTCGCAGGCGATGAAGGCCGCCTGGATCGAGGACATGCTGGGGCTGGTCCCGCCCGCCGCGTTCCTGATCGCCGCCCGCTACCGCAACCGGCCGCCGAACGCGCGGTTCCCCTACGGCTACCACCGGTCGGTCAGCGTGGCGTTCCTGGCAGGCTCGGTGGCGCTGCTGGGGCTGGGCGGCTACGTCGTCCACGACTCGCTGACGCGGCTGCTGGCGGGTGAGCGCGCGCCCATCGGGCTGGTGGAGGTGTTCGGCGTCCAGCTGTGGCTGGGCTGGCTGATGATCGCGGTGCTGCTGGTGACCATGGCGCCCGCCGTCCTGCTGGGCCGCGCCAAGCTGAAGATCGCCCGGCAGCTGCACGACAAGGTGCTCTACGCGGACGCGGAGATGAACCGCGCCGACTGGCTCACCGCCGGGGCGGCGGTGCTGGGCGTGCTCGGCATCGGCTTCGGCCTGTGGTGGGCCGACGCGGTGGCCGCGCTGGTCATCGGCGCCGACATCGTCCGCGACGGGGTGAACACCACGCGGAGCGCGGTGGGGAACCTGATGGACAGCCGCCCGCAGGTGGTCGGGAGCCACGACCCGCACCCGCTGCCGGGCCGGTTGCTGGCCGCCGTGCTCGACCACGACTGGGTGGCCGACGCGTGGCTGCGCGTCCGCGAGGAGGGCCACGTGTTCGTGGGCGAGCTGCTGGTCGTGCCGACGGGCGAGGAGGGGCTCCCGGCGCGCCTGGCGGAGCTGGGCGAGTGGGCCAGGGACTTCGACTGGCGCGTGCACGACCTGGTCGTGGTGCCCGTCACCCGCATCGAGCGGGGTCCGGCGGACGGCTGAGGACCCGTTGGTGGGGTCTCGCGGCGGGTTCGCGCGCACCGGCGGTTGTGACTTGGGTCACAACGTAGTTCGGTAATCCGCAATCGACTCGGATTCACCCGTTCGCCACGTTTCGGCTAGGCCGGTCACCGAGTGCGCAGGATCG
>NZ_JBHSQO010000058.1:0-52829 GCF_042658445.1 Saccharothrix lopnurensis | reverse complement strand
ACCGCGACCGGCTCGCCGCCGTGCTGCCGGCCGCGCCGCTGGTCGACGCCGAGTGGGCCGCCACCCTGCTGGTCCGGGTCACCGCCCGCCGCCGCGCCGCGGGGGACCACGCCGGGGCCGCGACCCTGCTGGCCGCGGCGCTGCGCGAGCCGATGAGCGCCGAGCGCAGGCTCGGCCTGCTGGTCGACCTGGGCGCGCTGGAGGTGGTCGACAACCCCCGCGCGGCCGACCGCAGGCTTCGCCAGGCCCTGCTGGAGACCGAGCCCGACGGGCCCACCGCGGTCCTGGCCGCCGACCTGCTGCACGCGCACGGCGACGCGCCGGCCGCCCGCCGCGTGATCGCCACCGCCCGCGCCCGCGGCGAGGCAGACGGCGCGGACACCACCGCCCTGGCCGCGATCGGCTGGCTGGCCGACAGCGACTGCACCCCCGACGCGCTGCACCCCGCCCGGACCTTCCCCGACCCGCCGACCGACTCGCCGGAGGTCGGCGAACCGGTCGGGGCCGGCGTCGCGGCCTGGTCGCTGGCGCTGCGGGGCGAGCACCGGCACCGGGCCCGCGCGCTGGCCCGGTGCGCCCTGGCCGGGCACGGGGAGGGACCCGCGCCGTTCGGGCACCGCCTGCACGCCTGCCGCGCGCTGCTGCACGCCGACGACATCGCCTCGGCGGTGGTCGGGCTGGACGCCCTGGTGGCCGACGCCCGCCGCCGGGGCGTGCCCGCGGTGGCCGCGGTCGCCCTGCTGCACCGCGGCTGGTGCGAGCTGCGCCGAGGCAACCTCGCCCAGGCGGGCGAGGACCTGGCGCAGGCCCGCGCGCAGCTGCCCGCCGGGTCGTGGCACCCGCGCCTCGCGCCCGCCGTGACCGCCCTGGCGGGGCAGGTGCTGCTGGCCCGCCACGAGGTCGACGACGCCGCGCGGGAGATGGCCGTGGCCCCGCCCGCCGAGGCCGACCGGGGCGCGGCGTGGGGGCTGTTGCAGTGCGCCCGGGGCGAGGCGGCGCTGGCGCTGGGCGACCCGACGACGGCGCTGCGCCGGTTCGACCGCTGCGGCCGGGTGCTGCTCGCCCGGGGCTGGGGCAACCCCGCGCTCGCGGCCTGGCGGTCCCTGGCCGCCGCCGCCCACGCCGCCCTGGGCGACCGCGACACCGCCCGCGCGCTCACCGCCGACGCCGTGGAGCGGGCCGTGCGCTGGGGCTCGCCGAGCACCCTGGCGCAGGTGTCCCTGTGGGCGTCCCGGGTGGACCGGGCGGGCGAGGCCGCCGGGATCGGTGCCGTCGGGCTCGGTGGAGGTACGGGGCCCGGAGGTACGGGGGCCGGCGGGGTCGGGGCCGCCGGGGTCGGGGCCGGGAGGGTCGGGGCCGGAAGGGTCGGGGTGGCCGGGATCGGCGCCGCCGGGACCGGGGTCGCCGGCACCGGGCCGGGCGCCGCGGCCGACCACAGCATCGCCGTGCTGGCGGGCGCGGGCCGCTCGGCGGGCGAGATCGCGCGGCTGCTGGACGTGCCGGTGGGCGCGGTGCACGGCAGGCTCTCCGCGTTCCCCACCCCCTCCTGGGCGTCGGGGCGTTGACGTGCTGGCCGAGCGGGAGGAGGCCCTCGACGCGGTCCGGCGGGGATTCGCCGCGGCGGTCACCGGTGAGCCGGGGCTGCTGCTGGTCACCGGCGTGCCGGGGGCCGGGCGGTCCGCCGTGCTGGCCGCGGCCGCGAACCTGGTGGAGGACGGGGCGCGACCGGCCCACGTGCTGCGCGCCGACGCGACGCCGGCCGAGTCGGGGTTCCCGTTCGGCGTGGTGCAGCAGCTCGTCCGACCCCTCGTCGCCGGCGCCGACCCGGCCGAGCACGACCGCTGGTTCACCGGTCCCGCCGAGGTGGTGCGACCGCTGTTCCTCGACGACGCCGCGCACACCGCGCCGCCCGCCGACGCCGTCCTGCCCGGCCTGCACGCCCTGGTCGCCCGGCTGGCCGAGGACCGCCCGCTGCTGCTCGCCGTGGACGACCTCCAGTGGGCCGACCGGTCCTCGCTGCGCTGCCTCGCCTACCTGGCCCGCCGGCTGGGCCGCGGCCGCGTGCTGCTGCTGGCCACGCTGGCCGACGGGTACGCGGTGGGCGAACAGGGCCTGGTGGACGACATCGCCACCTCCGCGCGCCGCGCGGTGCAGCTCGCCCCGCTGTCCGCGGCCGGTGTGCGCCGGGTGCTGGCCGCCGAGTTCGACGAGGAGGTCGACCCGGCGTTCGCCGCGGCCTGCCACGCGGTGACCGGTGGCAACCCGGCCGCGCTGCTGGCCGTGGCGCACGGCCTGCACGCCCGCTCGGTCCGCCCGACGGCGTCGGCCGCGGCGTCGGTGGCCGGGGCCAGCCACGGCCTGCTGCGCGAGCGCAGGCTGTTCCACCTGAGCACCCAGCCGCCGTCGGTGCGCGCGGCGGCGCGCGCGCTGGTCGTGCTCGGCGCCGACGGCGACACCGACACCGACCTGGTCGCCCGGGTCGCGGGCCTGGACGCGCTGGACTGCAAGAGCGCCGTGCACGCGATGGACCGCCTCGGCCTGCTGTCCTCCGTGGACCCGCCGCGCCTGGCCGATCCCGAGGTGGGCGTCGCGCTGGAGGCGACGATGCCGCTGCCGCAGCGGGAGGAGCTGCACCGGCACGCGGCCACCGTGCTGCACGACGCCGGCCACCCGGCCGAGCGCGTCGCCGAGCAGCTGCTCCGGATCACCCGCGGCTACCTGCGCTGGGAGGCCGACCTGCTGCGCGGCGCGGCGGCCTCGGCGCTGGCGCGCGGAGCGGGGGAGCGGGCCGTCCGGTACCTGCGCCGGGCCCTGCTGGCGGGACCGCCCGGCGGACCGGAGCGGGCCAGGCTGCTGGTGGACCTGGCCGCCGCCGAGCGCGGCACGGACCCGGCGTCCTCGGTCGGCCACGTCGCCCAGGCGCTGCCCGACCTGCCCGGCGTGCCGGAGGCGGCGGCCGCGGTGCTGTCGGTGCCGTTCGCGCTGGCCGCCCGCAGCCCGTCGGTGGCCGCCGTCCTGCGCACCCACGCCGCCGCGCCCGACCCGCGGCTGGCGGGCGCCAACCCGGACCTGGCGCTGCGCCTGGAGGCGCGGGGCCGCGCCCTGGACCGCTTCGGCAAGCAGGGCCTGACCGACGCGGTGGCCCGGCTGCGCGGGTTCGGCGTGGCCCGACCCCTGGACACCGGCGGGGGACGGGAGCTGCTCGCGGTCCTCGCCCACGCCGCCGCGGCCACCGCCGCGCTGCCCGCCACCGAGGTCGCCGCGCTCGGCTCGGCCCTGCTCGACCGCGAGCCGGCCGACCCCGCGCACGTGCACACCGCGTTGCCGCTCGCGGTGACCGCGGTGGTCGCCGCGGACGCCGGCGCGGTCACCGCGCCGTGGCTGGAGCGCGCGTGGGACGCGGCGCGGCGGCAGGAGTCCGCCGGGGTCAGGTCCGCGCTGGCCGCGCAGCGCGCCGCCGTGCTGGCCGCCACCGGCAACCCCGGCCGCGCCAGGGCCCTGGCGCTGGGCGTGCTCGACGGCGACGGCGCGGCGTGGCCGGAGGCCACCGCGACCGCGGTGCTCGCGCTGACCCCGATCGCCCTGCACACCCAGGACGGCGACCTGGCGCGCCGAGTGCTGGCCGCCGAGCACGACGCCTCGGACCCGCGGCTGGTCCTGTCGCACCTCGTGCTGCGCGGCCTGCTGGACGCCCTGCGCGGCGACGTCGTGGCGGCGCTGGACAAGCTGCTGGACTGCGGCGAGCGCGCCGCCCGCTTCGGCTGGACCAACCTCACCGCGCTGCCGTGGCGGGTGTGGGCGGCCGGGCTGCACCAGCGGCTCGGCGACCTGGACCGGGCCTTCGCCCTGGCCGAGCGCGAGTACGCGGCGGCCCTGGCCTGGGGCGCGCCGACGGCGGTCGGCCGCGCGCTGCGGTTGCGGGGCATGTTGCTGGGCGGCGCCGAGGGCATCGGCGCGCTGCGCGCGGTGGTCGAGCGGCTGCGCGCCGGCGGCGACCCGGTGGAGCTGGGGCGCGCCCAGGCGATGGTGGGCCGCCGGCTGGCGGGGCTGGGCGACCTGGCCGCGCTGCCGGTCGTCGAGGAGGCCGACCGGATCGCCCGCGCCGCCGGCGGGGTGTGGCTGGAGGGCAACGACGAGGCCGAGCTGAACGGGCCGGTGCTCCGGCTCCGCGCGTCCGGTGCCGCGGAGCTCACCCGCGCCGAGCAGTCGGTGGTCGCGATGGTCGTGCGCGGCTGGACGAACCAGCGCATCGCGGATTCGCTGGGCGTCACCCGGCGGGCCGTCGAGAAAAGCCTCACCGGTGCTTATCGGAAGCTGGGCGTCCGCGGTCGCTCGGTGTTGGTCGAGCAGTGGCGCGCGCTCGTGCCCGAGCTGCGGGCCGACGTGCTCGACGGGCGTGGAGAAGACGAGCGCTGAGGCCGAGCCTCGAAAGCTGTCAACAAATTGCGTTCATGTTGGTGTCACTGTGCGTGACAACATGCCGGGTTGACCTCACGTTCACAGTACAACCACGAGCTGTGTGGCCCGACAGCGCCGGTCGGGTTCGGTCCGCACGGCCGTTCGCCGGGTCCGTACCCGCTGACCGGGTGGTACCGAACCACTCCCTCGGACGAGTCGCCACCTCCGAACCGACCTGCCCGACCACCACGGTTTTAAGTCCGTATGGTTGTGGTTCTGTTGATTTCGGTGTGTGTGGTCCATATCATGTTACGTGTTGCTTTCCTCCGGTTTGTCTGCCGGTAAAGCCCTCGGCGCTTGCCGTCGATCTTCGTCTCGGAACTTGGGAGGAATGGTTTTCCGATGACCACGGATATGGCCGACATCGCGACCCAGGACGTGCCCGAGACGTTTCCGGAGTGGCCCTCGGACGGTGGCCGTCCCGACGGTGGCCGCGGCGTCTACCGGTCGTTCTTCGAGCGCTCGGGGATGTGCGTGGCCCACCTGAACCGCTCGCTGCGCATCCTGGAGGCCAACGCGGACTTCTACCGGCAGTTCGGCCGGGGCCCGGCGGAGCTGTCCGACCGGGAGTTCTGCGACCTGCTGCACCCGAGCGTCCGCGAGCGGCTGGGGCAGCAGCTGTCCCGGCTGGCCGACGGGCAGCGCCCGCGCTTCGCGGACCGGGTCGTGGCGCTGCGCCCCGGTGACAGCGCCCTGTCCGGGGAGCTGACCGGGTTCGCCGTGCACGGCGGGGCGGGCCGCGTCGACAGCGTCATGGTGCTCGTGCGCCCGGAGAAGTCCCCCGACGACGGGCACCTGGTGTCCGGCAAGGCCAAGGTGCTGACCGCGATGGACGCCCGCATCCTGGAGGGCGTGGCCGCCGGGGTGTCCACGGTGCAGCTGGCCGCGACGCTGTACCTCAGCCGCGGCGGCGTCGAGTACCACGTGTCCACCCTGCTGCGCAAGCTCAAGGTCAAGAACCGCCCGGCCCTGGTCTCCAAGGCGTACTCCATGGGCATCTTCGGCGTGGGCTCGTGGCCTCCCCGCGTGCTGCCCGACTACGTCAAGTAGCACTCCCGGCGCATGACGTGTGGGTTCCTGTGGCTTCGGGTCGGCGGTGTTGCGCCTGCGTAGCGGTGGTTTGGCTAGGGAAACCCCTAGCTTCTCCGCGGTGGTCCTTGTGTAAACAACACAAACGGATCTAAAGTCACTCAAACCAAACCGCCGAACTGGTGGCGGTGCCGGAGAGGCTTCGAGGTGGTGTGAAGTGTTCCTGACCGTGACGGCCAACCCCAGCGTGGACCGCACAGTCGAGGTCGACCGGCTGACCAGGGGCGACCTGCACCGCGCGTCCGGGGTGCACGTGCAGCCCGGCGGCAAGGGGATCAACGTCGCCCGCGCCCTGGTGCGCAACGGCTGCAAGGCCCGCGCGGTGGTACCGGCCGGTGGCGCGGAGGGCGACCAGCTCATCGGCCTGCTCACCGGCTACAGCATCGAGGTCGTGCGGGTCGCCGCACTCGGCCCGGTGCGCAGCAACATCACCATCGTCGAACCGGACGCCACGGTGACCAAGCTCAACGAGGCCGGAGCCCGGTTGAGCGGTCCCGAGCTGGAGGCGTTCTGCGACGCGGTGCTGGCCCACATGCCCGGCGTGGACTGGGTGGTCGCGGCCGGGAGTCTCCCGCCCGGCGTGCCCGACACCTTCTACGCCGACCTGATCAGCCGCCTCGCGCCGTCCGGCGCGAAGGTGGCGGTGGACACCAGCGGCCCCGCGCTGCTGGCCGCGGTGGAGGCCGGACCGACCCTGGTCAAGCCCAACCTGGAGGAGTTGGCCGAGGCGGTCGACCGTCCACTGCGGACTTTGCGGGAGGTCGTCGACGCGGCCGGGGAACTGCGTTCCCGGGGCGCGGAGGCGGTGTTGGCCAGTCTCGGCGGGCAAGGCGCCGTGCTGGTCGACGGCGAGGGCTCCTGGCACGCCGAGGCGCGGGCCGAGGCCCGCAGCTCGGTCGGCGCCGGGGACGCGCTGCTCGCCGGGTTCCTCTCCACAGGGGGAATTGGCCCTTCCGCACTGGCCACGGGCGTCGCTTGGGGAGCGGCGGCCGTTTCGTTGCCCGGCAGCACCATGCCGGGCCCGGAAGACGTGCGCGCACACCGGGTGGTGGTGCACCCGGACATCGAGTGGGACCGCCGGATCGACGTCTGATCCGCCGGCACCCGCCGGTCGCCGATGCCGGGCGAGGACGCCCGGCTCCCGCCGCCGCAGCGACGGCGTTCTCCCAGTCCCTCCAGCAGTAGTGGAAGTGTCAACGATGACGAGCAACGACACCCAGGCCCCCGAAGACACCCAATCCCGCGGCCAGCGCGCGCGGGTGGGCATCCAGCGCTTCGGTGGCCACCTCGCCGCCATGGTCATGCCCAACATCGGCGCGTTCATCGCGTGGGGCCTGATCACCGCGATGTTCATCCCCACGGGGTGGATCCCCAACGCCACGATCGGCGAACTCGTCGGTCCGATGATCACGTACCTGCTGCCGACCCTCATCGGCTACACCGGCGGCCGGCTGGTCCACGGCCAGCGCGGCGCGGTGGTCGGTTCGATCGCCACCTTCGGCGTGATCGTCGGCGCGGACATCCCCATGTTCCTCGGCGCGATGATCGTCGGCCCCCTCGGCGGCTACCTGATCAAGCTGTGGGACGAGAAGGTCGGCGTCAAGGTCGCGCCGGGCTTCAAGATGCTCGTCGACAACTTCAGCGCCGGCATCATCGGCGGCGCGCTCGCGGTCGGCAGCCTGTTCTCCATCGGCCCGGTCGTCGAGGGCATCACCAAGGCGCTCGGCAACGGCGTGCAGTGGATGCTCGACGCCGGCCTGCTGCCCCTCGTGTCGCTGATCGTCGAACCCGCCAAGATCCTGTTCCTCAACAACGCCATCAACCACGGCGTGCTGAGCCCGCTGGGCGTGGCCGAGGCGCTGGAGAACGGCAAGGCGATCCACTTCCTGATCGAGTCCAACCCCGGCCCGGGTCTGGGCGTGCTGGCCGCGCTGGCCGTGTTCGGCCCCCGCGCCGCCCGCGCCACCGCCCCCGGCGCGATCGTCATCCAGTTCCTCGGCGGCATCCACGAGATCTACTTCCCGTACATCCTGGCGAACCCGAAGCTGCTGCTCTCGGTCATCGGCGGCGGCGCGGCCGGTGTGCTCACCTTCAGCGTCTTCGACGCGGGCCTGGTCGCCACGCCGTCGCCCGGCAGCATCATCGCCCTGATGGCCGTGACGCCGAAGGGCGGGCACTTCTCGGTCATCGCGGGTGTGCTGGTCGCGGCGGTCGTGGCGTTCGTGGTGGCCGCGGCGCTGATGAAGTTCGGTCGGGACGCCCGCCGCGAGGAGCGGGAGCAGCAGATCGCCAACGGCGGCGAGGTCAAGGTCTGACCGACCAGGGCACGACGCCGGACGAGAGGAACAGGGACGCATGAGCATCCAGGGCAAGGACATCACCAAGGTCGTCATCGCCTGCGACGCGGGCATGGGCAGCAGCGTCATGGTGGCGTCGCAGATGGCGAAGCGGCTCAAGCCGTACAAGGTGGCCGTGCAGCACAGCCCGGTCAACGAGATCCCCGCCGACGCCCAGGTCGTGCTGTGCCAGCAGGGCCTGGTGCCCCGGGCGCAGAAGAACTCGTCGGGCGCGGTCGTCATCGGTTTCCAGAACTTCATGGGCGACCCGGTGTTCGACCGCGTCGAAGCCGCCATCCGGGACGGTGGGGAGCTTGGCTGAGCTGCTGACCGCCGAGTCCGTGCGGCTCGGCCGGACCGCCGCCGACCGCGCCGCGGCCATCGACCAGGTCGGGGCCGTGCTGCTGGAGCTGGGCGCGGTCGACCCCGAGTACCTGACCGCGATGCACGAGCGCGAAGCCTCGGTCTCGACCTACATCGGCGAGGGCGTGGCCATCCCGCACGGCACGGACGCCTCGCGCGCCCACGTCCGCCGGTCGGCGCTGACCGTGCTCCAGTTCCCCGAAGGGGTGGACTGGGGAGGTGAGGACGTGCGGCTGTGCGTCGGCATCGCCGCGCAGGGCAGCGAGCAGGTCGGCATCCTGTCCGCCCTGGCCCACGTGCTCATGGACCCCGAACGCGCGGCCGAGCTGCGCCAAGCCCCCGACACCGACACCGTCCTGCGCATCCTGCGGACGGTGGACACCGAGAAGGACGAGGAGACGACGCAGTGAAGGTGGCCCGGTTCTACGCGCCCGGCGACATCCGCATCGAGGACATGCCCGAGCCCACCGCGGGCCCGGCTGAGCTGAAGTTGCGGGTGCGCAACACCTCGACGTGCGGGACCGACCTGAAGATCTTCCGGCACGGCCACCACCACATCGACCCGCCGCGCGTGATCGGTCACGAGATCGCGGGCGAGGTCGTGGAGGTGGGCTCGGAGGTGGACGGCTGGGCCGCGGGGGACCGGGTCCAGGTCATCGCCGCCATCCCGTGCGGGGAGTGCCCCGACTGCCTGCGCGGGTGGATGACCATCTGCCCCAACCAGCTGTCGATGGGCTACCACTTCGAGGGTGGCTTCGCCGAGTACATGATCGTGCCGGCGAACGTCCTCAAGGTCGACGGCGTCAACCGCGTCCCGGACGGCGTGACCTACGCGGAGGCGTCGGTGGCCGAGCCGCTGGCGTGCGTGCTCAACGGCCAGGAGCTGGCCCGCGTCGGCGACGGCGACACGGTCGTGGTCGTCGGCGCCGGCCCGATCGGCTGCCTGCACGTGCGGCTGGCCCGTGCCCGCGGCGCCGAGAACGTCTACCTGGTGGAGCTCAACCGCGGCCGGCTCGACATGGCCGCGAACCTGGTCAAGCCGGACGCGGCGATCTGCGCGGCCGAGGTCGACCCGATCCAGGCGGTGCTGGACCTGACCGGTGGGCGCGGCGCGGACGTGGTCATCACCGCGTCGGCCGCGGGCAAGACGCAGGAGGACGCGCTGAAGATGGTCGCCCGCCGCGGCCGGATCAGCTTCTTCGGCGGCCTGCCGAAGGACAACCCGATCATCGCGTGCGACTCGAACCTCGTGCACTACCGCGAGCTGACCATCGTCGGCGCGAACGGGTCCAGCCCCGACCACAACAAGAAGGCGCTGGAGCTGATCGCGACGGGCGCCGTGCCGGTGGCCGACCTGATCACGCACCACCTGCCGCTGGAGAAGGTGCTGGAGGCCATCGACGTGGTGGCCGGTGGCACCGCCATCAAGGTGACGATCGAGCCCACCGCGGGCTGACATCGCGCACCACCCGCACGAACGGTCGACGAGGACGAGGAGGCGCGGAGTTGTCGCAGGTGGCTGAGGTCTCGCAGCAGCCGGTCGGGTCGAGGGAGCTGACCGGCAACCCGGCGAGCCCCGGACAGGCGGTGGGGGTGGTGGCCAGGACGGCCGCCGCGCCCGAGCTGCCCGCCGACGTGCCCGCGCCGGGACCGGCGCGGGACGAGGTGGACGCGGCCGTCTCCGCCCTCCGCGCGGTGGTCGAGGACCTGGGCCGGCGGGCCGAGGGCCTGACCGGCGAGGCCCGCGACATCCTCGACACCCAGATCGCCATGGCGGACGACCCCGCCCTGGTCGACGGCATCCGCGCCGCCGTCGACCGGGGTCGCCCGGCGGCCTGGGCCGTGCACGACGCGTTCGGCGTCCACCTGGAGGCGCTGGCCGCGCTCGGCGGGTACCTCGCCGAGCGGACCGGCGACCTCGCCGACCTGCGGGACCGGGCCGTCGCGGTGCTGCTGGGCGTGCCGACACCCGGCATCCCCGTGCGCGACGAGCCGTTCGTGCTGGTGGGCGTGGACCTCGCGCCCGCCGACACGGTCACCCTCGACCCGGCCAGGGTGGTGGCGATCGTCACCTCCAAGGGCGGGCCGACCAGCCACACCGCCATCCTCGCCCGCTCCCTCGGCATCCCGGCCGTGGTCGGGTGCGCCGGGGCCGACTCGCTGGCCGACGGCGAGCCGGTCGTGGTGGACGGCACCCGCGGCGTCGTGGTCACGTCCCCCGACGACGACGCCGCCTCCCGGGTGGCCGAGGCGGCGGCCGAGCGCGAGGCCGCGCTGGCCCGCTACCGCGGGCCCGGCGCCACCGCCGACGGCCACCCGGTGAAGCTGCTGCTCAACGTGGGCGGCGCGACCGACGGCGACGTGGACGCCGAGGGCGTGGGCCTGTTCCGCACCGAGTTCCTGTTCCTCGACCGCGCCGACGCACCCTCCCGCGAGGAGCAGCGCCGCGCCTACGGCGAGGTGTTCAAGGCGTTCGGCGCGCGACCGGTGGTCGTGCGCACGCTCGACGCGGGCGCGGACAAGCCGCTGCCGTTCGCCAACGCCGACGCCGAGCCCAACCCGGCGCTGGGCGTGCGCGGCTACCGCGTGGCGTGGCGCAAGCCGGACCTGCTGGCCGACCAGCTCGCCGCCATCGCCGACGCCGCCGCCGACCACGGCGCCGACGTGCGCGTGATGGCGCCCATGATCGCCACCCCGGCCGAGGCGCGGGACTTCGCCGCACTGGCCCGCGGCGCGGGCCTGACCAACGTCGGCGTGATGATCGAGATCCCGGCCGCGGCCCTGCGCGCCGCCGACGTCCTGGCCGAGGTCGACTTCGTCAGCCTCGGCACCAACGACCTGTCCCAGTACGCGTTCGGCGCCGACCGGGTGCTCGGCGAGCTGGGCTCGCTGCTCGACCCGTGGCAGCCCGCGCTGCTCGACCTGGTGGCCGTCGTGGCCGAGGCCGGTCGCGCGGCGGGCAAGCCGGTGGGCGTCTGCGGTGAGGCCGCGGGCGACCCCGGCCTGGCCCCGGTGCTCGTGGGCCTGGGCGTGACCAGCCTGTCCATGTCCGTGCCCGCCGTGCCCGCCGTCCGGGCCGCGCTGCGCGAGCGCACGCTGGACGACTGCACCGAGCTGGCCGAGCGCGTCCGCCGCGCCCCCGACCCGGCCACCGCGCGCTCGTACGCGCTGGGCTGAGGGAGGGGCGGGGCGACGATGTGGAGGAACCACCCGTGACCGTCCAGCCCCAGCCTCAGTCCCAGCCTCAGTCCCAGCCCCAGCGCCCGACCCAGCCCCAGCGCCCGACCCAGCCCCAGCGCCCGACCCAGCTCCAACCTCAGCCCCAACCCCAGCTCCAATGCCCGACCCGCGGCCGGCGGCCCGCGAACGCCGCCGCGCCGCGTGCGGTTGTGCCGCACCCCGCTGTGCCGAACTCCGCTGTGCCGAACTCCGCTGTCCCGAACTCCGCTGTCCCGAACTCCGCTGTGCCGCACCCGGTCGTGGCGCACCCCGCCGGCTCGCGCTCGGTCGTGGCGCACCCGGCCGCGCCACGACCGGTCGGTCCGAACGCCGTCGGGCCGCGTCCCGGGACGAACCCCGTTGCGCCGGCCCGTGTTCCGCCCGACCAGGAGGCCGCGTGCCGCTGGTACGCGCGCCGCTTCGGCTGGCGCGTGGTGCCCGGGTCGGCGGGGATCAGGCTCGTGCTCGGCGGCGGCACGGTGGGGTTCCTCGTGCCCGCCGACCTCGCGGCGGTCGTGCTCTCCCGCTTCGACGCGGTCGGCGTGCCCGCTCCCGCCGTCGTGCGACCGGACGGCCGCGTGGTCTTCCTGACCGACGCCAACGACCGCTGGTGGAGCCAGAACGACATGCCCGCGGACGTGGTGTTCCTGCGCACGCCGGCGGAGGTGCCGCTGCCGCCGACACCCGTGCGCGGCGGCCGGGTGCGCTGGGCACGCCCGATCGAGGCCGGCGAGCGCTGGCTGCCCGTCGCGGAGGGCGTGCTGTCCGTCGTCCGCTCCGCGCTGGACCCCGTGCGCCGACCCGTCACGCCGTGGTTCGCGCGCGACATCGAGTTGTCGACCGGTCGGTTCCCCCGGCCGGTCCGGCGGGAACGGGCCGAACGCGCGTTCCCGCACCGTCAGGAGGAGGCAGAGTTGCCCAGTACACGAGTCACCATCGGTTCGTCGGTCGGCCTGCACGCCCGGCCCGCCAAGCTCCTGGTCGAGGCGGCCCGCAAGCAGGGCGGCAAGGTCCGCATCGGCCGCAGCGAGGACGCGCTGGTCGACGCGGCCAGCATCCTCGCGGTCATGTCGCTGGGGGTGAAGGGCGGTGAGGAGGTCCTGCTCACCGTCGAGGGGGACCAGGCCGACACCGCGCTGGCCGAGCTGTCCGAGCTGCTGTCGACAGACCACGACGCGGCTCCCACGACCGGGGGCTGAGCGCGGGACCGGAGCGCCGGACCGGAGCGGATTCCAGAGTATTCCCCAGTTCTGCCCGGCCATACTCGGTGTGTGCACTTCGGACGGTCCGCCGCCGCGCCACGCGGCGGCGACCCCGGTGAAAGGGCGAACATCGTGCAGCAGAACAGGAAGGCGTTGCTGGTCGGGGGTCCCGGGACGTTCGACGGCGAGGTCGTGGAACTGACCGACGGCGTCGACGTGAAGGTCCGCATCCCCCACGCCTCGGGACACGAGCACTTCACGCGCAGCGAGGAGAGCAGGCTGGTCGACGGTGAGCACCTGCCGGTGTTCACCTGGTCCTACCGGACGAAGATCGCCGAATGAGCCCCGCCGCCCACCCGGTTCCCTCCCCCGGTTCCCGGTAGGGCGGCGTGAGAGGAGCGGTGGACGGGCCACCCCCGGTGCCCGTCCACCGCTTCCTCGTCGGGAGGACCACCCGCGCGCCGGCCGTGTCAGCGGGGGCGACGGCGGAGCAGCGTGGTCCCGTCGGCGGCGGGCAGCAGCGAGAGGTCCACCCGGGGATCGGTGAGCAGGGAGGCGTTGAACGCCCTGATGGCCACCGTGTCCGCGTCCTGCACGGCCGGGTCCGCCACCCGCCCGAAGAACAGCGTGTTGTCCACGACGATCAGCCCGCCGTCGCGCACCAGGTCCACCGCGGCCTCGAAGTAGGCGGCGTAGCCGACCTTGTCGGCGTCGATGAACACCAGGTCCACCCAGCCCGAGCCGTGCTCCCGGGCCAGCGCCGCCAGGGTGCCCGCGGCCGGACCCACCCTCAGGTCGATCCGGTCCGCCACACCGGCGCGCTCCCAGTACGGCCGCCCCACCGCGGGCCACCGCTGCGTGATGTCGCACGTGACGACCTTCCCCCCCGCGCCGACGGCCCGCGCCAGGCACAGCGTCGCGTACCCGGTGTAGGTGCCCAACTCCACCACGGTGCCCGCGCCCACCAACCCCGTCAGCAGGTGCAGCAGCTGTCCCTGCTCGGGCGTCACCTGCATCGCCGATCCGGCGGGGAGCAGGGCGGTTTCCTCCCGCAGTTCCCGCAGCACGTCGTCCTCGCGCAGGGAGACGGCGCGGATGTAGTCGTCCAGTTCCCTCGTCACCGCAACTTGGTTCGCCATCCCGCGGACGCTAGCCGCGAGTCCACCGTGGAACGCCCAGAGTTCGGCCCGATGCCCGGCACCACCGCCTCCCCGCCGCAGCTCCTCTGCCGGCCGGCCCGCCTCCCCGCCGCAGCTCCTCTGCCGGCCGGCCCGCCTCCCGAGTGCTCCCCGCCGCACGCCGAGGCCGTGCCGACCCGTGACCACGCGGCCGACCCCGTGCCGGGGGCGCCACGTCAAGTCGTCCCGGCAGGCCCGTCCTCCGCCCACTCGGCCGCGTGCTCCTCGACGAACTCGGCGAAGGTGCGGGCCGGCCGACCGGTCAGGTCCGGCACCGCGGTGCTGACCCGGTCCTCCCGACCGGCCCTGATGCCGTCCTCCACGGCGGCGAGGGCGGCGGCGAACTCGGCGGGCATACCGGCGGCCAGGTTGGCGGCCACCTGGTCGGCGGTCCCGACGGGCACCACCCGGACCGGTCGTCCGGTGCGGGCGGTGATGATCGCCGCCGCGTCGTGGCAGCTCAGTGCCTCCGGCCCGGTGAGGAGGTGGTCTCGCCGGTCGTCCGGCCCGGCCCCGGGGTCGGTCAGCAGGGCGGCGGCCACGGCCGCGATGTCCCGCGCGTCGATCCAGCCCACCCGGCCGTCGCCGGCGGCGGTGCGGATCTCACCGTGCCGCCGGATGCGCTCGCCCACCGGGTGCGGGCTCAGGAAGTTCTGCATGAACCCGGACGCGCGCAGCACGACCCACCCCGGCCGGGCCGACACCCGCGCGGCCATCTCCAGCGCGCCGGGGGCCTTCGGCAGGACGACGGCGGAGCCCAGGAGCACCACCCGGCGCACGCCCCGGCGTCGCGCCTCGGCCAGGAACGGTCCGACGAGCGGCATCGGGTCGGTGGTCCGCACCGGGGGTACCAGGAAGACCTGGTCCACCCCACGCAGCGCGGCCGGGAACGTGGCCGGGTCGGTCCAGTCGAACCGGACCGGGTCGGGGTCGCCGGCGGGCGGGTTGCGGGCGGCCACCCGGACCGGCACGTCCTCGTCCCGCAGCAGTGCCACCAGCGCGCTCCCGGTCTTCCCGGTGCCGCCGGTCACGAGCACGCCGTTCATCGGGCGGCGTCCGCGCGCACCGGGTCGGGGAGTTCGGCCGGGCGGTGCCGGCGATCCCGGTGGTGGGTGATCGGTCCGTCCTGGGGGGTGCCCGGCACGGTGTCCTCCGGTGTTCGACGGGGTGTGACCGGTCCAGGTTGGGCGGCCGGGCCCTTGGCCGGGAACGGCCGGCCAAGCCCCGGACCGCCGGGCCTCCCGCCGCCGGGCCCCCGACCGCCAAGCCCCCAGCCGCCAAGCCCCCGACCGCCAAGCCCCGGACCACCGGTCCGTGGCCGGGGCGGGGGACCCCTGCCACCATGAGCCGGGTGAGCAGAGGCGAACTGGCGGACTTCCTGCGCCGACGGCGGGAGGCGCTGCGCCCGGACCAGGTGCCGGCCACCGCCACCCACCCGCCCGGCCGGCGCGCCCGGCGCACCCCCGGGCTGCGCCGCGAGGAGGTGGCCGCGCTGGCGGGGGTGTCGGTCGGCTACTACGAGCGGCTGGAGCAGGCCCGTGCGCCGCGCCCGTCCCCGGAGGTGCTGGCCGCGCTGGGCACGGCGCTGCGCCTCACCCCCGCGGAGCGCGAGCACCTGGCCCGGCTGGCCGGGCAGGCGCCACCCGTGGCGGACGCCGACCGGGGGCAGGTGCCCGCCGACGCCCGGCGGCTGCTGGACCGCCTCGGACCGGCGCCCGCCTACCTGGTCGACGAGCGGCAGGACGTCCTCGCCTGGAACCGCGCCGCGGCCGCGTTGATCACCGACTTCGGCCTGCTGCCCGTCGAGGAGCGCACCGTGGTGCGGCTGTCGATCCGCCTGGGCGGCACCCTCTGCTCGGCGCCGGCGGGCGCGGAGGGCGAGTTCGCCCGCCGGTTGGCCGCCCCGCTGCGCGTGGCCCGGGTCCGCCGCCCGACCGACCACGTCCTGGGCGAGCTGGTCGACGAGTTCGCCGCGCACAGCCCGGACTTCGCCGCCGGCTGGCGCGACCACGACGTGCGCCCCGTGCCGACGCTGCGCAAGCGCCTGCGCCACCCCGACCTGGGCGAGCTGGAGCTCGACCGCCACACCCTGCTGCTGCCCGGCACCGACCTCCAGGTGGTGTTCTGCACGGCGGAACCGGGCAGCCCGAGCGCCGCCGCGCTCACCCGGCTCGACACCCGCCGGGCACAACCGGGCGGGGCGGACCGCGCCCGCCTGCCGGAGCGGTCCGGTCGAGGGTGACCCACGTCATGGTCGAACCCCGTCAGGAATCGGGGCGCTGTCCCGTTCAGGGTGCGGTCGAACCAGACAGGAGCAAGGACATGCCGCACCGCATCACCGTCCTCGGGGCCGGGTACGCCGGGGCGTACGCCGCCGGACGACTCGCCCGCCACCTGCACCCCGACGACGTCGAGATCACCGTCGTCAACGCCGAACCCGACTTCGTGGAACGGCTGCGCCTGCACCAGCTCGCCGCCGGACCGGACCTGCGCCGGTACGAGCTGGCGGAGCTGTTCGCGGGCACCGGGATCCGCCTGCGACCGGCGCGGGTCACCGCGGTCGACGCCGAGCGCCGGACGGTCACCGTGACCGGCGACGGGGGTCCCGACCGGCTCGACCACGACACCCTGCTCTACGCGCTCGGCAGCACCGTCGCCGACCACGGCGTGCCGGGCGTGGCCGAGCACGCCTTCCACGTCGCCGGCCGGCCGTCGGCGCTGCGCCTGCGCCGGCGGCTGGACGAGCCGGCCGGGAACGGGTCGGTGCTGGTCGTCGGCGGCAACCTGACCGGGATCGAGGTCGCCACCGAGATCGCCGAGTCCCGGCCGGGGCTCGACGTCACCCTGGTCACCAGCGGCGAGCTGGGCGGTTGGCTCGGCCCGCGGGCCCGCCGCCACCTGCTGCGGGCCTTCGACCGGTTCGGCATCGCGGTCCACGAGCACACCACCGTCGAGCGGGTGGGGGCGACGGGGGTCGTCGCCGCCGACGGCACCGCCTTCGCGTCCGACGTCACCGTCTGGGCGGCGGGTTTCGCCGTCCACCCCATCGCCGCCGCGAGCGGCCTCGCCGTCGCCGACGACGGTCGGGTCCTGGTGGACCGCCTGATGCGGTCGGTCTCGCACCCCGGCGTCTACGCGGTGGGCGACAGCGCCCACGCCATCGGCCGGAACGGCCGGCCGCTGCCGATGTCCTGCGCCTCGGCGGGTGCCACCGCGATGCAGGCGGTGTCCGCGATCGTCGGTGACCTGACCGGTCGCAGGATCCCGAAGACCACGCTGGCCCACCTCGGCAACCACCTGAGCCTCGGCCGCCGGGACGCGATCTACCAGCTGGTCGACGGCGAGGAGCGGTCGCGGAGCTGGGCCCTGTGCGGCCGGCCGGCCGCGCGCGCCAAGGCGGCCGTCCTCCGGGTGGCCGCGTTCGGCATGGCCCACCCGACCTTCGGGATGCCGACCCGCAGGTACCGCCTGGCCGCCGAACCCGACCGCGCCACCGAGGTGGTCGCGGCCTAGCCCGGCGATCGTGGACACCGCGACCCTCGCGCGTTTCGAGGCCGGCCGGGATCGGCTGGCCTCGCTCGCGTACCGCCTGCTCGGCTCGGCCGCCGACGCCGAGGACGTGGTGCAGGACGCGTTCCTGCGCTGGCAGGCCGCCGACCGGGACCACATCGAGGTGCCCGAGGCGTGGCTGACCAGGGTGGTCACCAACCTGGCCCTGGACCGGCTGCGCTCGGCGAGGGCGCGGCGCGAGCACGCGGTGGGCACCTGGCTGCCCGAACCGCTGCTGGCCGGCGATCCGATGCTGGGCCCGGCGGACACCGCCGAGCAGCGCGACTCGGTGAGCCTGGCGGTGCTGACCCTCCTGGAACGCCTGACCCCGGTCGAGCGGGCCGTCTACGTCCTGCGCGAGGCGTTCTCCCACAGCCACGCCGAGATCGCCGGGATCCTCGACATCAGCGAGTCCGCGAGCCAGCAGCACGCGCACCGGGCCCGGCGCCGCGTCGCCACGTCGCGCCCGGGTCCCGACCGCCGCGTCACCGAGGTCGACCGCGCCACCGCGCGCCGCATCGCCGGGGCGTTCCTCGCCGCCGCCGCCTCGGGCCGCACCGAACAGCTGGTCGCGCTGCTGACCGACGACGCGACCGCGATCTCCGACGGCGCCGGGTTGAGCGCGAGGCTGGTGCTGGTCTCGGGTCCCGAGCGGATCGCCGCCACCCTCCGCGCCGCCTACCGGCCGACCCCGGCGAAGCGGAAGCTGGTCGGCGGCTCCCCGGCGTTCCACGCCGCCGTGGTCAACGGCTGCCCCGCCGTGATCGCCGTGCTGGACGACCGGGTGGTGGGCCTGGTGGTCCTGGAGGTCCGCGACGACCGGATCGCCACCCTGCGCGGCACGGCCGCGCCGGCCCGGCTCGGCCGCCTCACCCGGGAGTGGCGGCGGGGCGACCACGGCGACCTCCTGGTGGAGTCGTGGTGAGCCGGGGGGCGGACGTACGCCCACGGGGCGAGGACGGAGGAGAGCCGAACTCCAGGACCTGTTCACCCGGCGCTCGCCCACCAACCATCGGCGCGGGTTAGACATGGCGCCGTGACGACCTCCATGGGGAGGCGGCGGTTCCTCTCCGCGCTCTCGACCGCCGCCGGCGCGGCCGCGCTGTCCCAGGTACCCGCCGACCACGCGGCGGCGGCACCGCGACCCGGCGGCGGGAACCACCCGTTCCAGCTCGGCGTGGCCAGCGGCGACCCGACGGCGACCGGGGCGGTGCTGTGGACGAGGCTCGTCCCGGAACCGTTCGAGCCCGGCGGCGGCATGCCGCGCACCAGGGTGCCGGTCCAGTGGCAGGTCGCCGGGGACGAGGGGTTCCGCCGGATCGTCGCCGGCGGCACCACCTGGGCGCTGCCGGAGCCGGCGCACTCGGTCCACGTCGAGGTCGACGGCCCGGCGCCGGACCGGGAGTGGTTCTACCGCTTCCGCTACCAGGGCGAGACCTCGCCGGTCGGGCGCACGCGCACCGCGCCGGCCGCCGGCGCCCCGGGAGGGTCGCTGGCCTTCGCGTTCGCGTCGTGCCAGGACTGGGCGGGCGGCTACTACCCGTCGTACCGGCACATGGCGGACGACGACCTCGACCTGGTGGTGCACCTGGGCGACTACGTGTACGAGGGCGGCATCCCGGCGGACGGGGGCCTCCGGCGGACCGGGACGCCGGACGTGCTCAGGTCGGCGCCGCGGGACCTGGAGCGCTGGCGGATGCAGTACGCCCTCTACAAGGCGGACCCGGACCTCCAGGCGGCCCACGCCAGGTTCCCCTGGGCCGTCACGTGGGACGACCACGAGGTGAAGAACGACTACGCGGGCACCCGCCAGGAGCACGCCGGCGACATCACCGCGCTGCGGGCCGCGGCCTACCAGGCGTGGTACGAGCACCAGCCCGTCCGCCGGGCCGCGCTCGACCGCGCCCGGATCTACCGGCGCCTGCGCTGGGGC
This sequence comes from Saccharothrix lopnurensis, assembly GCF_042658445.1. Classification (NCBI taxonomy): domain Bacteria; kingdom Bacillati; phylum Actinomycetota; class Actinomycetes; order Pseudonocardiales; family Pseudonocardiaceae; genus Saccharothrix; species Saccharothrix lopnurensis. The sequence goes on along the minus strand of NZ_JBHSQO010000058.1, from coordinate 33,502 downwards.
AGGCTCGCGCAGCTCGACGTCCTCGACGGCAGGCAGTACCGGAGCGCCCCTCCCTGCGGCTGGGGCGAGGCCGACGCGTGCACCGGCGGCTACGACCCGGCCGTGACGATGCTGGGCTTCCCGCAGGAGAAGTGGCTCTTCGACGGGCTGGCCGCCTCCGAGGCCCGGTGGAACCTCCTGGGCGGCAACGTGATGCTGGGCAGGCTGGACCACGACGGCCCGGCGGGCGACCGGTTGTGGCACGACGCCTGGGACGGCTACCCGGCCGCGCGCAAGCGGCTGACCGACACCTGGGTCCGGCACCGGGTCGACAACCCGGTGGTGATCACGGGTGACTGGCACTCGTCCTTCGTCAACGACATCCACCGCGACTTCGACCGCCCGTCCTCGCCGGTCGTCGGCACGGAGTTCGTCGGCACGTCGATCTCGTCCAACGGGGACGGTGAGGTGTACGGGCCCTACTACGGGCCGATGATCAGGCACAACCCGCACATCAAGTTCTTCGACGGCGACCGCCGCGGGTACGTCCGCTGCCACGTGGGCGGTTCGCGGATGAGGGCGGAGCTCAGGACCGTCCCGACGGTGAGCCGCCGTGACGTGCCCGAGTCCGTCCTCGCGTCGTTCGTCGTCGAATCCGGTCGGCCGGGCGCGCACCGGGTGTGATCGCGGCGGTGGACCGGCCCGACCGGGCCCGGGTTCAGTCGGGGAACGGCGCCGCCAGCACCACGTCCTCGACGGTCGGCACCGCGAAGTCCGGGATGTGGCGGCGGCCGACCTCGGCGAACGGGTGGGTGAAGTAGGCGGTGGGCTTGCGGCGGCAGTGGTCGAGCACGGTGTCGACCGCGTCGCGCTTGAAGCCCGTCCGCGGGTAGGCGGCGAGCACCTCGGCGACGTCGGCGGGGTCCAGGTCCTCCAGGCCGCGCCCGCCCACGTCGACCCCGGCGCCGGCGGCCACCGCGGCGATCTCCGGGCGCTTGCGGGCCGCGATGGTGGCGTTGGTGTGCAACGCGATCGCGTCCCAGACCACCTCGACGCGGTCGTTCGCCACCCCCCGTTGCCGCAGGAAGCGGCGGGCGGCGTCGGCGCCGTCCAGTTCGAAGCGCTCGGTCGGGCTCGTGAAGCGCTCGACCAGGCCGAGGTCGTGCAGGACGCTGCCGATGAACAGCAGCTCCCGGTCGTAGCGGGCGCCGGCGCGGTCCAGCAGCAGGGCGCCGAAGTGGTAGGACCGCATGACGTGGTTGAACAGGATCTCCGAGGACTCGTCGCGCGCGAACCGCATCGCCTGGCGGGCCAGGGCCGTGTCCGGGGGTCGAAGTCCGGCGACGGGGTGGGGGAGTGAGGGGGTGGCGGCCGCGGTGGGGGTGTTGTCCATGGCTTGAGGTTAGGGAGGCCGCGGTGGCGGCGGGAGCGGCTGGATTGCCACGTGCCAACGGATTCGCGCCAGGCGTTCCGGCGTCACCGACTGCCCGGCGGTGACCGCTCCGGCCCCCACCCCGATGTCGGGGTGGGGGCCGGGACCAGGCCGGAACCGGCGCGCACGGGGGGTTTCGTCGTCACGGCCTCGGCGTGGACCCGGCCGAGCTCCGTGCCTCGCCGCGGGGGTGATGTGTGCGATCGCCCGCGGCCCGCCCCGGGGCATCACGCCGCGACGCGTTCCTCCAGGCGGGGAGTCGTCTTGGCCGGCTTGTTCGGCAGCGACAGCCGGAAGACCTTGCGCCACGCCGAGAACAGCTGCCTGGGCAGCGATCCGGTGACGTACTCCAGGCCGTAGCGGTCGAACAGCTCCCGGACCTTCGGCGCGATCTCGCCGTAGCGGTTGCTCGGCAGGTCGGGGAACAGGTGGTGCTCGACCTGGTGCGAGAGGTTGCCGGTCATGATGTGCAGCAGCTTGCCGCCGCTGATGTTGGCCGAGCCGAGCATCTGCCGCAGGTACCACTGGCCCCGGGTCTCGCCGACGATCGAGCGGCGCTCGAAGGTCTGCACGCCCTCGGGGAAGTGACCGCACATGATCACCGAGTGGCTCCACAGGTTGCGGACCAGGTTCGCGGTGAAGGTGGCGGCCAGCGTGGTGAGGAAGGACGGCCCCGACAGCAGCGGGTGGATGACGTAGTCCTTCAGCACCTGCTTGCGGATCTTCTTGCCGACCTCGCGCGCCCGCGCCCGGAACTCCGGGTTGTTGCGGTGGCGCTTCTGGAGGTTCCGGCCCAGCTCCAGGTCGTACGCGGCGATGCCGTACTCGAAGAAGCAGGCGTTGATGAAGTTCCACAGCGGCTGTCCCAGGTGGAACGGCTGCCACCGCTGGTCCTCGTCGACGCGCATGATGCCGTAGCCGAGGTCGTTGTCCTTGCCGATCACGTTGGTGTAGGTGTGGTGCAGCTCGTTGTGGGAGTGCTTCCACTGCGCGGCCGGGGAGACGTGGTCCCACTCCCAGGACGTGGAGTGGATCTTCGGGTCGCGCATCCAGTCCCACTGCCCGTGCAGGATGTTGTGGCCGATCTCCATGTTCTCCAGGATCTTGGCCACGGACAGGCCCGCGGTGCCGACCAGCCAGGCCGGCGGGAAGAGGGAGAACAGCAGCACGCCCCGGCTGCTCATCTCCAGCTTGCGCTGCACCGAGATGACCTTGCGGATGTAGGCCGCGTCGCGTTCGCCGCGGTCGGCGATCACCTCGTCGCGCAACGCGTCGAGCTCGCGGCCGAGCTGCTCGATCTGCTCGTCGGACAGGTGGGCGGTGGGGTCGGTGGCGGTCATGCTGCTCGCTCCTAGCGTTCGATCTCGCAGGCGCCCGCCGCGGCGGACACGCAGGTCTGGATGAGGACGCCGGGCTCGGCCGTGGTGACCTGGCCCGTGCGCAGGTCGCGGACGGCGCCCGCGCGCAGTGGCGTGACGCAGCCGAAGCAGATGCCCATGCGGCAGCCGGACGGCATCAGCACGCCCGCCTGCTCGCCGACGTCGAGCAGCGGCGTGGACCCGTCGGCCTCGGCGGTCCGGCCGGTGGTGGTGAACGTGACCGCGCCGCCCTCGCCCGTCACCAGCACGGTGGGGCGGAACCGCTCGGTGTGCAGGCGGTCGGCGACGCCGTGCCGCGCCCAGTGCTCCTCGGCGGCGTCGAGCAGGCCCGTCGGGCCGCAGGCCCAGGTCTCGCGCTCGGCCCAGTCGGGCACGTGCTCGTCGAGGCGGGCGAGGTCGAGCACGCCCTCGGTGTCGGTGTGCCGCTCGATCAACCGGATCGCGCGGTCGGCGGCCAGGTCGTGCAGGTCGGCGCGGAAGATGATGTCCGCCCCGGTCGGCGCGGAGTGCAGCACGACCACGTCGGCCAGTTCGGCGTCGCGCAACATGCCCATCGCGGGCGTGATGCCGCTGCCCGCCGTCAGGTAGAGCACCTTCGCGGGCCTGGTCGCGGGCAGCACGAAGTCGCCGGCGGCCTGGTCGAGGTGGATGACCGTGCCCGGCCGGGCACGGCGGACCAGGTGGTTGCTGACCTTGCCGTCCGGCATCGCCTTCACCGTGATGGTGATGCGGCCGTCGGCCCGGTTGGTGGGCGAGGTGACGGAGTAGGCCCGCCACAGGCGCACGCCGTCGACGTCCACGCCGACCCGGACGTACTGCCCGGCGACGTGGCCCCGCCAGCCGCGGCCGGGCCTGATCACGAGGGTGGCCGCGTCGCCGGTCTCGGGGTGGACCGCCTCGATGCGTCCCCGCAGCTCGGCGCCCGCGCGCAGCGGGTCGACCAGGTCGAGGTAGTCCGACGGCAGCAGCGGCGTCGTGACCATCTCCAGCAGCCTCAACGCCCTGGTGCGGAGGGCGACGCGTGTCATGTGTCCAGCATGATGTGGCCCCGGGCGTAAAGTCCTGACCGCAGGACGTGAATAACGCTCCGGAATTTGTACCGGGAGAACAAATGAGCCGCGCTGCCGGAGGTGCCGCCGAGGTGGGCCTCGACCACGCCACGATCACGGCGCTGCGGGCGTTGCTGCCGGTCACGGCCGGCGAGGTGGTCCAGGCGGTGATCGACGAGGTGCCCAGCTACGAGGGCGCGCTGTCGGGCCGGATGGGCGGCACGATCCGCCGCGCCGTGCGCACCGCGCTGGGCCACTTCCTGGACGTCGCGGACGGTGCGGACACGCGGGGTGTCGCCACCGAGGCGGCCTACGAGCTGGGCCGCGGCGAGGCGCGCGACGGCCGCTCGATGGACGCCCTGCTCAGCGCCTACCGGGTCGGTGCGCGGGTGGCGTGGCGGGGGCTCGCCGCCGAGGCCGTGTCGTCCGGTCTGCCCGCCGAGGGGCTGGCCGAGTTCGCCGAGCTGCTGTTCGCCTACATCGACGAGCTGTCCGCGGCCAGCGCCGCCGGGCACGCCGAGGAGCTGGCCGTCCGGGGCCGGGTGCGGGAGCGCTACCTGGAGCAGCTCTGCCGCGACCTGATCGCGGGCGAGGGCGAGGACGTGCTGCTCGCGGGCGCCGAGCGGGCGGGCTGGGCGCCCCCCGGCTCGCTGACGGCCGTGCTGCTGCCGTCCTCGCAGGCCCGCTCGGCGCGCCGGCTGCTCGACCCCCGCACGCTGCTGCTGGAGGACCTGCCGGACTCGACCACCGCGCTCCTGGTGCCGGACGCGGACCGCGGGCACGTGCTGCGGCTGCTGGCGGACCGCTCCGCCGTGGTCGGCCCGGCCCGGCCGTGGACGCGGGTGGTGTCGTCGTTCGATCGGGCGACCCGGGCCCGCGCGCTGTCCGCGGACACCCTCGACACCGAGCAGTTCCTGGTCGACCTGGTGCTCAACGCCGACGCGGAGGCGTACGCCGACCTCCGGGCCCGGGTGCTGGCGCCGTTGCGCGACCAGCGGCCGGCGACCGCGCGGCGGCTGGAGGAGACGCTGCGGGCCTGGCTGCTGCACCACGGGCGGCGGGACGAGGTGGCGGCGTCGCTGTTCGTGCACCCGCAGACCGTGCGGTACCGGATGGGTCAGCTGCGAGACCTGTTCGGCGACCTCACCTCGCCGGAGCGGGTCCTCGAACTCACCCTGGCGCTGGCCCGGCACCCCTGATCCGGCACCCCTGATCCGGCACCCCGATTTGGTACCCCGAATTTGGTACCCCCGACCCGGCGGCGCCCGAGGTGCCCCGGACAGCGAGAAGACCCCGTCACCGGCCGGTGACGGGGTCTTCCCACGTGGTGTCGGTGGTTACCGGACGCCGGTGTGGTGGCGGCGGCCGGCGACGGCCTCCGCGACGCCGATGAGCAGCACCGAGGCGATCACGGCCAGGATGAAGCCCAGCACGTTCAGCTCGAAGATGTCGCCGGTGCCGAGCAGGTTCGCGATGGTGCCGCCGATGACGGAACCGACGAGACCCAGCAGCAGCGTCGCCACGATGCCGAGGTTCTGCTTGCCGGGCTTGATCAGGCGGGCGAGCGCGCCGATGATCAACCCCGCGACGATGAACCCGATCACGTCACCCTCCTGGTGGTCGATGTCCTGTAGTGATCGGCTACCCGATCAGGTCAGCTTTCACGCGCTCGCGTCGCGGAGATCACCCCGTTCGGCGCCGGACGGGAGTACCGGTGTGGCTCGCGCGGAAGAACGCGGAAGAAAACCGGGAGAAATGCGACAAAAGGCGAGGGCGAGGGGGCAACCCACTCCCCGCCACCTTGAACATATAACACGACCCGCGTCTTGTGGCAAGACCCGGGTCGTGGTGCAAAATGCCCCGCCGAAGCCAGGACCTGCGGAAACGGCAGGCCGGTGACAAACCTGTCGGCACCGGGGAACGAGTTCGACCCCGGGCCGGCGGTGCGAACGGGAAAGGCGAACGGATGGGCAGCTACGTGCTCGACCTCCAGGAGGTCGACCGGGCGCGGGTCGCCGCCGTCGGCGGCAAGGGCGCGCACCTGGGGGAGCTCTCGCGGATCGAGGGCATCCGCGTGCCGGCGGGGTTCTGCGTGACGACGGACGCCTTCCGGGAGGTCGTGCGGGGCGCGCCGTCGATCGACGACCGGCTGGACCGGCTGTCGCGCCTGGACCCGGACGACCGGGAGGCGATCCGCACGGGCAGCGCGGAGGTCCGGCGGATCATCGAGGCCGCCGCCGTCCCCGACGACGTGGCGGCGGCGATCACCGGCGCGCCGGCCCGGTTCGGGGACCGGACCGCCTGGGCGGTCCGGTCGAGCGCGACGGCGGAGGACCTGCCCACGGCCTCCTTCGCGGGCCAGCAGGACACGTACCTGAACGTCGTGGGGCCGGCGGAGGTCCTCCGGCACGTCAGCCGGTGCTGGGCCTCGCTGTTCACCGAGCGGGCCGTGGCCTACCGGCTGCGCGACGGCTTCGACCACCGCGCGGTCCACATGGCCGTGGTCGTGCAGCGGATGGTCTTCCCGGACGCGGCCGGCGTCCTGTTCACCGCCGACCCGGTCACCTCCAACCGGGAGGTGGCCTCCGTGGAGGCGACCTTCGGCCTCGGCGAGGCCCTGGTCTCCGGCCTGGTCAACGCGGACTCCTACCGGGTGCGGGACGGTGGGGTCGTGGCCAGGGCGGTCGTGGCCAAGGAGCGCGCCGTGCACGCCTCACCGGGCGGCGGGACGCGGGAACGGGAGGTCGAGCCCGCGCGGCGGGAGCAGCCGGCGTTGACCGACGAGCAGGTCCTGCGGCTCGTGCGGCTCGGCCGCCGGGTCGAGGCGCACCTCGGCCGTCCCCAGGACATCGAGTGGTGCCTGGTCGACGACGACTTCCTGTTCGTCCAGAGCCGGCCGATCACCACGCTGTTCCCCGTCCCCGAGGCCGGCGACCGGGAGAACCACGTCTACGTCTCCGTCGGGCACCAGCAGATGATGACCGACCCCATGAAGCCCCTGGGCCTCTCCGTGTGGCAGCTGACCACACCCCAACCCGTGGCCGAGGCCGGGGGGAGGTTGTTCGTCGACGTCACCCGGGTGCTGGCGTCGGCCACGAGCCGCGCCGGCTTCCTGGAGCTGGTGGGCAGGTCCGATCCGCTGATGTGGGACGCGCTGCGGACCGTCGTCGACCGCGAGGGCTTCCTCCCGGCGCTCCCGGACGACGCGCCCGGCAAGCCGGTCCCCGGCGTCGCGCCGGCCACCGTCGAGACCGACCCGGCCCTCGTCACCGAGCTGATCGGGATCGGCGAGGCTTCCGTGGCCGCGCTGGCGCGCGACATCCGGGGGAGGTCCGGGGTGGAGCTGCTCGATTTCATCCTCGCGGATTTCCGGGAGCTGAGGCGGGTCCTGTTCGACCCGCGCAGCCACCAGGTGATCATGGCGGCGATGCAGACGACGTGGTGGCTCAACGAGCGGCTGCGGGACTGGCTGGGCGAGAAGAACGCGGCCGACACGCTCACCCGGTCCGCCCCCCACAACGTCACGTCGGAGATGGGGCTGGCGCTCCTCGACGTCGCGGACGTGATCCGCCCGCACCCGGAGGTCGTCGCCTTCCTGCGCGACGTCGAGGGCGAGGGCTTCCTGGACGAGCTGCCCCGGCTCGCGGGCGGGCGGGAGGCCCGGGACGCCATCCGGGCCTACCTCGACCGGTACGGGATGCGCTGCGTCGGCGAGATCGACATCACCAGGCCGCGGTGGGGCGAGCGCCCGACCGCGCTCCTGCCCGTGCTCCTCGCCAACGTCGGGAACTTCGAGCACGGCGCCGGCGCGCGCCGCTTCGAGCAGGGGCGGCAGGAGGCGCGGCAGGAGGAGCGGGAACTGCTGGAGCGCCTGCGGGCCCTGCCGGACGGGGCGCGGAAGGCCCAGGAGACGAAGGAGAAGATCGACCGCGTCCGGACGTTCATCGGGTACCGGGAGTACCCGAAGTACTTCATGGTCAGCCGCTACTCGGTGTACAAGCGGGCCCTGCTGGAGGAGGCCGGGCGCCTGGTGCGGGCCGGCGTGCTCGGTGAGCCGGAGGACGTCTTCCACCTGACCTTCGGGGAGTTCCACGAGGTCGTGCGCGCGAACCGGGTGGACGACGAACTCCTCCGCCGGCGCAAGGAGGAGTTCAGGTCCTACGCGGCGCTCACGCCACCCCGGGTGCTCACGTCGGAGGGCGAGGCCGTCACCGGGGCGTACCGGCGCGACGACCTGCCGGCCGGCGCGCTGGTCGGCCTGCCGGTCTCCGTCGGCACCGTCGAGGGGCGGGCCCGGGTCGTCCTGGACGTCGAGCGGGCCGACCTCGAACCGGGCGACATCCTGGTCACGGCGCACACGGACCCCAGTTGGTCGCCGCTGTTCGTCACGGCCGCGGGCCTGGTGACGGAGGTCGGGGGACTGATGACCCACGGCGCGGTGGTCGCGCGGGAGTACGGCCTGCCCGCCGTCGTCGGGGTGGAGGGCGCCACGCGCGCGATCCGGGACGGGCAGCGGATCCGCCTGAACGGGACGGACGGGTACGTCGAGATCCTCCCGTGACGGTGACGGTGACGGTGACGGTGACGGTGACGCCGAGCCCGGCGCCGCGGGGCACCGGCCGGGATCGTCTCACCGGGAGCCGCGGAAGGGGCCGGTGACCTCGTAGGTGATGCCACCGCCGCTGGAGCCGCGCTGGGAGGAGAAGTACAGCCGGTCGCCCGCGGGGTTGAAGGCGACCCCGCACAGTTCGGAGGAGCCCTGGCCGGCGACGCGGGCGAACGGCGCCACGACGTCGTCCGGCGTGATGACGCAGATCTCCATGTTGCCGCCGTCCTCGGCGACGTAGAGGTCACCGACCGGGGTGCCGGTGATGTTGTCCACGCCGGTCAGCGGCGGGGTGCCGGTGAGGTTGTCGTCGTAGGCGACGGCGATGGTGTTGTCGACCGCGTTGTAGGCCCAGACCCTGTTGTCGCCCTTGGTGGTGAAGAAGCAGGTGCCGTTGCGGTAGTAGCAGCCCTCACCGCCGTTGAAGACCTTCATGCCGGCGACCTGGCGGCGGGTGCGGGTGGGGCTGCCGTCGGGGTCGGGGACGGTGGCCCAGGACAGCGCGCCGCCGGTCTCCCTGAGCACCTGGAGGGTGCCGGAGGACAGGTCCCCCCAGGTGGTGGGGACGAAGCGGTAGAAGCCGCCGTTCGTCTCGTCCTCGGTCAGGTAGACCACCCTGCGGTCGGGGTCGCACGCGGCGGCTTCGTGCGTGAACCGGCCCATCGCGTCGTGGCGCACGGCGGGCTCGACCCCGAACGGGTCGGTCTCGAAGACGTAGCCGCGGTCGGTCTCCTCGCACGACAGCCAGGTGCGCCACGGCGTCGCGCCGCCGGCGCAGTTGCGGGTGGTGCCGGACAGGATGCCGTAGGCGCCGGTCACCGCCCCGGTGGCGGAGAACCTGATGGCGCTCGCGCCACCCGCACCGGTGCCCAGTTCGGCGTTGGAGACGTAGATCCAGCCGGTCCCGTCGGCGAAGCAGGCGCCGCCGTCCGGGGCGCCGTGCCAGGTGAAGCCCGTGCCGGGCACCACCCGTCCCGACCGGGCGATCACCCGGCTGGTGAAACCTTTGGGCAGCAGGACCCCGTTGGCGTCCGCGGCCTGCAACGCCCCGTACGGGCTGGGCCCGGTCCGCGCCGGGTACCCCACCGCCTCCGGCCACAGGGTGAACCCGAACGCGACCGACGTGCCCGCACCCACGACGGCCGTGCGCAGGAATGTGCGACGTTCCACGCTGTTCTCCTTCACCCGCAACGGTGTCGGTCCCCGTCGGCGGCACGGTTCCCGGTGGTCCGGGGATCGAGTGAAGCCGGCGCGGGTGAACGCGGCGGGCACCGGGGCGTGAACCCGAACGCAACGGTTGGCCAAGGTCGTCACGCGCCGGTCGTGCCGGGCATCATCGGCGGGAGCGGCGCCACCCGGAACGGAGAGGTCCCGATGTCCGAACCAGTCCACGAGGACACCACCGCGCGCGGTTCCGCGAGGACCCGGGAGGAGCGCCGGGTCCTCGCGAGCACCCTCGCCGGCACCACCGTCGAGTGGTACGACTTCTTCATCTACGCCCAGGCCGCGAGCCTGGTCTTCGCCCCGCTGTTCTTCACCCCGCTGGGCGAGGAGGCCGGCGGGCTCGCCGGGATCATCTCGCTGGCCACCATCGGCATCAGCTTCCTGTTCCGCCCGCTCGGCGCGGTCGTCGCCGGCCGGTTCGGCGACCGGCTCGGCCGCAAGAGGATGCTGGTCCTCACGCTGCTGCTGATGGGCGGGGCGACCGTGCTGATCGGCCTGCTGCCGACCTACGACCACATCGGGGTCGCGGCGCCGGTCCTGCTGGTGGTGCTGCGCATCGTGCAGGGCTTCTCGGCGGGCGGCGAGTGGGGTGGCGCGGCGCTGATGGCCGTCGAGCACGCGCCGACGCACAAGCGCGGCCTGTTCGGCGCCTACCCGCAGGTCGGCGTCCCGCTCGGGCTGATCCTGGCCACCGGCGTGCTGTGGCTGATCAGCACGCTCACCACCGACGCCCAGTTCCTGTCCTGGGGCTGGCGCATCCCGTTCCTGCTCTCCCTCCTGCTGATCGTCTGCGGTTACGCCATCCGGCGGATCGTCGAGGAGAGCCCGGTCTTCCGGGAGATGCTGACGCGCCGGGAGCACTCGTCGACCCCGCTGCGCGACCTGTTCCGCTCGCACACCCGCAACGTGGTCCTGACCGCGCTGATCTTCGTGGCGCAGAACGCCGCCGGCTACCTGCTCATCGCCTACTTCATCGGCTACGGCACGTCCCTGGGCATGTCCCGCCCCAGCGTGCTGGCCGCCACGGTCGCGGGCGCCGCCGGGTGGCTGGTCTTCACCCTGTGGAGCGGCGGGCTGTCCGACCGGATCGGCCGCGTGCGCACCTTCCAGATCGGCTACGCGGCGCTGTTCGCGTGGATGATCCCCCTGTTCCTGCTCATGCGGACCGCCGACCCCGTGCTGTTCGCGCTGGCGGTCGTCGTGCTGTCGTTCGGCCTGGGCCTGTCCTACGGGCCGATGTCGGCGCTCTACGCCGAGATGTTCCCGACCAGTGTCCGCTACTCCGGCGTCTCCATCGGCTACGCCCTGGGCGCCATCCTGGGCGGCGCGTTCGCCCCGACGATCGCGCAGGCGCTGGTGCGGTCGACCGGCACGGTCCTCTCGGTCGGCGTGTACGTCATGGCGCTGTCGGTGGTCTCGCTGGTGGCGGTGTCGCTGGTGCGCGAGACGCGGGGGGTGGACCTGTAGACCCCGGCAGGGGCCCGGTCAGCCCAGGTCGGACAGGTCGAGGACGAAGCGGTGGCGGACGTCGTTGCGGTCGAGGCGGTCGAGGGCGTCCGCCACCCGGGCCGACGGGAGGACCTCGACGTCGGCCGTGATGCCGCGGGCGGCGCAGAAGTCGAGCATGGCGGCGGTGGCGGGGAGGCCCCCGCTGCCCGCGGAGCTGAGCTTCTTGCGGCCGATGAGCAGGTCCATCGTCTCGACGGTGACGGTGCCGAGGTGACCGAGGTGGCTGAGCGTGCCGTCCACGGCGACCAGGCGCAGGTGGGGGCCGAGGTCGTGGGGGACGGGGATGGTGTCGATCAGCACGTCGAACCGGTCCCGGGCCGCGGCCATCCGGTCGGGGTCGGTGGAGACGACGAGGTCGTGGGCGCCCAACCGGGCCGCCTCGGTCGCGCGGTCCGCCGACCGACTGATGACCGAGACCTCGGCGCCGAGGGCCGCGGCGAACTTGACCGCGAGGTGGCCCAGCCCGCCCAGGCCGCTCACCGCCACGCGGGTGCCCGGTCCCACGCCGAGGGCGCGCAGCGGTTCCCACACGGTGATGCCGGCGCACATCAGGGGCGCCGCCGCGGCCGGGTCCAGCCCGGCGGGCAGGAGGTGGGCGAACCGGTCGCGCAGGACGTACTCGCGGGAGTACCCGCCCAGCGTCGTGGACCCGTCGTGGCGGTCGGCGCCGCCGTAGGTGAGGGTCGGGAACCCGCGGCAGAAGTTCTCCTGGCCCGCCGCGCACGCGGCGCACGTGCCGCAGGAGTCGACGATGTTGCCGACGGCGACGGGGTCGCCGACGCGGAAGCGGGTCACGTCCGGGCCGGTGTCGGTCACCACGCCGGTGAACTCGTGGCCCGGCACGAGCGGCTCCTCGCCGCGGTGGGCGCGGATGGCGTGCAGGTCGCTGTGGCAGACGCCGCAGTGGTCCACGCGCACCGCGATGTCGTCGCGGCGGAGGTCGCGCCGGGGGATCGTCACCCGGCGCAACCGGGTCGTGGGGCCGTGCGCCTGCCAGGCGGTGGTGGTCCTCATGGCACTCCTCAAACAGACTGTTCGGTCTGTTTGACGGTAGGCGAGCGGCCGTCGCAAAGCAAACCGACTGTTCTGTAGGTAGGCTTCGGTCGTGCCCGACGACCAGCAGTTGACGGCCCGCGGCGCGGCCACGCGCCGGCGCATCATCGACGTGGCCACCCGCGAGTTCGCCGAGCACGGCCTCGCCGGCGCCCGCATCGAACGCGTCGTGGCCTCGGCGCGCACCAACAAAGCCCAGCTCTACGCCTACTTCGGCAGCAAGGAGGGGCTGTTCGACGCCATCTTCTCCGGTTCCCTGGAGCGGATCGTCAACGTCGTCCCGATCGACGCCACCGACCTGGCGGACTGGGCCGTGCGCCTCTACGACGAGTACCTGCGGCGCCCCGACCTCATCCGGCTCGCCACCTGGGCCCGCCTGGAGCGGCGGCCCACCGGCCACCTCGTCGAGGACGCCGACCGCCTCGACGACGGCAAGCTGCGGGCCATCGCCGAGGCGCAGGCGGCGGGCCTGGTCCGCGCCGGCGACCCGTTCGACCTGATGGCCGTGGTCATCGCCATGTCGATGGCCTGGTCACCGGTCAGCAACGTCTACGCGGCCACCGCCGAGGAACCCGCCGCCGCCCACGACCGCCGCCGGGCCCTGCTGCGCGACAGCGTCCGCCGCGCCGTGGCGCCCGACCCGACCCCCTGACGGCTCGGCGCCCGCCGGTCCGACCGCACCGCGTGGACCAGCCCGTACCCGCTGCGGGCGTCAACGGCACCGGCGACGACGCCGGTCGGTGGTCCTGCCGCGTCCCGCACTACAGGCGCCGAGGCCCCGTCCCGTCCGCGGCGCCGTGGCCGTCGCGCAGGGCGGTGCGCGAGGTGATCCCCAGCTTGCGCATCGCCCGGGACACGTGGTTGTCCACCGTGCGCTGCGACAGGAACAGCGCCTCGGCGATCTGGCGGTTGGTCAGCCCCGAACCGACGAGGGCGGCCACCTCGTGCTCGCGCGGCGACAGGACCTGTCCGTAACCGCGCCGGCCGCGCCGCGCGCTGCCCCGGTAACCGCGCAACGCCCGTTCGCACCGCCGCACGTCGCGCGGCAGGCCGAGCCCGGTGAAGCCGGTGATCGCCGAGGTGACGCGTTCCGCCGCCGCCTCGCGGTCGCCCGCCTGCGCGCAGTGGCGGGCCGACGCCTCGGCGGCCGCGGCGGCGGTGTGCGGGCGGGGCAGGGCGGCGAAGCGGTGCGCGGCCTCGTGGAACCGGCGCGCGGCCTCCTCGTGCTCGCCCCGCGCGGCGGCCAGTTCGCCGCGGCACAGGTCCAGCCCGGCCGCGGCGAGCGGCGCGTCCCGGCCCGCGATGCCCTCGGCGTACTCGGCGGTGACGGCGACGGCGTCCGCGGCGCGGCGGGCCCGCAGGTGGGCGCGGACGAGGACGGGCGCCAGCTCGGCCGCCCACACCCAGTTGCCCTTGCGCCGGGACTTGGCCAGGGCGCGGTCGGCCTCGTGGCACGCCGCGGTCACCGCGCCCAGCACCAGGTGCGCCGCCGCCCGCCCGGCCATCGCCGAGGCCACCGCCGGCGCGTTGTCGGGCGCCGCGGCCAGCGCCGTGCCGAAGTGCCGGGCCGCCAGCGGCGCGTCGCCGCGGTCCAGCGCGAGCCTGCCCAGCGCCAGCCACCCGTCGACCGCGAGGAACGCCATGTCACCGGCCTGCTCGGTGAACCGGTGGACGTCGGCTTCGAGGCCGTCCCACCCGCCCGTGGCGGCGCGCAGCCGCAGCGCGGTGCCGTCGCTGAGCGCGGCCAGGTAGGGCACGTCGGAGTCGGCGGCCATGCGCGTGCCGCGGTCGAGGAACTCCCGGGCCCGGTCGTAGTGGCCGAGCCACGTCGCCGCGTCGGCGAGGTTGTGGTAGGTCCGGGTGAGCTGGCGGCGGACCCGCACCGAGGCGGCGTGCGCGGGCAGCGCGGCCACCGCGTCCCACGCGGCGGGGTCGGCGGTCTGGAGGAGGGTGGAGACGCGGTTCGCCCGCACGGCGGCCACCAGCTCCTCGTCACCGCTGTCGCCGATGACGCGCTCGGCCTCGCCCAGCCACCGCAGGTGCTCGGTCACGGGGGCGTCGCCGAAACCGGGCAGCGACAGCGCGGCCATGCCCCGGGCGGCCAGCGCGGGCCGCCGGCTCAGGTCGGGCACGGCCAGCTCGATCTCGGCGCGCCCCGCCGCGACCGAGCCGACCTGGTTGATCAACAGGATGCCCAGGTTGAGCCGCGCCTCGCCGCGGGCCGTGCGGCTCATCGCCCGGTCGGCCACCACCGCGCGCAGGCACCGGACCGTGCCGTCGTGCACGATGCTCTGGAGGGCCAGCTTGCTCAACCGCACGGCGAACGCGTCCTTCGCGTCGCGCGGCAGCTCGGGGTCGCCCAGGGCGTCCTCCAGCAGCCGCAGCGCCAGGGCGGTGTCGCCGACCAGGGCGGCGTGCTCCACCGCGGCGGCCGTCGAGTGCACCCACGCGTCCAGCTCGCCGGCGCGGCGGTGGTGGTGGGCGAGGCGGACCAGCGGCGGGTCGGGCAGCGCGGCCAGCGCGGCGGCGGCCCTGGCGTGCGAGGCCCGGCGCAGGGGACCGGGCAGCGGCGCGTAGACCGCCTGCCGGGCCAGCGGGTGGCGCAGCGCGTAGCGGCCCGGCGACACCTCGTGCAGCAGCCCGGCGCGCAGCCCGCTGACCAGCGCCTCCGCCGCGTCGGTCGCGGGCAGCCCGGCCACCGCGGTGATCACGTCCTCGGTCTCCGGCGCGTCGAGCACGGCCGCCGCCCGCACCACGCGGGCGACCCCGGGGCCGGCCCGGTCCAGGCGGTCGGCGAGGGTGTCGCGCAGCAGCAGCGGCACGGGTACCCGGTCGCCCGAGCCCGGCCGCAGCGAGTCGAGGTCGGCGGTGCCCTCGCGGATCTCGCGCAGCACCTCCTCCACCGCGAACGGGATGCCGGCCGTGCGGCGGTGCAGCTCGACGGCGAAGTTTTCGGGCACCTTCGGCACGCGCAGCAGCCCCGCGGCCAGCTCGCGCACGTGCGCGGGCGCCAGCGGGGCCAGCCCCAGGACGTGGTCGGCCAACCGCGTCGGCGGCAGGCGGTCCTCCCGGCGGCAGGTCAGCACGAGCGGCACCTCGCGCGGCGGGTGGGCCAGGTAGCGCAGCAGGTCGTGGGTGCCCTCGTCCGCCCAGTGCACGTCCTCCAGCACCAGCACCGCCGGTCCGGCCACCACGAGCAGGTCGCGCACCGCCCGGAACAGCCGGTGCCGCTCGGTGCCGGCGTCGGCCCTGGGCAGCGGGTCGGGCAGCAGCGGCGCGAGCTCCGGCAGCAGCGGGTGCAGCGCGCCGGTGATCGGCGGCAGCGCGGCGGCGAGCGGCACCTCGCGCAGGTGGCGCAGCGCGTCCACGACCGGCCCGTAGGGCAGGGGGGAGCGCAGCGGGTGGCAGCGCCCCAGCAGTACGGTCCGGCCCGCCGCGGCCGGGTGCCGGAGCAGCTCGCGCACCAGGCGCGTCTTGCCCACGCCCGCCTCGCCCTCGACCAGCACCACGGCGGGCGACCCGCGCACCGCCCGGACCAGCACGTCCAGCTCGGCGGCCCGGCCCACGAAGACGTCCGCGACGGGCGACGTCGTGTGGTGGGACATGCGAGCACCGTACCTCGCTCGGACGTGTCGTCACCACCACTCGCAGTAGTCACGGGTGGGCGTTTATTAGGTATACCCCCTCTTTGTCGCACGCATTGTCCGGGGAAGGGCGGGGGTGCATGTTCAGGTGGTCGCCGACCGCGGACCCCGACCGGGCCGAGTCGGCGGACCCCATCCCTGCACGACCGGCCACCAGGCCGGTTCCGGAGGAACCATGCACGTCACATCACGCTTCCTGGGCGTGGTCGCGGCGGCGGGCGTCACCGCCGCCCTCGTCACCGCCCCACCGGCCACCGCCCAGGTCTCGCCGAAGCTGCTCGCTCACCCGCCCGGCGCGACCGTGGTCACGGACCGTTACATCGTCGTCCTGGACGACACCACCGCCCGGACCGCGGTCCCCGACCTGGCGGCGCGCTACGCCGGGAAGGTCAACCGGATCTACGACTCGGCGCTGCGCGGGTTCTCGGTCGAGCTGGACGCCCGGCAGGCCGCCCGGCTGGCCCGGGACCCGGCCGTGCGCCACGTCGAACCGGTCGTCGTGGGCCGGGCCTCGGACACCCAGCAGAACCCGCCGTCCTGGGGCCTGGACCGGGTGGACCAGCGGTCCCTGCCGCTGAGCAACTCCTACACCTACAACACCACCGCCTCGAACGTCACCGCCTACGTCGTGGACAGCGGCATCCGGATGACCCACCAGTCGTTCGGCGGCCGGGCCAAGAGCGGCTACGACTTCGTCGACGACGACACCGACGCGAGCGACTGCCTCGGCCACGGCACGCACGTGGCCGGCACCATCGGCGGTTCGGCGTACGGCGTGGCCAAGGGCGTCAAGCTGGTGTCGGTGCGGGTGCTGGACTGCAACGACAGCGCCACCACCGAGGACACCCTGGCCGGGATCGACTGGGTCACCCGCAACGCGGTCAAGCCCGCCGTGGCCAACTTCAGCCTCTACTTCGGCAGCTCCGCGCCCAGCGTGGAGAACGCGATCAAGAGCTCCATCTCCTCCGGCGTGGTGTGGACGCTGTCGGGCAACAACCAGGGCACCGACGCCTGCCGGACCTCGCCCGCGAAGCTGCCCGAGGCCATCACCGTCGGCAACACCACCACCACCGACGCCCGCAGCTCCACCTCCAACTACGGCTCGTGCCTGGACATCTGGGCGCCCGGCACGAACATCGTCTCGGCGAGCCACCAGAACGACACCGGCACCCGCACCATGACCGGCACGTCCATGGCCGCGCCGCACGTCGCCGGGGCCGCCGCCCTGCACCTCGCGGGCAACCCCTCCGCGAGCGCCCAGCAGGTCCGCGACGCCCTGGTGGGGCAGGCCAGCGCGGTCACCATCGGCGACGCCGGGCCCGGCTCGCCGAACAGGCTGCTCAACACCCTCGGCGGCGGCACCACCCCGCCCCCGGTCTGCGGCCCCTTCACCAACCCCGCCGACGTCGCGATCCCCGACGCCGGCGCGGCGGTGACCAGCCCCCTGTCGGTCACGAACTGCCGGGGCAACGCGCCCGCCACGACGAAGGTCGACGTCGACATCCGCCACACCTGGCGCGGTGACCTCGTCGTCGACCTGGTGGCGCCCGACGGCACGGTCTACCCGCTCAAGCCGCGCAACGACAACGACAGCGCCGACAACGTCATCGCCACCTACACCGTCGACGCCTCCGCCGAACCCGCCAACGGCACGTGGCAGCTGCGGGCGCGGGACGTGGTCCGCAACGACACCGGCACCATCAACTCGTGGAGCCTGACCTTCTGATCCCCTCCCGCCCGACCTGATCCCCTCCCGCCCGACGGCGCGGCCCGGTCACCGCCGGCGCCGCGCCGCCGGACGGGGGTCGTCCACGCGGCCCGTGGACCCGGGCGGCGCGCTCGGCCCGCCGGACCGCCACGACCGCTGACCACCACGGCGACCAGCACCCCGATCGCGGCGACGACCACGACCAGCGCCGGCACCCGCCGGCGCGCCCCCCTCGGTCGGGCAGTCCGCTGTGGGGCCCGGGAAGTCCCGTCACCGACCGCCTCGACCGCGCCGGGAACCCGTCCGAACGGCCGGCAGCGGCCGTCAGCGACCCGGCGTCGCGGCCCTGAGCAGGCGCAACTGCCCGATCTCGGTCACGTTCTTCATCAGCTCGGCGTTCACCCAGGCCGCGGTGTGCCCGACCGTGCGGTCCGGCCACGGGAAGGTGGACGGCGCGGACAGGTCCAGGGTCGGCAGCAGCTCCACCCACTCGTCGCGCAGGCCGCGCAGCCACTCCACCACCCGGTCCGGACCGGGCCAGGTGATCTCCACCCGGTCGCGCGGGGTGCGCTCCCGCGCGTGGTCGATCGCGACCGACCACCACCAGCCCAGGTGCCAGGAGACCCAGGCGATGGTGGGCACGGGCACCGGGTCGGGCTCGGTGTCGGCCCAGTCCGGCACCCCGTCCCGGACCGTCCACACCGAGCCGGTCGGTTCCCACAGGTGGTCCCCGGGCACCAGCCGTTCCAGGTGGTACTCGAACAGGGCCCAGGTCAGGTCGAACTGCCAGCGGAGCAGGTCGTGGTCGGACATGCGGTGGAGTGTGCCCGGCCGCGCGGCGGGTCCCACACGCACATCGGGTTCAGCCGCCGGTCGGCAGCGCCTCGTCCGGGTGGTCGAGGGGGAGGCTGAGCGACAACCCGGACGTCGAGGTCGCGATCAGGGTCGACGACTCGACCGCCAGCTCCCCGAACGGGTTGGACTCGGACAGGTAGCAGACCCAGACCAGCGAGCGGTCCTCGGCCAGCCGGGCGAAGAAGCCCTCCGAGCCGTGCGAGCCCTCGCCGGCGCACGCGTAGCCGCCGGGAACGCTGATCTCCCTGGTGATGTCGATCGAGGTCAGCCACTCGGGGTCCTCGGCCAGCAGCTCGCCCAGGTCGAACGCCTCGACGAGGCGCAGCCCCGCACCCGCGACCTCGACCGCGTACGAGCGGCCGTCGGCGAAGTAGAGGCCGTCCTCGATGGGCAGGCGCGCCGCCGACCAGAGGGTGGTGATCTCGCTCATCCGCGTCTCCTCCGCCGTCCTCCGCCGCAGCCCGGGGGCAGGGAGGCCGGTCGTTCGCTCAATCCGGTGTTGGGGACCGGCTCGCCGTTGAGCCTGTTGCGCGGGTCGCGGAAGCGTTCCTGGAACTTCTCGGCCCACGTCTTGCCGGTCGTCGAGTCGGGGTGCGGGGCGTTGGGGTCGACCCGCTGGACACCGACCGGCACGCCCGCCTCCCGCGCGGCGTCGAGGCGGCGGTTGTCGTAGCTGACCAGCTGCCCGTCGATCTCCATGACGTGCACCGGCGACCGGTCCCAGTCCCACTGGCCGTTGCGCATCGCGTCCGCGTACTCGTTCTGGGTGATGCTGCGCTGGGAGAAGTTGATGTCGTGGGGATCGAGGAACTCGATGTCCCTGGTCTCGGTGAGGCCGAGCGCGTCGCTCCACCCGGTGGGGTTGTGCACGTACCCGTGCGGCGACGGCCCGCCGAACAGCCCCAGCGGGTCGGGGCTGGTGTAGCGGGCGGCGAGCGGGTCGTAGTAGCGCAGGTAGTTGTAGTGCAGCCCGGTTTCGGCGTCGTGGTACTGGCCGGGGAACCGCAGCGGCGTGTCCGCGGTGCCGGTGCGGGCACCCGCGGGCAGGCCCCACAGCGTCGACTCCCGCCGCCAGGCGGGCACCCCGCGTTCGTCGACCAGTTCCGTGGGCGTGCCGACGATGTCGGTGACGATGGCGTAGAACTGCCGGTCGACCCACTCCTGGCCGACGCGCGACCGCTCGGTCTGGGTGAGCGGCCGGAAGCTGTCCGGGGCGAACTCCCAGGTCGTGCCGTGCCCGGCGGAGTGGGTCTGCTCGGCGAGGACCGAGCCGTCCCAGGCGAAGTCGACCCGCTCGGCCACCGATCCGTCGGGCGCGAGGCGCAGCTTGGCGATGCGGCGGCCCAGCGGGTCGTACCGGTAGGACCACCGCGTGCCGTCCGGGGTGGTCACCGCGACGAGGCGGTCATCGGCGTCCCACCGGTAGTGCCACGTGTCGGGCTTGCGGGACAACCGCTTGCGCTGCCGCAGCACGACGCGGCCCTGCGCGTCGTGCTCGTAGCGCGCGTCGCCCGAGGTGCGCACCAGGGTGCCCTCGTGCGTGGAGTCGGGCGTGGTGACGTTGCCCGCCGCGTCGTAGGCGTACCGCTCCCGCCACCCCGGTCCCTCGACGCCGGTGACCCGCCCGAGGGGGTCGACGCGGTAGCCGCGCGACGGGCCGGCCGAGTCGTGGACCGCGGTGAGGTTGTCGTCCGCCTGGTACTCGTACCGGCGGTGCGCCACCTCGTGGCCGCCGGCGAGCAGCACCTGCCCGGTCAGCCGGTGGTTGGTGTCCCACGCCTGGGCGAGGACCAGGTTGCCCGTCGACCGGCTGACCTCGTGGCCCGCCGCGTCGTGGTCGAACGCCACGACCCGGCTGCCCGCGGTGAGCCGGGTCGGCCGGGAGTTCCCGTCGTACTCCCAGGAGGTGGTGGCGCCGGTCGGGGTCCGCCTGCGCACGCGCCGACCGACCGCGTCGTACGCCGAGGCGACGGTGCGCCCGTTGACGGTCTCGGCCAGCACCCGGCCCAGCGGGTCCCGGGTGTAGGACAGCTCCGCGTCGCCGTTGCGGGCGCGGGTGATCCGGCCGAGCTCGTCGTACTCGACGGTGGTCACCGCGTCGCCGCACCGCCGCTCGACGATGTTGCCCAGGGCGTCGCGGGTGAACGTGGCCGTCTGCCCCGCACCGTTGACCCGTTCGACGAGCCGGCCCGCCGCGTCGTGCCGGTAGGTCAGCACGCGGCCGTTGAAGTCGGTCTCCCGGACCAGGTTGCCCGCCGCGTCGTACTCGTAGCGCCAGACCAGGCCCTGGGCGGTGGTGACCGAGGTCAGCCGCAGGGTGCGGTCGTAGCCGAACTCGAACCGGCTCCCGTCGGGGCGGATCTCGACCGAGGGCAGGTTGAAGTGCGTGGTGGCGACCCTGCGCACCCGGCCGAGGGGGTCGACGTGCTCGACCTCGTTGCCCTCGGCGTCGTAGCGCCACCACTCGGTGGCCCCGTCGGGACGGGTGCGGGCCAGCGGTCTGCCCTCGACGGTCCAGGCGTACTCGGTGCGCCCGCCGAGCGGGTCGACCACCGCGGCGGCGCGGCCGAACGCGTCGCGGACGTACCGGGTCGTCGCGCCCGTGGCGTCGGTGACCGCGACCGGGATGCCCGCGTCGTCGGTCTCGATGCGCCGCACCGCGCCGAGGGCGTCGGTGACCGCGCGCCGGTGGCCGCGGTCGTCGTAGGCGTAGCTGGTGACCGCCCCCGCCGGGTCGGTCTCGGCCAGCAGGTTGCCGCGCTCGTCGAAGACCTGCCGCCACACCCCGCCGTCGGGGGCGACGAACGTGGTGACCAGGCCGTGCTCGTCGTACCCGGCGATGGCCTGGGTGCCGTCGGGCCGGGTGGTGGTGGTCAGGTCGCCCGCCTCGTCGTAGGCGAAGCGGGTGGTGTGCCCGAGCTCGTCCGTGCGGGCGACCAACCGGTTGAACTCGTCCCACTCCTGGGTGACGGTGTGGCCCAGGGGGTCGGTCCTGGCGGTCAGGCGTCGCCGGTCGTCGAACCGGTACGTCGTGGTCGCGCCGAGCGCGTCGGTGAACCTGGTCGTGCCCTCCTCGTACTCGAACGCGCCGTCGAGGAACCCGCCCGAGCCCTCGTTGCCGACGCACCGGCCCCGCGCGTCGTAGTGGTAGCGGTACCACTCGCCGTTGCGGTCGGTCCACTGCGTGATGCGGCCCGCGTGGTCGTAGTCGAACCGCATCGGCCTGCCGGAGGAGTTGACCACCTCGGTCAGCTCGTCGCCGTCGTAGCGGAACCCGGCGACCACGACGTCGGCGCCGCGCAGCCGCAGTTCGGTCACCAGACCCCGGTCGCTGCGCACGTCGACGTGGTAACCGCCGCTGTGCCGCACCGCGGTGACCGTGCCCGCCGCGTCGCGGTCGAACTCGATCCGGTTGTCGTTGCGGTCGGTCACCGCCGCCAGCGGGCCCTCCGCGCCGAACCACAGCGTGCGGCCGGTGCCGCGCTGGGTGATCGCGTAGCCGTCGCCGACGCGCGACAGCGGCCACCGGGCTCCCACCTCGGGCAGCACGGGCTGCCCGGCGGGCTCCGGGTAGACCAGCACCACGCCGTCCTCGGCCAGGAACAGCACACCGCGCGCGTCGAACTCCAGCCGCTGGTCCAGCGTGGACGCCCAGGACGGCCCGAACGAGCGGCCCGCGCGGTAGGACGAGACGTGGGTCCGGCCCAGCACCAGCGGCAGCACGCCCGGCAGGTCGAGGTCGGTGTGGGCGAGGACCATCTCGCCGCTGACGACGTCGATCGGGTCGTTCTCGCACACCCGGTCCGGTTCGGGCGTCCTGGTGTCGTTCGGGTCCGCGGGCCGGTGCGGGCTGGTGTCGGGGGAGGTCCCGCTCGGGGACGTCGTCCCGGAGGGCGAGGTGACGCCTGAGGGGGACGTGCCGTCGGGGGTGGTGCCGGAGGGCGTGGTGGGCGCGTCGGCGTCGCGGATCGTCGGGACGTCGGTCCTGGGGGTGCTCGGGGCGCTGGAGGGAGTGGTGGTGCCGGGTCCTCCGGGTCCGTCGGCTTTGCGGCCGAGTTTGCCGAGCTTCTCCATGATCTCGCCGAGTTTGTCCAGGACCTGGCGGATGCGCGGGGTGACGTTGCCGATGGTCTTGACCAGCTTGCGGACCAGGTCGGAGATGCGGTTGCAGACCCGGGCGATGGTGGAGGTGGCCTGGGCGACGATGAGCGGGGTGGCCAGGCCGAGGGTGGCGACGGCCTCCAGGGCCCAGGTGATGAGCTTGCCGACGACTTCGGCGACGAGGTCGCGGATGATCTCGCGGACGGCGGCGACGACCTCGCCCATGACCATCACCCCGACGCCGATGCCCTCGGCGAGGGTGGCGGCGCCGGCGATGGCGGCGGCGGTCTGGGCGGCGTGGCCGCGGTAGGTGTCGGCGGCGGCGCCCTGC
Source organism: Saccharothrix lopnurensis (assembly GCF_042658445.1). Taxonomy (NCBI): domain Bacteria; kingdom Bacillati; phylum Actinomycetota; class Actinomycetes; order Pseudonocardiales; family Pseudonocardiaceae; genus Saccharothrix; species Saccharothrix lopnurensis. The sequence continues at coordinate 10,632 of NZ_JBHSQO010000058.1, read as the reverse complement.
CAGCCGGGGGCGTCCTGCTGCCCCAGTTCGCCGGCGATGCGGCCGACCTCGGCGGCGACGTTGCCCCAGGTCTCGCTGAAGGAGCGGATCACCGGCGGGTCCCCGGCGAACCAGTCCAGCGCCTCCTTGAGCGGCTGGACGTGCTCGATGAGCCAGCCGACGCCGTAGGAGGCCACGGTGCCGACGGGGTCGATCACCATCGACAGCACTTCCAGCCCGACGCCGACGCCGCCGAGCCCGGCCTCGACCCAGCTGCCGTCGGAGATACCGCTCGCCAGGCCCTGCGCCGACTCGGCGATACCGATACCGGTCAGCGCGGTGGTGTCGCTCTGCGGCGCGGCGATCAACGGGTTGCTCACCGGTGCAACCCGTCCATCCGCGCCGACTCGTCGGTCTCGCGCTGGTCGTAGGCGCGCGAGGTGTCGCGCAGGCCCGCCGCGTTGTCGGCCACCGTCTCCGCCGCCTTGACCAGCGCCTCCACGCCCATGTCCTCGAAGGGCTGCAACAGCATCGCGAAGGGTTGGCAGACCACGCCGTAGGCGGAGTCGTTCATCGCCACCGTCCGCGCCGCGTCCGCCGCCGCGCGCAACCGCTCCGACAACCCCTCCACCCGTCCCGCCAACGCGCCGATCTCACCCGTCAGGGCCTGGTAACCGCCGGTCATCACATCACCCCAGGTAGCTCTCGCCGCTGAAATCACCGTCGTCGTCCCCGCGCGGGCGACGCGGCGGTCCGGGCGGCGGGGACTCCGGCTCGACCGGCGGGAAGTTGCGCTCCGCGGTGGCCACGATGTGCCGCCCCGACTCGGTCCCGCCCACGGTCTGGTCCACGATCCGCGCCAACTCCGCCGGGTAGGCGGCCTGCGCCGCGCGCATCGCCTCCATCACCGCCGCCGCGACCTGCTCCGGCCGCAACCGCGACACGCCCTCGGTCATGACCACCGCGCTCGGGATCCCGTTCGAACCGACGGTCACGCTCACCGCCCCGCCCGCCGCCGAGCGGGTGATCGAGATCCGCTCGACCTCCTGCCGCATCGCCTCGTACCGTGCCGCCTTCTCCTGCGCGTTGCGCTCCCAGTCGTCCACCAGGCGCTGCACGTTCGCCAACGGATCGGTCATCGGTTCCCCCTCCGGTGACGGTCAAGACCGCGCCACGCTACTGCGACTGGGACGACCGCGGAGGCGAGTACGTTCCCAAGATGACCGGTTCGGGCGAACCGCTTGACCCGAACCGCCGCACTCGCCGCACACGGCGCGGGACCGCCAACGCCCGCCCGCCCCGTGGCGGCCACCGGTAGGAGAGGTGACCGGTGACGCCTTCGGGCCCGATCTGTTAACGCTAACAGCATCGATCCTCAGATAGGGGGGAAGGCTGAGGAGGCGTACCTTGACATGATCGTGGCCTGTGTCACACACTGGTTGGGCATCTGATGTTAACGCAAACATCTTCGGTTCCCCGAGCGGGGCATCCCCTCCACCGAGGAGATCGACACCGGTCCGGTCCGACCCTCCCACCCCCTGTCACCGGGAGCGCGCAATGCCGTCAGCACACCGCGGGAGGCGGCTCCTGCCGCTCGTCGCCGCCCTCCTCACCGCCCTGTCCCCGACCACGGCGGTCCAGCCCCGGGCCGAGGCCGCGCCCGGTCCGTCGTTCACCAACCCGGTCGTGCCCGCGCCCAACAGCGCGGACCCGACGCTGGTGCAGCACAACGGCAACTACTACTACGTCGCCACGACGTGGAGCTCCGACATCCTGATGCGCCGGTCCTCCACGATCGCCGGCCTGCGCGGCGCGCCCGAGACGCGGATCTTCACCGCGACGCAGAACGAGGGCTGCTGCACCATGTGGGCCCCGCACCTGGAGCAGATCAACAACCGCTGGTACGTCTACTACTCGGTGGAACCCCGCTCCGGCTACGGTCAGCGCCGCACCCACGTGCTGGAGAGCGCCGCCAACGACCCGGCGGGCCCCTACACCTACCGCGGTGTGCTCGACCTGATGCCCGGCAACGGCTGGGCCATCGACGGCGCGGTGCTCAAGCTCAACGGCGCCCTGTACTTCCACTACTCGGCCTTCCACACCGACGGGCTCCAGTCGATCTACATCGCGCCGATGAGCTCCCCGACCGCGGTGTCCGCCCGCGGCACCCGGATCTCGGCGCCGACGCTGGCCTGGGAGCGGCAGGGCCAGCCGGTCAACGAGGGCTCGTTCGCCCTCCAGCGCAACGACCGCACGTTCCTGACCTACTCGGCCAGCTACTGCGGCACCGCGGACTACAAGCTGGGCACGCTGGAGTACCGCGGCGGCGACCCGCTGGCGGTCTCGTCCTGGTACAAGTTCCCGAACCCGATCTTCCAGCGCAACGACGCCAACGGCGTGTTCGGTCCCGGCCACCACTCGTTCTTCACCTCGCCGGACGGCACGGAGACCTGGATCGCCTACCACGCCAACTCCTCGGCCTCGCAGGGCTGCGGCACCACCCGCACCACCCGCGTGCAGAAGGTCTCGTGGAACGCCGACGGCACGCCCAACCTCGGTGTCCCGGTCCCCACCTCGACCGTCCTGCCGGGCCCCTCGGGCGAGAGCGGCGGGTCGACCACGCGGGTGCGCGTCCGCAACCAGCACAGCGGCCTGTGCCTGGACGACTACGAGTTCGGCACCGCGCCCGGTGCGGAGGTCCGGCAGTGGACGTGCAACGGGGCCACCGTGCAGGACTGGTACCTGGCCCCGACCGGCGACGGCTACCACACCCTGACCAACGGCCACAGCGGTCTGTGCCTGGACAACAAGGACTGGGGCACCGCGGCAGGTTCGGTCGTGCAGCAGTGGACCTGCAACGGGCTGGCCGTGCAGCAGTGGCGGCTGACCACCACCAGCGGCACCACCACCCTGGTCAACCGGCACAGCGGCCTGTGCCTGGACGACTACGACTTCGCCACCGAGCCCGGCGCCGAGGTCCGGCAGTGGACCTGCACCGGGCAGGCCAACCAGCGGTGGCTGGTCGGCTGACCGCCGGGTAGGCGGTGGCCCACGTCCGCGACGCGCTCTACCTCGCCTGCCGGCGCGGGGCCGGCTGTACCGGGCCGACATCAGGCGGCGAGGCTCGGGAGGACAACCCCGCCCGCCCCCCTGTGCTCGCTCATCCCCGTCCGCTCACCCCCCGTCCGCTCACCCCTGCCCGGCGCGGTGCTCGGCCAGCCAGACCTCGGCGTACGCGACGGCCTCGGCCAGCGGGAACAACCGCGTGCCCGCCGCACCCACCCGGCCGTGGTGGACCGGCCGCTCCCCGACGAACGCCGCGCCCAGCTCCGCGAAGTCGTCGCCGTCGACGGCGACGTCGCGGACGGTCGTCCAGACCCGACCGCGCGGTGTCGTGATCGCGAAGGAGTTGTCGGCCCTCTGCGGAACCGGGAGGCGGTACTCGGCCAGGTGGAATGCGGTGCAGGAGTCGAAGCCGACGCCCAGCAGCAGGACCCGCGCCCCCAGCGCCTCCAGTCGCGCGAGCGGACTGCGCTCACCGAGTTGGCTGTCCAGGGCGTGGTCCGCCACCACCTCGGCGGCGCGCGGCCCGATCGCGGTGAACGAGGTCTGCGGGTGGGCGCTGCGCAGCGCCCCCGGCCAGGTCCGCACCACCTCGGGGACCACGCCCATGCCGTTCGACGGGGTCGTGCGTGGGTCGTAGGGCGGCATCGAGGCGCGGATGTCGGCCCACCACGACTCGGGCACGGGCGGGTTCCGCCACCGCGCCGGGTCGGAGTTGTCGCCGCACTGCGTGGGCACCACCAGCGTCCCGTCCGGGCCCAGGACGCCGAGCAGCGCCGACACGACGGCCCCGGCCCCGCCGCAGACCCAGCCGAGCGAGCTCAACGAGGAGTGCACGAGGACGGTGTCACCGGCGCGCAGGCCCGCCTCGCCGAGTTGGGCGGCGAGGGAGTCCCGCGTGCACAGGGGGCCGGTGAGTGGTTTCGACACCGCCGCAGGATAGGGACCGCCACGTCCGACCCGCCACGGCATTTCGGCCGCCGCCTTTCCCCGGGGTTCTCCTGGGCGCCGAGGTCGAGGGGAACGTGCGGCACCGACAGCGGCAGTGGCACCGGCAGCGGCACCGGCCGCTGCGACACCGATACCGACACCGGCCGCTGCCGCTGCCACTACCTCAGCGCGGCGGCGAAGCGCTTGTGGCCGTGGTCGCTGCCGGCCGGGCCCGCCGGGTTGGTCGGCAGCGGCCACCCGAGCCACCTCGTCGGCCACCCGCGCCAGCCACCCGGGCCACCCGGGCCACCCGCGCCAGCCCCCCGAGCCACCCGGGCCACCCGCGTCGGACACCGAGCCCCCGAGCCACCCCCGTCGGCCGCCTCCCCAGGCCACCCCGAGTCCGGTTCGGACACCGGCCATCGGTGACCCAGGCGCGAGCCGGACGCCGCGGCCGTAGAGCCGCGGCGTCCGGTCGTGCTCCCGGTGCGTCAGTTCGGGCAGGCGTAGTTGCTGCCGTTGCCCGGCAGCAGGTCGTCGCGGACCCAGCCCCGCCTGTTGGTGGTGACGTTCCGCAGGTAGGTCCACGTGGCGCCGTCGTTCCCGAGCGTCCAGCAGTGGTAGTCCAGCTGGTTGGAGGGCTCGACGGTGCCGACCGCCGTGCAGGACGTCGACGAGCCGGTGCGGATGCGCGCACCGGAGGTGCCGCCCGTCGTCGCCGAGATCGGGTCCGAGTTCGGCGGCACCACCGAGCTGTTGCAGGCGTAGTGCCGGGTCGCCACGTCGTCGCCCCCGGTCGGCCCCGCTTGCGCCGGAGCCGCGAGCAGCACCCCCGGCAGCGCCATTCCCGCGACCGCCGCCGCCAGCCTCAACGTTCCCCTCATGTCGTCCCCCTCTTTCGGTGTTCCTGTCGGTGTTTCCCCAGGCAGAAGCGACTGTCCTCCCGACGGGTGAACTTCACAAGAGTGTTGCGCCAGGGCGAAAAAGTCCGGTCATCATGTCCCCAGGGGACTTCAACCAGGGGGGAAAAACCTTGCTGCGCATCCATTTCACGATCGACGACCTCGTGCGCACGACCGTCGCGCCGACCGCCGACCCGCTGTGGGAGGTGGTGCTCGCCGGCGACCGCTTGCGCGACCACGTTCAGCCACGGGTATTCCACGACTGGGTGAACGCGGTGCGGAAGCGGCTCGACCGCCGCGACCCGGCGCCGCGCCTGCTGCACGTGCTGGCGCCGGTGTCGGACCTGCTCACGCCACCGGAGTCGGCCGACGGGCTGGAGGCGGGGCTGGCGGCGCTGCGCGCGACCCCGCCGCACCGGCTGGCGGCGGAGCTGGGGCGCCTGGGACCGCTGCCGGCGTGGGTCGACCCGCTGCTGGGCGGGCCGAGGGGCCCGGCCGTGCTCGCGGACGTGGTGCGGCACCTGTACTCGGTGCTCGTCGAGCCGCACGCCGAGGTGGTCCGGGAGAGCGTCAACGCCGACCGCGCCCGCCGCGCCCGCGACCTCGTGGACGCCGGCGTGCCGGGCCTGCTCGCGGGTCTGCGCCCGCACGCCCGGTGGGACGGCTCCGTGCTGGAGGTCGACTCCCCGCAGGACCGGGACCTGCACCCGCGCGGCCGGGGGCTGCGCCTGGTGCCCTCGTACTTCGCCCGCCGGCCGGGCACGCCCGCCGACCCCGACCTGCCGCCGGTGCTCGTGTACCCCATCTCGGACGCCGACCGGTGGACCGGGGCCGCGCCGGGCGGGCTGGACGAGCTGCTCGGCCCGACCCGCAGCGCCGTGCTGGAGTGCGCCCGCACCGGCGCGGGCACCACCGAGCTGGCCCGCCGCGTCGGCACGTCGCCCGCGTCGGTGAGCCGGCACACCGGGGTGCTGCGCGGCGCCGGCCTGATCCGGACGACCAGGCACGGCACGCGGACCGTGCACTCGCTGACCACGCTGGGGGAGGCCCTGGTGACCGGACGCGTGCCGGCGGCCGGGGGGTGAGCGCGGTGGCGGTGGACCGCGGTCGGGCGCCACCGCCGCGCACCGCCGCGCGGTCAGGGCCACGCGCACCCCTGGCCGACCACCGCGCGTGCCCCGCCGCCACCTCCGGCGAAGACCGGTCCGGGGGCACCCGCGGCGACAGGCCGCGGCCCCGCCGCCCGCGCGCACCCGGCCGCCCGCCACCTGCCCGGCGACACGGCGCGGGCCGCCGCCGACGTGGTCCGGTAGGCGGGCTCCGCCGCCGCTGGTCGTGGGAAGCGGTCGCGGGGCCGGACGGTCGACCCGCTCACCGCCGAACGGCTCATCCCCGTGCGGCGGGCCCGGTGCCGGCCGTGCTCCCGACCGAGCCGATCCTGCCGGGGGTGGCCGCCGCCTCGCGCTGTCGTGCTCTCATCGGCGCAGGTCAGCGCACGGATGGAGGGGAGGTCGCCGCCCAGGTTGGTGTACCGGTCGCGAGCTTGCCCAAAGTTTCGTTGAAGTTTCGCTGAGTGACGTATACGCTACTGCTTGTTTCTGGGAGCGCTCCCATATCGATCACCGCCGCTCAATCACTCCAAGAGTGGAGGCTCAACCATGCGTATGCGCAGTACCTCCGGGTCCGCCAACCGTCGGCGGGGCATCATCGCGTTGGTCATCGGCATGCTGGCCACCATGTTCGTCTGGACCCCGACGGCCTCGGCGCACGGCACGATCGTCGGCCCCGCCACCCGTGCCTACCAGTGTTGGCAGAGTTGGGGCAGCCAGCACACGAACCCGGCCATGCAGCAGCAGGACCCCATGTGCTACCAGGCGTTCCAGTCCAACGCCGACACCATGTGGAACTGGATGAGCGCGCTGCGGGACGGGCTCGGCGGCAACTTCCAGGGCGCGACCCCCAACGGGCAGCTCTGCAGCAACAACCTCTCGCGCAACAGTGCCCTGAACAACCCCGGCAAGTGGCGGACCACCAGCGTCGGCAGCAACTTCCAGGTGCACCTGTACGACCAGGCCAGCCACGGTGCCGACTACTTCCGGGTCTACGTCAGCAAGAACAGCTACGACCCCAGCACCCAGCGGCTCGGGTGGGGCGACCTCGACCTGGTCACCACGACCGGTCGTTACGCCCCGGCGAAGGACATCAAGTTCAACGTCCAGACCAACGGCTCCTACCGGGGTCACCACGTCGTGTTCACCATCTGGCAGGCTTCGCACCTGGACCAGGCTTACATGTGGTGCAGTGACGTGAACTTCGGCTGACCAGCCGGCTGAACCGAAGAACTGTGCAGTGCCCAGCCCGGCGCCGGCGGTATCGGCGTCGGGCCGGGCTTTTCTCCACCGGTGACGTCCCCGGGGTGCTCTGGACGCCCGCCGAGGGCGCCGGTCCCTGACGCCGAACACGCCGTGGGGACGACCGACGACGGGCCGGTCTCAGCCGTACCGTTCGACGAGTGCGCTGCCGATCGAGGCCAGGTGGTCCCGCACACCCGCGGGTCCGGTCACCTCCAGCCACTCGACCAGCCCGGCGAGCTCGCCGGCGAGCGCGTACTCGTTGTAGCCGCGGATCACGACCTCGACGCGGCCGTCGGTCGTGGGACCCCCGATCTCAAGCCGGTCGCCGAGCACCATCCGGAGCCGGGCCGTCCCGTCGGGCGCGCAGGTCGCCCGGACCTCCAGGGGCGTCCGCCTGCGGTCGACCTCGTCGGCGATCTCGCGCCAGCTCTCGGCGAGGTCGAAGTCGTCGGGTCGGCGCACGGGGTCGCCGGTCGGTTCGGCGGACGACACGCGGTCGACCCGGAAGGTCCGCCGGCCGGCGTCGGTGTCGCAGACGAGGTACCACGACGGGCCCTTGGCGACGATGCCCAGCGGGTGCACGGTCCTCCCGGTCTCGGCGCCGTTGCCGTCGACGTAGCCGAGCCGCACCTGCACGCCGCGGATCACCGCGTCCTGGAGCTCGTCGAGGAAGCGGGGCGGCGGCCGGTGCCGGACCCGGTCCGACCCCCACCGCTGCGGGTCCACGACCAACGACGACGCCGCCGCCTCGGCCTGCGCCCGAAAAGGTTCCGGCAGGGCGCGGACGAGCTTGCGCAGCGCCGCTTTCACGGCCGGCGCCGCGGCCGAGGCCGGGCCGGCGACCAGGAACAGGGCGCGGGCCTCACCCGCGGTCAACCCGGACAGGTCGGTGCGGGCGCCGCCCACGAGGCGCCAGCCGCCGCCCCGGCCCTGGATGGAGTACACGGGCACCCCGGCCACGGCCAGGGCGTCGAAGTCGCGGCGGGCGGTGCGCTCGGACACCTCCAGCTCCCGGGCGACCTCCGCCGCGGTCAGCTGCTCGCGCTGTTGCAGCAGCAGGAGGAGGGCCATCAGCCGGTCGGCTCGCACACCGGCAACACTCCCACGGAAAACCGGTCACGGGGTGACCTGTTTCGGTCGGCACCATGGCGACCCGACCGCATCGGCCGCCGGCCGCGCCGACGCCGACGCCGACGAACCACAGGGAGAAACGCGATGTCCGATCCGACCGACTTCCCCGAACCCACCACGGTTTCCGTCAACGGTGTGGAGCTGGAGGTCTTCGAAGCGGGCCGGGAGAACGCGAAGCCCATCGTGCTCTGCCACGGCTGGCCGGAGCACGCCTTCTCCTGGCGCCACCAGGTGCCGGCCCTGGCCGCGGCGGGCTACCACGTCATCGTCCCGAACCAGCGGGGCTACGGCAACTCGTCCCGCCCGGCCGAGGTGACGGCCTACGACATCGAGCACCTGTCGGGTGACCTCGTCGCACTCCTCGACCACCACGGCTACGAGGACGCCACCTTCGTCGGCCACGACTGGGGCGCGTTCGTCGTCTGGGGCCTGGCCCTGCTGCACCCGGACCGGGTGAACGGCGTGGTGGCGCTGAGCCTGCCCTACCAGGAGCGCGGAGAGGTGCCCTGGATCGACTCCATGGAGGCCGTGCTCGGCCCCGACTTCTACTTCGTCCACTTCAACCGGCAGCCGGGCGTCGCGGACGCCGTGCTCGACGAGCACACGGCCCAGTTCCTGCGCAACGCGTTCCGGAAGGACGAGCCCTCGAAACCGCCTCGGCCCGGTATGGCGATGATCGACCTCGCCAGGGCGGAAACACCCCTCGGCGAGCCCGTCATGAGCGAGGACGAACTGGCCGTCTTCGTCTCCGCCTTCGCCTCGACGGGCTTCACGAGCAGCATCAACTGGTACCGGAACCTCGACCGCAACTGGCGCCTGCTGGCCGACGTCGACCCGGTCGTCCGGCAGCCCGCACTCATGATCTACGGCGACCGCGACACGATCCCGAGGTCCGAACGACTGGCGGAGTTCGTGCCCGACGTGGAGGTGACCGGTCTGGACTGCGGTCACTGGATCCAGCAGGAGAAGCCGGACGAGACGAACCGGGCGATCCTGACGTGGCTGGACCAGCGGGCCGCCGCCCGCCCGGCGACCCGCTGAACGCGCCTCAGGACCGCGAGTCCCACCAGTCGAGCACCCGCGTCCCGGACAGGGTGAGCCACTTCGACGGCTCACCCGCCGGCACGTCGACCTCGAACCACACCCGGCCGGGGTGGCGGCGGGCCTGGAGCCAGGTGCCGTCCGGTTGCCGCGCGGCGCGCACGAGCCCGATCGCGTCGGCCATGCGCGGGTCGGGGGGAGTGCCGTCGAGCAGTGCGGCCTCGCGGAAGTGGTCGGCCGCGTTGAGCACGCTGTAGAACCAGCGGAACGGGTAGGCGAAGCGGTCCACCCACGGCGCGACCGGCTCGCCCGTGGACAGGCGGAGGAAGAGGCCGCGCCGCAGCAGGTACTCCTCACCGGCGCGGCGGGCGGCGCGGGTGGCGTCCGTGCCGCCGGTCGCGACCTCGTGGGCGAGCAACCCCTTGAGCGAGTTGAGGGTCGAGTGGAACGAGGAGCGCGTCGAGCCCTCGACCCACTCGCAGTTCCAGCCCCCGTCGGACAGCCGGTGCTCCACGAACCAGTCGACGACGCCGGTGACGTCCGCCCCGAGCCACACCCCGTTCGCGACGGTCCACGCGTTGATGCAGCAGTCGACCTCACCGCCCCAGTACGGCAGGTCGTCGTACTCCCAGCGGCTGTTCTCGGCGAGCAGCTCGACCGTGCGGCGCCCGCGCAGCACCTCGGCGTCCACACCCCACTCGCGCAACGCGTTCAGCGCCCACGTCGTCGCCGTCCACGGCTGGCCCGCGCCCTCCGCCGCTTCGGGACCGTTGAAGTCGAAGCCGGTGGGGAAGAACGCGCCGCCCGCCCACTGGCCGTCCGGGTCCTGGAGCGCGAGGAGGCGGGCGCCGAAGCCCTCGGTGGCGACCCTCACCCGCGTCGCCCCCCACACCTCCGGCGGCTCGCCGAGGAGGTCGCGCTCCACCTGCCAGCGCAGCGCCGGGTCGGAGTCGAGCAGCCAGGTGGTCGAGGCCGTGGTCACCATGGGGTGCGACGGTAGTCGACCGGTTCCCGGGCGGTGGCCGGAATGCCCTCGGTCGGCGCTGCTGTGCGCCCTGAGGAACCTCCACCGGTCCTGGCGCAGGTGGCTGAGGCGGCACTCGCGTGTGCCCGAGCCGGCGGCTCGGGCACACGCGAGCGGTTCGCGGGTGAAGGTCATCCCGCGTAGTGCACGTCCGGCCACGGTGGGGTGGTCATGCCGTTGCCGATGTGGAAGGAGGGGTGTGGGGGTT